>JABJKO010000078.1 GCA_018660305.1 Rhodospirillaceae bacterium
AGCTTCTTCGACATTGGCAGCCATCCGGTTCCCACCGCGACAAACCCGCTCGGCGTGAAGGGCGCGGGGGAGGGCGGCACCGTCGGCGCGCTGGCCTCGGTGATGAATGCGGTCAACGACGCGCTGGCGCCGCTGGGCGTAAAAAATCTCGGCATGCCTGCGACCCCGGAACGGGTGTGGGCCGCCATCCAGTCGGCTCAGGCGTAGCCGGGATGGAGGGTACCGTCTCTCTTCAGGCAACCAACGATGCCTATGAAGCTTTCATGGGGCGGTGGAGCCGTCATGTGGCGCCGCAGTTTCTTAATTGGCTTAATCCGGACGAAGGACTGGATTGGCTCGATGTGGGCTGCGGCACGGGCGTGCTGAGCCAGACCATTGTCGAACAATGCGCGCCTGCCCATGTCACCGGTATTGATCCGCTCGAGAAATACATTGCGTGTGCGCAGGCCTTCAATGAGGTGATTTCCTTCCGGGTCGGCGACATGCAGGATTTACCGTTTGAGGCCGCGGGCTACGACAGCACGGTGTCGGCGCTCTGTATCAAGTTCGTTCCCGACAAGGCCAGGGGCATAGCGGAACTGGCCCGGGTAACAAAGCCCGGCGGCAGCGTCGCGCTTTATGATTGGGACCTCAGCAATGAGGGCAACATGACCCGTCATTTCTGGCAGGCGGTGGCCGGGGCATTACCTGAATTATCCGAGGAGCGGACCCGGCGCCGGACGGCGAAGGCGGCGCCGGAGGAGATGATCGGGTTTTTCGAGGCCGCCGGACTACGGAACGTGGAAACCCGCCTGTTCAGCTTTACCGCGCAATTCGACAACGTCGATGCCTATTGGGCGCCGCTAACCGGCAATGAGCAGAATGTCGGCCGGTTTTGCCGGACATTGACCGCCACCCAGCTTGCCGCCATTCGGGGCCGGCTCGATGACACATTGCCGGTCAGCGCCGATGGCACAATCTCCTACGAGGGTCGCGCCTGGGCGATCCGGGCAAAGGTTTGAGTAAATGGATCCCATCGCCGAGGACATTCTGACCTTCTGGTTCGAAACCACCGATTTGAGCGCCGACCATGACAAACGTCAGGTGTGGTTCCGCTCCACGCCGGAATTCGACGGGCACCTGATTGACAATTACACAGCGATCCATGAACGGGCGGCGGCCGGTGATCTGGATCATCTTATGGAAAGCGCCGAAGACTGCCTCACCCTGATCATCGCGCTGGACCAGTTTCCCCGGAATATTTTTCGCGGCACGGCCAGGGCGTTTGCGTCTGATCCCAAGGCCCGCGATGTAGCGCGCCATGCTCTCGCGTGTGGTTATGACCAGATCTTTTCCAGGTGGCCCAAGACGTTCGCCTATCTGCCGTTCGAGCACAGCGAAGAGCTGGCCGACCAGGAACGGGCGCTGGAACTCTATATGTCTCTCGACAATGAGGAATCCATGAAATCGGCCATTGGGCATCATGAGGCGATTAAACGGTTCGGCCGTTTTCCCCACCGCAATGCCGTGGTGGGGCGCCAGAACACACCGGAAGAAGAGGAATACCTCAAGGATCCGCCGCTGTGGGGTAAAACGGCGGCGGAGGTGGAAGAGGCTGAAAAGAAGAACGCTTAGAGTTCTATAGGGCTCTAATCCGCCATCGCCGTTTCTGCGCGTCGGCTGTAGGGATAGCAGACATCCTTGTCCACGGTGATCCCGAAAAATTTGCCGAGCGCGTCGATCGCGGCCTGGTGCTCGGGAAAGGGGTCGCTATTGCCGTGACCCACGATGATTTTGCGGAAGACTGCCTTTTCCTTACCACCCGGCGGCAGCATGGCGGTTGCCAGCCCGTTTCCATCGCCATCGCGCAGGGTCAGAAACACCGGCATATCCTGTCCCACATGGGCCTCGAGCCCGATATTCTGTTCGACGAAATGGGTGCCGGTTGGCTTGTAGGTCTGGATGGCGCATTCCCGCGCGCGCCGGAAATGCTTATCGACGCCGTGATCCATCAGGGCAGATTCCTGATCGGCCTCAAATTCGGTTTCAATGCGGAACCAGCTTTTTCTGTCCGGCGCGTCGCAGATAAATTGCATGTTCGTCCGTCCCCACTACAACCGGAGAAAATAAGCACCTCTATGGTTGAGGAGTGGTTAAGACAGCCGTATTTCGCCAAAAAAAGAGCCGATTTTCAATGACCAGATATTGTGTTTTGCGCGATTAAGAAATCTTCTAAGCGCTCGTGGGGCTTGTCTTTTCCAAAACACACAAGCGTGTCACCCCGTGAAAGAGGGGCGTTCTCCGCTTTATTTCCTGTGTCGGCCCCGAGGCCCGGTTCACCGCAATGGATATGTTCGGCGATGCTCATCCCTTCGCCAATCTGCAGCAGACGCCGGTTAATTACGCCGACGCCGTGACCGCCTGACACCACAAGGCATTTTGAGTTTGGTCGGCCCCGGGGCATGATTGTTCCGGGGCGGGTTTTATGGGACACCCGCCCGTAGGGAGCAAATGCGATGGCAGGGAGAGGGGACCAGGAGGCTGGCCACGGAAGCGGGCCGAAGGCGCCCACGGTTCCAGTAACGCCACCGGCCTTGCCGTTGGCGCCGATTGATGGCTACATTTCTCAAATGCGGGAAGAGTTTGGCTCGCTCGCCACGTGTTTGCTGGCCGAGGATGGCGATCCTGACGAGTTTTATCAGGCGGCACTCGATCTCTACGCCTTGTTTAACGACATTGGTGGGCGGCCGCAGGATATCGTGGGGCCGGAAGCCTTTACCTGGCAGCAGGAGACACGGTTAGCGGCCGGCATGGCGATTAATCCGTTCTCCGCGGCAACGTGCTTGCTGGACGATTTGCGGACACGGGCATTTGCCGGCGGTGTTCGCGATGCGATCAAGGCGGCGCAGGAACAGTATCCCGGGGAGCGCATAGAGGTGCTGTATGCCGGCACCGGTCCGTTCGCCCCCCTGGCTCTGTTGCAAACGCCCTTTTTCGGCTCCGATGAGGTGCGGTTTACGCTGATCGACATACATCCGGCGGCGCTTGCGTGTCAGGCCCAGATCATTTCCGTATTGGGATTAGAGCCGTACATCGAGGCAACCATCCAGGCTGATGCGACGCAATGGCAACCACCGGGCGGGAAGAAATACCATATCGCCGTCGCCGAGGTGATGGAGCGCGGCTTGATCACGGAACCTCAGGTCGCCGTTACCCAGATGATTGCCAACCATCTGCGTTCGGACGGCTTTCTGGTGCCCGAGCGGATCGATTTGAGCCTGTGTCTGATGTGCCCGGAAGCAGAACAGGAACGGGCGGAACAGAGCAGGGATCGCCTAGGGGAATATTTCGATCTCAGCGGTGATTCAATTACGGACATAACGCCGGTCTTGGGTGATAGCGCGGCGCCGGACAGAATTTTCATAGATCGCGTGTTTTCGCTGACGAAATCGGTGGCGGCGGATTATGGGATAACGGAAACCGGGACTATTCCGCTGCCGGCGATCCAGCTTCCTGACCCGTTGCCACCTGGATTAGCCCTGCGCGTCCTGACGGAAATTACAACGTTCGGCAATTTTGCCCTTGGCGATTATGCGAGCGGCTTGACCTTTCCCGAGCCGCTGGTCGATCCACCGCCCCTGACCCCGGGGGGCTCCTACGCATTGGGCTATGAGACGCTCGGCGTTCCCGGCCTCCGTCTTAGCCAGTCCGAAGTGCCTCGTTCCAACCAAAGGGACGAAAGGTCAAATTGATTCGGGGGTTCTTATATTCGTCGTTGTAGGGAAGAGCATGTTGATAATTTTCCTGACATCCTTTTCCCATCACCAAAAGGCTCCCCGATTTCAGGTCGAGGCGGTAGATATCGTCTTCGTTCTCAAGGCTACGGAACGCGAATTCCCGTTCCTCCCCAGGCTGATCGATGCAATACAGGAGAGATTGCCATAAGCAGGCAGATCCGCATGGTAATCGGCGCCGACGCTTCCATCCTCGTAATAAATGCATCGGCAGACGGGGAGTTCGCGATGGGTGGTGTCTTCAATTTGAAGCGCGTAAATCCGCAAGCAGGGGCGGAAAAGCGACAATTCCCCCCCCCAGATTTCTTCGGAAAACTCGTCTGTCAATTTCTGGTCGACGAACATCATGGCGCCGAAATCCTGCTGGAAGTCTTCTCCGGTCGCGGTTTTGAAAATTCTTGGGCTTAGGGAATAGCCGCTGTGGATGGAGCGGAACAGCGCGTCGCTGTCCGCTTTTGACATGAAATCCGGATAATAATCCGCCTCGCAGTTAAGCGGCAGTTTGGTTGCGACAAGAGTCATGCTGCGGTCAGGTAGCGCTTACGCCGCCGCGGTTTTCTCCCCGATGGCGATGGCGTGCTTGTAGATGTCGTCATACATCAGGTGCTGGATATCGATCATCTGCTGGACGGTCTTGAGCACCAGCTTGCGGTCGTCCTCGGTCTTGGCGAACTGGTCGAGCAGTTTGAACCCCACGCCGGAATGTTCCTCGTCGGCGCTGTCATGGATGACCCAATAGGCGACGGCTTCGTCGCTGAGGTCGAACTGTTCCTGTAATTTGCGGGCGATCTGGATGTAGAGACCGGGGATGGCCGCTTCGCCGGCCAGCATGTGGGCGGCGACGCCCTCGAGAAAGTTTTTCGAACAGATCAGCGTGAAATAGGCCTGGAACGCGACCACCCCGCCGCAATAGGGCGGATCGTACATTTCCTCGGGCTCCAGCCCCATGCCCTTGGCGTAGTTCAGGTAGAGCCGGTGATGCGACACGCCATCGGACATGAGGCGGCCGGTGGCCTCTTCATAGGCCACCTCGGCGATCATCTCGCGCCACACGGGATCGGGGCAATTGGTATAGAGATTGCCGTGGTAATTGTGATTGTGCAGCGGAATGCCGCCATGCTGCTGGCACACATAGCGGGACTGCTCCCAATTCCATTTGCCTTCGACCATGCCGGTCCATAGCGGATGGCCGTACATGGGCATTTCCTTGTGGATTTCATCGATGCGGTCGAGCACATCCTGGGTCGTCAGCGCCATTCTTCTTCCTTCCAGAGGCCGGTCTTTCGGGAAGTATGAAAGAGAGGGCGGAGTCTGTCCAGTTGGGAGACATTTTGTCGCGGAAACCGGCCCGCTAATTGTTCTAAAATGCGGTTGGCAAACAGAGGAGACATCCAATGACATCCTACGCAACCGGCGGCTGTTTATGCGGCGACGTGCGTTATGAATGCATCGAGGCGCCGCTGATGATGGGAAGCTGTCATTGCCGTGACTGCCAGCTTCATTCAGGAAGTGCCTTTGCCACCCTGATGATTTTCAAGAAGGAAAACGTGTCTTTTACGGGAGACTCCCTGGCGCGCTTTACCCATAAAGGCGGTAGCGGCCAATCGGTCGAGCGGGGATTCTGCAAAAATTGCGGATCGTCCATTTCGGCATTTTACGATGTCACGCCGGATTTCATGGTGGTGATGGCCGGTACGCTGGACGATCCGGCCCTGGTCCAGCCGAAGTGGAATATCTACACCGCCGGCAAGCAGCCCTGGGTCGAGCTGTCGCCTCACATGCAGTCATTCGAAGGCGGGTACGGGCGGGGGTAATAGCGCATCAGTTCGCGGAAATCCGCCCCATTCTCTCAATCGACTCATGGGGGGTGCTGTGATAGGTACAATGCCTATTATCAACAGAAACACGCCTAATATTTTGGGAGAATTACCAATGAAGTATATTAATTTTGCGCTGGCGACTGCCGCGGGCGTTGCCTTTGCGTCGGCCGCGTCGGCGCAGACATTTGCGATCGGATCCACCAAGGCGGGCGCGGTATCGCAGATCACCGCGACCATTTCCAAAGCGGTTTCCGAACATGCCCCCGGTGTCCAGATGCGCAAGCAGACCATGGGCGGCACGCAGCAATACATTCCGGTGGTCAACGCCGGCGAGCTGGGCTTCGGTATTTCGAACATTTCTCAGTATTACATGGCGCAGACCGGAACCGGTCTCTCCAAGGGCAAGAATTATAAAAATCTACGGCTTATGACCACCATGATGAAATTCATCGTGAGCCCGGTCGTGCCGCTTAAATCGGGTATCACCAAAGTATCGCAGCTAAAAGGCACGCGCATGCCCACCGGCTTCAAGGGCGCCCCGCTGTTCGTTCACATTTTCGGCGGATCGCTGGCGACCGCAGACTTGACGGTGAAAGACATCGAGTCGGTGCCCATGGTCGGGCTGGTCCAGCATTGGCGTGCCTTCATGGCCG
Organism: Rhodospirillaceae bacterium; assembly: GCA_018660305.1. Next base: position 6,247 of record JABJKO010000078.1, read on the forward strand.
GCAAAATCGACTGGGCCATCGCGGCCGCTGGGTCCGGTTTCGTGAAGCAGATGAACGCCAAGATCACGGGCGGCATTCGCCATATTTCCTTCCCGACAGGGTCAACTTCGCTGAAGAAAATGCAAAAATGGTTCCCGAAATCCGAGTGGGCCATCATTCAGCCGGCCAAGGGTCTGACCGGCGTCATCGAGCCGACCAACTTTGTCAGCTATGACTACCTGCTCTGGACTCACAAGGGTTTGTCCAACGATGTTGCCTACAAGGTTGCCAAGGTCATGCACAAGCAGGCCAAGCAGCTCAAGGAAGGCGGTCCGTTGTGGCGGTCCTATAGGGACAGCAAGCGTATGCAAAAGGATCAAGGCTTCGCCTACCATCCTGGTGCGGTGAAGTATTACAAGGAAGCTGGTCTCTGGTCCCGCTAAGCGATCAGGTCTATGACCTAACTAAATGAGAAGCGCTCGCGTCCCATTGAGGCGCGGGCGTTTTTTGTAAATAAGAAATTTGACCAACGATATAAAAATTCAGCGGAGAGTTAGACGTGGTAGAGACGTCAGCGACCGAACAGGCGCCAGAAAATAAAAAGGGCGCCGCCCTTCTGGCGCAGAGGAAAGAATCCCCGTTCGTCAGGCTGGCGACTTTGGGGCTCGGATCGATCATCACCATCATTGCCGTGACTTGGGCCATCGAGTTGTGGCTGAAGCTCGGGTTTGAGTGGTTCGACGAACACGCAATGGTCGCCTGCTTAGGTCTGACCCTTGCCATTGTCTTTATCCGCTTTCCCGCAAATGACAGCAAGGAACGGCTGTCGATCCCCTGGTACGACGCGGCCCTGGCGGGGCTCGGTTTCGGTGCGGCTGTCTTTCTTCTCTTCAACTACAGCGATATCGAAAATAACCCGTTCGAAATGCGTCCCACCATGTTCTGGATCAGCGCCATTTTTCTGCCACTGATTTGGGAGGCGCTACGCCGAACCGCCGGGTGGAGCCTGACGATTATCTTCTCCTTCTTTGTCGTCTATGCCTTTGTCGGCCATTTTGTCCCCGGTGAAATGCTCAAGGGCGTCGAACAGGAACCCTGCCGCCTGGTCGCGGAACTCGGCACCAATAATGCGTCGCTGTTCGGCTTGCCGTTGAAGATTATCGTCCTGACGGTCGTGCTGTTTATTTGGATGGGGCAGCTGCTTCTCCATACCGGCGCATCGGAATGGTTTACTGACCTTGCGGCAGCCCTCATGGGGCGGTCGCGTGGCGGCTCTGCCAAAATCGCGGTGGTTGCTTCGGGTTTCTTCGGGTCGATTTCCGGGTCCGCCGTGGCCAATGTGGCCTCCACCGGGGTGATTACCATCCCGCTCATGCAACAGGCCGGTTACGACCGCAAAAGCGCCGGCGCCATCGAAGCTGTCGCATCAACCGGCGGGCAAATCATGCCACCCATCATGGGGGCGGCAGCCTTCCTGATGGCGGAAATTCTGGAGCTCGATTATACGGAAATTATCCTGGCGGCGCTGATACCGGCGGGGCTCTATTACCTTGCGGTTTTCGTGCAGGTGGACCTGGAAGCGGCCAAGAATAAGATCGCGCCACTTCCCAAGGACCGGATTCCTGCCATCGGCCGGGTCATGAAGGAGGGGTGGTTCTTTATGCTGCCCTACGTTCTCCTGGTTTACACCTTGTTCTCCCTTAATCTTCCACCGCAGGAAGCCGCCTTCTGGGCGGCGATTTCGGTCGCGGTCGTGAGTATCGTCTTTGGCTATAAGGGGAAGCGGATTACGCCGGCGCAGCTTTGGGATTCCATTGCTGGCTGCGGTAAGTCATCGGCGGATATCATTACCATTGGCGCCATGGCGGGGCTGATTATTTCGATCCTCGACCGTACCGGATTGGGACAGGCTCTCACGCTCATCCTGGCGTCGGTCGGTGAGGACAGTATTTTCCTGCTGCTGGTCCTGACAGCCATCGTCTCCATTCTCCTCGGCATGGGCATGCCCACATCGGCCATTTACCTGCTGCTCGCCACCATGATCGCACCGTCTCTGGTCAAGCTTGGCATCAATCCCATCGCGGCCCATATGTTCGTGCTCTATTTCGGCCTCATGTCCATGATAACGCCGCCGGTGGCCATCGCGGCCTTTGCCGCCGCCTCGCTATCGGGCGCTAAACCCATGGAGACGGGCTTCACCGCGGTGCGGCTGGGCTGGATCGCCTATGTGATCCCGTTCGTCTTCGTCCTGTCACCCGCATTACTCTGGCAGGGATCAGCCTTTGCGATCGCTTCGGGTGCCCTGACGGCCGTACTGGGAGTCTGGATCGCGTCCTGTGGGCTGATCGGCTATATGTTCGGCCCGCTCGGCATGATTTCCCGCATCCTGTTCTTTGTCGCGGGTATTCTTCTCCTGCTGCCCGCCGACGCCATACCCCACGGCCTGCTGGTTAATAGTTTGGGCGCCGCCATTGGCGCCGCCCTGCTTGGCAAGGACTATCTGACCAACCGCGGCTCCCGCGCAACCATGCAGGCGGGTGCCGGCGGCGAGTAAAATTCGACCCGTTACCGGCAGGGGTATTTTCTTGCGCAGTCCGCAGGACAAATTTTGCCGACCCGATTCCATAGGCCATGCCGGCAAGAGGTCAGGGTTTCCTGGATTTGTTGCCTTCCATATGGGGAAATTCCTTCGGGAGCATGGAGCGCCAGTCTTCCACCCCTGGATTCTTCCACCAGGCTTCATCGAGCTTCCACTCCCGGACGAGCTCTGGAATTTCGCTTAGAGAGAAACCCTCCTGTGCCTTGGTATCACCGACAAAGCCTGCTAGATCGGCGAACTCATTGGCCGTGAATTCGATGCGATAACCCAACTCCATGGATTGAAGCTCAAACATGATCGGCGCTCCCCGCCATAGCCGCGCGATGAATCCGATCACATCAATGCTCTTGGATCGCGGGTTCGCGTCGAGGGCCGGGGCGGCCTTTCCGCCAACCCCTTTGACCGAATGACAAATGAAACAGCCTTTGCTGACGAATAACCGGCGCCCTCGTTTGGCGTCGATCGTCGGCATGACCATGGACATTCGGGGCGGTTCCATCATGCCGGGGCCGTCAGTGGATTGGGCCAGACTCGGAACGGGGACCAGGACAATTCCCAACATCAGGGCGAGCGCCATGGTGACCGGCCGGGCCGGCAGGGATTTATCGCTATTCGACAGGGACATGAGGGCGAATCTCCGATGTGTTGTGGGCATGGGCTCCAGGGTGTCACCGCCTGAGGCACCGATCGCCGCAACTTATGTCAGAAACTGGAAAATCGACTTGATACAGGTCAAGGGAGGCGAGGAAGGGGGCTGGTATTTTGATGCTGCAATATTATCCGGCCACGACGCCCCGAAGGAGAGAATATGCGACACAACGAACCTGTATCCCACATCATGTCGAGCGAATTGCTGACCGTTCACGGCGCCCAAAAAGTAAGTGAAGTCTATGAATTACTGGCGGAAAACCGAATTCATCATGTGCCGGTCGTGGACGGCAAGGTCCTTGTGGGGCTCATAAGCTCGACCGACATAATCAAGCTAAGCCTCGATGCATACGGAACGCCTGATTCCGACAATAAGGAATATCTTGATTCGCAATTCTCCATCGATAAGGTCATGTCGACCGACCTGGTTACGGTCAAACCTGACGACAGTATTCGATCCGCCGCCGAAGCGCTGAGTACGGGAACCCACCATTCCCTGCCCGTGGTTGACGGTGACGGCAAATTGATGGGCATCGTGACGACAACGGATCTGGTCAACTATCTTCTCGCCCAGTATTGAACTGTCGCGTCGCCAAGCCTTGATCCGGCGCCACCGGTAACGTTAGCATTCACGTGCGGGCGGGAAGGAGGCGACTATGCCATTCGCTGAGAACAAGGGGGTCAGGACCTATTACGAGGTGACGGGCGAGGGGCCCGATTTCGTAATGCTGCACGCCAACCCGTGCGATCACCGTATGTGGATGTATCAGATCGCCGCCTTCTCGCGGCGGTTTCGGGTTATTGCCACGGACATGCGGGGCTATGGCAGGACCGACAAGCCGGAGACGCCCTACGGGTTCGAGGAACTCGCCGAGGATGTCTATGCGGTCTGCGAACAGGAAGGTGTGACAAGCGGGATACTGGCGGGCGCCAGCATGGGATCCAAAACAGCCTTCAAGATCGGAATTGACCGTCCCGATCTGTTTCAGGCGCTGATCCATGTGGGCGGCAATTCGTTCCGCGGTAGTTCCTATGATGGCCGCGCCGAGGGGTATCTCGGCGGCGATATCCCTGCTTACCGCGCCGAACATCTGGCCGAGCTGTTTGCACCGGGCTTTTCCGAAACCCCGCGCGGGCGCTATCTGAGCCAGGTGATCCTGGAGGATTCATACACCCTGTCCGGCCCGGCCCTCTCCAGTTTGTTTCACAGTTTCGACGGTGTGGAACTGGCCAAGCAGGTGTCGGCCATCAAAGTGCCGGTGCAGATCGTCAACGGCATTCACGACAATTCCCTCGAAGGGGGCAGGAAAACCGCCGCGCTGATCGACGGCGCGCGTCACGAGATTATCGAGAATGCCGGGCATCTCTGCTGTCTTGAAGAGCCCGCGGCGTTTGACGCCATCGCGACCCGGTTTCTGCAGGAATTTGGTTTGTGGCCGGAGATCCCGGCCTGAATGATGCCGGCTTAAGCGCTTCCGGTTTACGCGCTTCCTTGGGGCGGACCGCCCATCATGGTGTCTTCACTGATGCCTGCCTCGATATCATCGAGCAGGGCGGACAGCGCCCCTTCCAGTTCGCTGCGTGGCACGCCTTCTTCCAGCATGACCCCCAGCAAATGCGCCGCGCCGTGAAGCGCGATGGAAAACCGCGGTAGCTCGTTGGCCAGTTCCCAGGCGGCGGCCGCGGGAATCAGAGCCATCGAGATGACATCCTGCGTCCGGCAGACGGTACAGTCATCGCTGAGATCATGATTGGCGAGAATTTCCAGATCGATTGTCATGGCATTACCTGAGGGTATGGGATTGCGATCGTGCGGGTGCGACGTTGCGGGGTTTTACACTGCAAACGATGTCCGACAAACAGGTATTTCACCAATTGCCATTCCATGAGAGGGCAAGGGGTGCAACGGTTGCGCGGTTAAAACCCGCTGATGAGCTTGCCCAGTTTGGTCAGGCCGGCAATCACCTTCGTGCGATATTCGAAAAAGACGAATCCGCCGCCGATCATCATGATCAGCAGGGCCCATGTGGTGGCGCCGATGGAACGGCTTTTCCTGGGCTCCGCATTGGGATCGTCGAGCGGCGGCATCATGGGGTTGACGTCCGGCTTGGTTTCGCTGGCGGCGGGCTGCGGCATATCGAGTCCGGTCTCCGCGTCGGGCATAGCCGTATCGATGCTGTCCGCATTGTCCATGGGTGCCGCCTCATTTTCGGCTTCGATGCCGGGGGCGGGAATGCCGAGTTTCGGCAGAAGATCATCGAGGCTTTGCTGGTCGGGAACGATCGTTTGCCCGCCAATATCGATGTCGGCCCCGAACTCAATGCTGACGTCAGGCTCTTCCGTGGCTTCCGGCGCGGTTTCTATAGGCGGATTTAAGAAGCTCTCGGGGGAATTATCCGTGTCGGTCCCGTCTATTTCGTCGGGGGGCGTTGCGGTGCCGGCCTGCTCCATGGCCGCCTTGAGCTTGCCGTCCTTACCGGATTCCCGCAGGAGCAGCGCCTGGGCCTGTTCCAGCACGGTCAATAAACGATTGCGTTCTTTCTCGAAGCTGGCTTCCTTTTCCTTCAGTTCGCGGACCACTTCGGCGAGGTCGGCCGCCAGCCACATGTTCTTTTTGTTCTTCTGGTCGAGCTCGGTCCGGAGCCGGTTGAATTCATGAATGTCCACATGGCCATTGGCCGCGGGCGCAACCGTATCGCTGGCGGCAATGCCGGGTTCGCCGAAAACAGCGATCAAATCGTCCACGTCGAGCAGTTTGGTGTCGCCATCTTCATAGACCGGCAGCGTGCCATCCTTAATATGGCGATGGATGGTCAGGGTGCTGCCAAAACCTTGCTGAGAGGCCTGAAGGATTGTGAGACGTGCCATGACGACGGCCCTTACTGGTAAACGAAACCTTGACGAGACGCTATACGCCCCGCCTGAAGTAACCCTAAATACAGTCGAAATCTTTAATTTGCCTTAGCGACAAAAACGCCGGGATTCGGCGGTTAAATGTGCTATTCCAGACTCAATATGATGACCAATGCAGCGAGCCGAATATTCGTCGGATTTAAGAGAAACCGGGTTTTGCAGGGCATGTTGGTCGTGTTTGCGGTTGCCTGGCTGGCCGCCGCCATCGCGCCGGAAAACCGCCTGGACTGGTTTCTCGAAAATTTGCTGGTCTTCGTGGGCGCGGGGATCCTTGTTCGTTTCTATCGCTCCCGCCCGTTATCGGAGCTTTCCTATCTGCTGATCCTGATATTCCTGCTGCTGCATTTATTAGGGTCGCACTATACCTATTCCAAGGTACCGGTAGGTCTATGGCTGCAGGATATCCTGTCGCAGGACCGTAACCACTTTGACCGTCTGGTACATTTCGGTTTCGGGCTTCTTCTGGCCTATCCCGTGCGTGAAACATTGGCGCGGTACAGCGGAGCAGGTCGCGGACTAAGTGCCTTCGCCACCTTTTCCATTATTGCCGCCTCCAGCGCTGTTTATGAATCCATGGAATGGGGGGTGGCAATTATTGTCAGCCCCGAGGCGGCGATGGCCTATCTCGGGACCCAGGGCGATGTCTTCGATGCGCAGAAGGACGCCACCCTCGCCATGGTGGGGGGACTGATCGCTTTGATGGTTTCACGCCGCCATTTCAGGCATCAGCCATAGACCAGCTTTGGCAGCCATAGAATGAGGTTGGGGAACAGGATGCATAATCCGAGCCCGACGGCCTGCAGAAACAGGAACGGCAGGGCGGATTTGAAGATGGTGGACATCTTGATCTCCGGCGGCGCGACGCTCTTCAGATAGAACAGCGCATAGCCGAAGGGCGGGCTGAGAAACGACATCTGCATGTTGACCATGTAGACGACCCCGAACCACAGCGCGACATCGGCCGGCGCGACTCCGGGCAGCCCGAGCAACCCGTCAAAGCTCAGCGTTTTCATCAGGGGCACGAAGATGGGAACGGCCAACAGCAGAATGCCGACCCAGTCGAGAAACATGCCGAGGATGATCAGGATGAACATCATGATCAGAAGAATGCCGTAGGGGCCGAACCCGCTACCCACCAGCATCTCGGTGACGAAGGCCTGTCCGCCATTGACGATATAGAATCCGACGAAAATGCTGGCGCCGAAGATGATCCACAACACCATGGCCGAGGCCTTAAGCGTTGTGATGGCCGCCTCCTGAAGTCCCGGCCAAGTGAGACGGCGGTGCAAACCGGCGACCACCAGCGCGCCGAATGTCCCGATGCCGGCCGCTTCAACCGGCGTGGCGACACCGGTAAAGATCACACCGAGAACCAGCGCGACCAGGATGAGCGGTGCGATGATGCCACGCAGCAGACGGATTTTTTCACGGAAATCCACCCGTTCATCGATGGGCAGGGCGGGGCCGGCCTTCGGGTCGATATAGCTGCGGGCGGTGACATAGAGGATATAGATGCCCGAAAGCAGCAGGCCGGGGACGACCGCGCCGACGAACAATTCGCCCACCGATTGTTGCGCGACGACCGCGAAAATGATGGCCAGGATCGAGGGGGGGATCAGGATCCCCAGGGTTCCACCGGCGAGGATGGATCCGCAGGCCAGCGACTGGTCGTAACCGCGCTTGAGCATGGCGGGCAGCGCGATGATCCCCATGGTGACTTCGGCGGCGCCGATGACGCCGACCATGGCGGCGAGAATGGTGGAAGAAATTATCGTCGCCGAGGCGAGACCGCCGCGCAGACCGCCGAGTAGCTTATAGACCACATCGAACAGCTCTTCGATCAACCCGGCGCGCTCCAGCATGGCCGCCATGAAGATAAACAACGGGATGGCCGATAGCTGGTAATCGGTCATGAAGGGGAAGATGCGCGATGGCAGAATATTGAGCATCTGCATATCGCCAAAAAGGAACAGGAAGACGCAGCCCAGCCCTCCGGTGACGAAGGCCAGCGGAAGCCCCGCCATCAGCAGCATGGCGAGGGAGCCGAACATGAGGATGGTCAGCCATCCGATACCGATTTCAAGCCCCATGGGTCAGCTCTCCCGATCCATAAGGAAGCTAACGTCCTTGAGCAGCCGGGCCAGCCCCTGCAACAGGATGAGCGTGGCGCCGATGGAAATGGTCATCTTCACCGGCCAGTACTGGATGGCCCACTCGGTGAAGGAGACTTCCCAGACGCCGATGGAATCGCGCGCGAAGATCCAGCCGGTCCACAGGAGGGTCACCGAGAAGATAAAGAAAAACACCGAGGTAATGACATTCATGATGGCCTTGGCACGACCCGACAGCATGACGTAGATCACGTCGACCCGCACATGGGCATCCTCGCGGTAGGCGAAGGCGCCGCACAGCAGGTACTGCATGCCGAACATGAGAAACATGCTCTCATGGGCCCAGTTGGTCGGCGAATTGAACACATAGCGGGCCATGACCTCGTAGTAATAGACAAAGACCGCGATGACCGACCAATAGGCCACATAGTGACCGATCCAGCCGCTGATGGTCCCGATGATGCGCCTGACCGGCGCGCCGAGCGCGCCTCCTGGAATGCCGTCGGGTCCACCGTTTTCTTGCGCGGCCCGAAAGACCGGTGGGCCGGGGTCGGATTTATAGGGTTCCCGTGCCGCGCAGGCGCGGGTCAGGCCGGGCAGGACAAAGGCGTCGTAGATCAGCAGCAGGGCGATGGCGATGGCCAGCCCCATGGCCGCGGAATCCCAGTTGCTCACCGCGCTGGCACTATCGTCCAGCACGCTTCGGGCCGATCGCAGGGCATTTTGCGCGGCCTCCAGTTTCGCCTGGGCAGACTCTATGCCGTCCTTGAGTTGCTTGGTGAAATGCTCGACTTCGAACTCGGCGCTCTTGAGGTCGCTGCGAACCCGCGACAGGGCATCGCGGGCCAGTCGAAACTGCACGTTGGCGTACAGAATGCCGCCAAACAGCGGCCAATAAAGGATGCCGGGCCAGCTCCGCACATAGAAACGGTGGATCCCGACAAAGCCGCCGGTCAGCAGGAACAGATAGGCGAGGGCGGGGGAGATCGCGCTTTTAGGCTGCGTCCGCTGCGCCCGGCGCACCATGAACATGGCGAAGAGGGGAAACAGCGCCAGCCCCGACCAGTAAAGCCAGTGGGGCAGCACGAATGTCAGGTTGGGCAAGCGATCACTCCGTCACGGGCGGGGCGACTGTATAAAAGGCTGCCGCAAGGGAGGATGGCGCACCATCCTCCCCCGCTGCAATTACAGCCAGCCAGGACTCTTACAGGGACTGACCCTTGATCATGGCCGGTGTCACGTAGCCGAGGCTGCCCGACATCATGTAGTCGAGCTGGATCTTGAAGACCCGCGCCGCGTCCTTGTCCTTCCTGGCCCATTTGTACCAGATGGGCACGGCCAGCTTGGTGAATTTCTCCACATCGGTGTCGCCAAGCCTTGTGACGATGGTGCCGGCCTTTTCGAATTTCACCCAGGCATCCTGATCGGCTTTCTGGATGGCGGCGTGATGCAGATCGGAATAGACATGCACTTCGCTTTCCACGAACTTTTTCATCCGCGACGACAGCTTGTTCCAGGCCTTCATGCTGACCGTGAGATCCATCAGATCGACCGGCTGGTAGAGTGACATGAAGCCGGGCGGGCCCATGGAGATGTATTTGGTCACCTGATGGAAGCCCAGCGAGTAGTTGATCGCCGGGCCCACGTAATCGGCGACATCGATGGTGCCTTTTTCCAACGCCGGGAAGATTTCCGATCCTGGCAGCAGGGTCGTCTTGGCGCCGGCGGCCTGAAAGACCTCCGCCACCATGCCACCCGGCAGGCGCATCTTACGGCCCCGGAAATCCTCTATGGAGCGGATCGGAGTCTTGGAGTGGATGATATTCGGTCCGTGATGGATGGGGCCGACATAGTAAAGCCCCTGTTTGGCGAACAGCTCGCGGGTAATCTCCAGCCCGCCGAGGCCATAGTAGAATACATCCCATTCGTGCGGATTACGGGGTCCCAGCGGATAGGAACTCAGGAACACCGAGGCCGGCATGCGGCCGGCCCAATAGAGCGTGAACGGGTTCATGGCTTCCAGCACGCCGTTTTTCACCGCGTCGAAAAGCTGGAAGTCTCCCACCACGTCCTTGGCGCCGAACGGCTTGAGTTCCAGTTCGCCGTCGGTCTTTTCCTTGATGCTGTTGCACCATGCCTTGAACGTCTCAAGCCCGATACCGCCGGGCCAGGATGTCTGGATTTTCCAGGTTGTGGTCTTGCCGGCAGCGGTGGCGATGGCGGGCGCAGCCAGAGCGCCGGCGCCAAGGGCGGCTGTTCCGGCGAGAACCTTACGGCGTGAAAGTGTGGTTTGTTTCCTCATCCTTCCCTCCTAATGGTTTTGATTTGCGCTAATGGTTGGCGAAACAACGCATCGACCATGTGAGACAACTCGATTTCAAGAATGTGCCCCCTGTCATCCCCATATTTTATGGAAGTTTTTTACTGAAGGGGGACCGGTGGTGTTTCCGCCGCCTCGGCGACGAGCCCGGCCATCACGGCATCAAGAAGGGCCTCGATGGTGTCGAGCTGGTCCTCCGGGGCGGTTTCCGCCTCGCTGACAAGGGCGTCGATAACGGCGTCGTAGCCCAGTTCGGCTACCAGCCTCTCGACGGCCAATATGGCACTATCGGTCATAATCACGTCTTCCCCTGAGGGAGCGTCGCCCGGGAGGCAGGCGGTGTCAAGGGAGGGGAGAGGGAAGGGGAGCCAGCCGTTCTCTTCTTTTCTTTTGCCGCGCCGTTAAGCCCTTCCTAACCAAGATGACCGACTCTTCATACAAGCCCTTTCGAGGGCATGATTTCCTGACCGGGACCGAATATAGTGGCCACCATCCTGCCTTTCCCGAAGAAGCGAACCATTCCGGTCTGGGGCCTGACCCAGGAGGAATGCGACACCATCCATGCGCTGGCCTATGATCTCATCCGTGAGGGCCGGGCGACGGGGGTCAGCATCCACAATGACGGGCAGTATATGTGCGTCTTCGATGGCCACGGCGAGCCGTACTTCATCGGCCGCGTCGACAATGATTGCTATCTGTTCAACGCCAGCGAAGCCCTGATCGCCGAAAACCGGCGGTTCGAAGTGGTCATTGACGCGCTTCAGGAAATCCTGACAGAAAAAATCGGCCACCCGGCGTGATTTTTTCGCTCAACGACTAACCGCGCCGCGCCACGCGCATCTATCACAGCAGAATCCTGGATCTGCATTTGGTTGGAAAACTCATTCTCCTGTAACGAGATTGACGCCCTGTCGGAACAGGACCTGATCAATCTAAAGACAGAAGCGATAGAGCATTGATGGCGGTATTTATTCCGAACGTCGGCTAGTTCGTCTCCGACGCGCAAAGCCTAAACCAATCAGCCCCAAGCCAAATAGTGCGAGCGTGGTGGGTGCGGGGATAGAAAATACAAGTCGAAATGCCAAGTCGTCGTCAACCCGGCCATCGACCCAATTTGCTACGTCCAGAAAGTGTGTTGTGCGGTCTCCAACTGCGACAGAGCCGCCATAATGGAAGAAATGCCCATCAGCGTAATTTCTATTTTGTGCGCTACCGGCTGATCCTTCAATTCCGTCGTAAGCAACAAATGCGTCCAAAACAATAGTATATGTTGTGCCGGGTGAGAGGGCCAAACCACCGGCATTGATGTCAAACTGAGTAAATTCAAGCCGGTTAATTGGGAACGTAGGGTCAAATGGAACAGTTAGCGTTGCGCTTTCAAATAAGACATTTGTCGGGTGAATGCCTGCACCAGTTCCACCATTTGTTTCTGTTATGAGCACTCGAAAGTCAGTGTCATCTGGCCCACTCGCGGAGGCCGCAAGGAATGTAACTGTCTCCAAATTTCCTACTGCGACAAAGCTCTGTGCGTAATATGCCGGAGCTTGTTCGCCGAAAGCTACAACGGCGTTGTCAATCGCAAGGTTGTCAATAACCGTGGCGAGAGCACCGTCAGCTATCATCGAAAATAAGATTGCGAGGATCACCTTCTTAATAACGGCCCACCCGTCCGACTACGCCGCATCGCAGCCAGCCCCGCAAGACCGATACCTAGGATGGAGAAGGAGGGGGGCTCGGGGACACCAACGGCAAGCTCAGAAACCACATTAAATGTTCCGCTGCCAAACGCAGTGGATATTGTTACTATGCCTAATATTGATGGATTCAGGTCAACAAGACCGCTTACATCGCTTGTAAATGCCTCTTGCGACCAAGAATCGAAATAACCAATAACCGAGCCACCAAGGGGTGGATTCTCCATCAATAACTGTATCGCATCTCCACCCGCATTCCCGCTATCAATGTTTCCAGCCGTCTTGATCCCGACAGGTGAAAAAAAATCATCAAAAAATGCCCCGAACTGCTGAGTGCCTCCGACCCCTAAATCGCCTTCCGTGCCGGGAAGTAATGTATTCACACGAATACCACCAACCAATGTGTCAGCGTGACCACCAAGAACTTCTATATGTTCAAGCCCTGAAATAGAGACGTTTAGAGTAAAATCAGTATCCAATGGATTACCCACTAACGTGCCTTGAACATTGTTAATGACGATAGAGGTGTGCCCGGTTCCGACAAATCCACTGAGGTCAACTTGGAGGTCGATTACAGAACTGCTTGCCAACCTCGGTGTCATTAAAATTAAAATCGCGAATGCGAAAAGCGTAACGTTCTTCATGCGCCATACTCCCCACATCGTCGCGGTGTGTGAGCGTTAACCCGCTTCCTCCGCCGCGTCACACCCAGCCCAGCAAGCCCTAAGCTGAGGATTGCGAGGGTGGTGGGTTCGGGGACAGACGAAGTTTCTATTCGTAATGTCGGAAGGATATCCAAATACATAAATCCAGTATCGCTTACCGCACTTGTTGACCCAGATAATCTGAATCCCACGAAGCTAGCGCCTGAGCGAACTGCCCGATCTAAGTATGAAAAGACGTTGGCAGCAATTATGTCACTAACAACAGATCCTCCGATGTCCATGGAAAAGACAGCCTCAGATGAAATTACATCGGAAAATGCTGTTGCGTCTAAAAACCTCTTGGTCGGATCTAAATGAGAAATCGTAAAATTAAGCGTCGCCTCAATCGGGGGCGAGAATCCAGAGATATCATAGTGAATGTCGAATCCGGCAGTTTCGCGCAACGTATCTGGAACGGCTGGTTGAAATTCGCTGGCGACTAGCAATGTGCCTGGCACGAGGGGAAAAGTAGCGTCTGATTTATGTCGCTGATTAATAAAGCTAGGAAACGCTTCAATTACCGCCGCTTGAACATTAGGCGGTTCAAGAGCCACAGAAACTAAAATTATCGCAAAAGCGAATAACCGAATGTACATGTTCCGAATCCTCCTTGTCGCGGCTTGCCCCAACGCTGGACAACTGCTCCCATATTCATGCAATTCCCATGCCAACCGGGTTAATGCGGGCTCTTAAGCGGGGTGTGGTGGTTAAGGGCGTCGAGCGTCAGATGGAGTTGTAAAACCCACCGACGGTTTCGCTTCTAAATACGGTTAATTCACCGAACTGGTGTAAAGCCTGCCGACACCGGGAAAGCCCTCAGTACGCACGCCGCGCAATGTCCAACCCGGCAGGCGAACGAGTATCTTGGGCCCAGCACCTTCCGGCCATCAATGTCACGGACCAAACCCGAAGCGGGCGTGCGGCCTCAGACAAAATGCCGCGACTGTGCCTGTTTCGGCGGTACCGGATATTGGGTAGTGTCTATCGTGATGTCGATACAAAATGGACAGCAAACGATGGATATCGCACAAACCCAGACCAAGCCGCAGGAACCCTGGATCGGATCACGAGGGCGCATCGGCGTTATCATCCCGTCCACCAATATTGCCGTTGAATATGATTGCCAGCGTCTCGTACCGGAGGGGCTGACATGGCATTTCGGCCGCTTCTTCGTGGAACAGCCCGATCTCTCAAGCGACGACATGTTCCTCGCCTTTATCGATGCCATTCGGGAAACCATTCCCCATGCCATGCGCGATATCATGACCTGCGAACCGAGCTACATCATGATGGGCATGTCGGCGGAGACCTTCTGGGGCGGTCTTGAGGGCAATGCCGAGTTTACCCAACGGCTGCGCGACCAAATCGGCCCCGATATGGGACTGACGACCGGTGCCGACGCCCTGGATAAAGCCCTGAAGGCCTTCGGCGCTAAACGGGTCGCGGCACTGACACCCTATCAGCCGGTGGGCGACGAACAGGTCCGCCGTTTCCTGGAGGAAACCGGCTACGAGGTTACCAAAGTCATCGGGTTGAAGTGCGATACCGCAACGTCCATCGCCCATACGCCGCCCAGCGAAGTCATAGATCTGGTGTTGAACCAGTTGAACGACGACAGCGTTGACGCCATCGTCCAGGCCGGGACCAATCTAAGCACGCTCAATCTATTTCCAACCCTGGAAAAGAAGTTGGGAAAACCGATCATCCCCATCAACCTCGCCACCATATGGCATGCTTTCCGCGCCACCGGCGTGCAGGAGCAGTTTCAGGGCAAGGGATGGCTGCTGGAGCGTTTTTAGCGTCCCTTGCTAAAGGGCAACAGGCATTACAACCCGGTCACTTATTGGTCGCTTTACGAAATCAGGGGCTCAGCTGTTTCCAGCTAAGCCCCTGTCTGTATTGGCTCCCCGGGCCGGACTCGAACCAGCGACAAGGTGGTTAACAGCCACCTGCTCTACCAACTGAGCTACCGGGGAATAGAAATTCTGTATTCTGCGGCGGGCCCCCGAACCAGTGATGCCTTCCCGCGCGCGCCGCCGCTATATAGCAAAGGGTGGGCGGTGACGCCAACCCTTTCGAATGTCCGCGGCTAGGAGGCGAAATCTAGCCTCCGGCCGTTTACGCCCGGTTAACCCGAAAGCACCGGTTTGACTTGCACCGGGTCCGATGATTAGCTCTGGCGCAGGGTAAAAAATAACAGAGAGGCTATCTTGGAAAATCTGGTAGAGGCATCGACGCGCTCAGCAAAGCGCGCGACGGAGACTGGCTATTCGGCCGACGTGGCCCAGGAAATCGCTGATATCTGCGCTGATTGCGGGATTTCGCTGGTCACCACGCTGCCGGACGACTGGATAGCCCAGACCATCGCCACTTTCGAACAGGATTCTCGTTTCACCCATGTGCCGGCCAACCGGGAGGAATCCATGGTCGGGCTGTGTTCCGGCGCCTTTCTCAGCGGCACCGGCGCGCTGGCCCTGATGG
>JABJKO010000198.1 GCA_018660305.1 Rhodospirillaceae bacterium
CGGGAGCCAGGTCATGCCGATGCGCTGTGGGAGGCGCTGCACGACGGTACTATCGACATGATCGCCACCGATCACGCGCCGCATCAGCCCGATGAAAAGGCCGCCGAGAATATCTGGGAATGCGATTGCGGCTTCCCGGGGGTGGAAACCCAGATGCCGGTGATGCTCACCCAGGTGAATAGCGGGCGGATGAGCATCAACCAGTATGTGCAATGGTCGGCCCATGCGCCGGCCCATGCCTGGGGCTGCTACCCCAACAAGGGCGTCATCCAGGCCGGGTCCGACGCCGACATCGTTATTGCGGATTTGAGCGGTGGCCGGACAATCGACAATGCGGATTTGCATTCAAAAAGCAAAATCACCGCCTGGCATGGTTTCGAGACCACCGCGTCTGTCGACTGGACACTGGTGCGGGGCCGGGTGGTCGTCAAGGAACGGGAACTGGTGGGCGAACAGGGCTGGGGCAAACCGGTAAAACAGAAGATGCCCGCGCCAGCGCCGCAAAATCTCGACAAGACCATGGAAGCCATCGTCGAACCGCCGCGCTTTTAGTCGGTGAAGCCAAGGATCTCCTCGATCACAGATAGCTGTATCCGCGCGGCGGGTTCCAGATCGTCCAACGGCACGAACTCATTGGCCTTGTGACCATCCTTGGCATGGCCCGGTCCGAAGGTCATGAGAACGATGCCGTCATCGGCGAAGTACCGCGCGTCGCTGGCGCCGATGGCAACGATTTCGCGTGTGGCCGCGCCGGTGACTTTTTCGATGGCGGCGTGAAAGGCTGCGATGCTGGGCGCGTCGGGCGGTGATGCAAATCCCTTGGACCCGGTGAGCAGATTGACTGCCCACGTTCCCGCCGGTTCGCCGGCGGCGGCGACAATCTTTTCGATCTCCGCAACCGCGTCGGCGATGGTTTCCTCCGGCATCAGCCGACGGTCGATTTCGATACGGCAGGCGCTGGGAACGGCGTTGGTATTGGTGCCGCCCTTTATGATTCCGATGCTCATTGTGGAGCGCAATTCACCCCGTTGACGGTTATCAAGAATTGGCTGAAGTTTATTTTCTAACACATTGATTATGCGTATCATTCTGTTGATCGCATTGTCCCCGTTCTGGGGCTCGCCCGCATGGGCGCTTGTGCCCGAACTGGTGATCTCGATCCAGATGACGCCGCGCTCTTCGGTGATGGCCTGTAGCTGGGTCTGGGCGCCGCAGATCAGCACATCCGGTTTGACCGCTCCGGTCTCCCTCAGAAAAGCGAGCCCGTTGGGTCCCAGTGTTTCCTCGTCACCCACAAAAGTGAAAACCACTTCACCGCTGACCGGTCCGCCGCGCCGGGCGATCTCTTCGGCGAGCCAGATCTGCACCGCCATGGAGCCTTTGCAGTTGCCCGCGCCAAGACCGTGGACACGCCCGTCGACCAGCGTCGCCTCGAAGGGGTCGGTTTGCCATTCGCTCCGATCGGCGACGGCAACCGTATCCACGTGGGCGTTGAACACGATGGAGGGTTTGCCGCTGCCCATGCGGGCGACCACGTTGTCCATGGGCGCCGTCTTTGTCAGAACGGAAACATCGTATCCCGCCTTCCCAAGCCGGTCGGCCGCATAGGCGCAGATTGCGCTGCTATCACCTGGCGGATAGCCCGAGGGAATGGCGATCAGATCGCGTAATATTTCCAGGATGTCGTCCGATGTGGTCATGTGATTGCCGGATCATGAAAGTTGGAAGCAGAGGACCATGCCCAATTTCCACGGTCTTGCCAACGGTCTGGATACTGCCGCTATTTTAATCTCCCTGCCTGATGGTTTGGCACGAGGTGGGGCGGCAGTATCCGGTCCGTCCGGGTCTCTACCGGCACTTGCCAAAAAAAAGTGTGGGTCGCCTTTCTAATTCCTCCGGTTCCCCGTACTGTCGCAAACGAATAATCGATTTGTGTGAAATGCCGATGTTGTCGGCATGGTTTTTGCATAGGTTACTCTGGATAAAACACGCACCATGGGAGAAAGAGGATCATGTTGAGGAAATTTCTAATCGCTGGCGTGGCCGCCGGATTGTTAGCCGGCGCCGCAACGGCCAACGCACAGACTAAAGTTCGCCTGACACTGGATTGGGTTCCCCAGTCGACCCACGGACCGTCCTTCATCGCCCAGTATCAGGGCTATTTCAAAGCCGAAGGTCTGGACGTGAAGATCGATGCCGGCAAGGGCTCCGCCGACGCGGTCCGCAAACTGGTTTCCGGCACCCATGATCTGGGATGGGCCGATATCAACGCCATCATCCAGTACAATGCCAAGAACCCGGGCAAGGCCATCAAGACGGTGATGATGCTCTATGAGCAACCGCCTTTCTCGGTCTGTGTTCTGGCGAAATCAAAGATCACCAGCCCCAAGATGCTTGTCGGCAAGACCCTGGGCGCCCCGGTGTTCAACGCCAGCTACAAATTGTTCCCGGCCTTTGCCAAAGCCATCGGCATTGACCACAAAACCGTCATTCGGAAGAACATGGACCCCCGCCTGCGTGAGCCCATGCTTCTGCGCGGTGATGTGGATGCCATTTCGGGTCACATTTTCTCGACGGTTCTGGCGGTCAAGGCGGCCGGTTACAAGGAACAGGACATCCGCTGCTTCCTCTATGGCGATAACGGGATGGAATCCTACGCCAATGGCATCGCGGTTTCGCCGGCCTTCCTCAAGAAGCATCCCGAGGCGGTGAAGGGCTTCATCCGGGCCACCATCAAGGCGGCACGGGACACGGTCCTGCATCCGCAAATGGCTGTAGACGCCGTGAAGAAGTACCAGCCCCTGGCCAACGCCGCGGTTGAAGCCGACCGTCTGCGTCTCGGTGTGGGCTGCTGCATCCTGACGCCGTGGGTCAAAAAGAACGGTTATGGTGATGTGGACATGGCGCGGCTTCAGCGCTCGATCGCTCAGGCGTCGCTGGCATATGGTTTGAAAAACCCGCCATCGGCCGAGGACATGTTCGACCGGTCGTATCTGCCGCCTCAGTCCAAGCGGTATATCCACAAATAAACCATCGTTACGAGCAAAGGAGCGGGGCGCGTTTAACGCGTCCCGCTTGAGCTTTCATGAGTTTTATCGACATCGATAATATCGACCTCGTCTACCGCAACAGTGAAGGTGACGAGGTTGGGGATGGCACGCTTGCGCTGTCCGATGCGTCCCTGAAAATGGAACGCGGCGAATTCATCGCCCTGGTCGGCCCCAGCGGTTGCGGAAAATCCACCCTGTTAAAAGTGGTGGCTGGTCTCATCCGCGCCAATAAGGGCAAGGTGGTTGTCGCCGGCCAACAGGTCACCGAGCCCCTGAAGATCGTCGGCATGGCATTCCAGAACGCGACCCTGCTGCCGTGGCGCTCGACCCGCGACAATGTGCTCCTGCCCATGGAGATCGTCGAACCCCATCGTCAACGGTTCCGCGCCAACAAGGCGGAATATGAAGCGCTCGCCGACGAATTGCTGGAGACCGTCGGTCTCGCCGGGTTTGGCGACCGGGCGCCATGGCAGCTTTCAGGCGGCATGCAGCAGCGCGCGCAATTGTGCCGCGCCCTGGTCCACAAGCCGGATCTGCTGCTGCTCGATGAGCCGTTCGGCGCGCTCGATGCGTTTACCCGCGAAGAGCTGTGGGATGTGCTCCAGACGCTTTACACGGACCGCAAATGTACGGTCATTCTTGTCACCCACGATCTGCGCGAAGCCGTCTATCTCGCCGATACGGTGTACGTCATGAGCGCCCGGCCGGGCCGGGTGATCCTTGACCGTAAGGTGAAGATGCCCAGACCCCGGAAGCTGGATGACATGTATGGACAGGAGATCGTGGAGTTGGTCCAGGATCTGCGCCATCACATCAATGTGGCGCGGTCGGAGTAGCAGGAAGCCATGATAAAATTTTTACACAGCAAAATGTTCGAGCGTCTGGCCCCCTGGATTGTCACGATCTTTCTGGTCATTCTGTGGGAGGCCTTTGTCAAAATCTTCGGTATTGCCCGGGTGGTCATGCCGTCGGCGTCGGAGACGTTCTACGCCATGTATGAATATCGTGTCGGGCTGTGGGTGAATTCCATACCGACGCTGTACGCCACCCTGGTGGGCTTCGGTGTCGCGGTTGTCTTCGGCGTTACCATGGGGATCGTGATCGGCCTGTGGCGGCCGGTCTATGCGGCGGTCTATCCGCTGATGGTGGCGTTTAACGCCATCCCCAAGGTCGCCGTGGTGCCGATCATGGTGATCTGGTTCGGGATCGGCTTCACCACCAACACGCTCACCGCCTTTATTCTGTGCTTCTTCCCCATCGTGGTGAACATGGCGGTGGCGCTGGCCACCATCGAGCCCGAGCTCAAGGACGTGCTGCGGGCTCTGGGGGCGAACCAGATGGATATTATTCTCAAGGTCGGCATTCCACGGTCGCTGCCCTATTTGTTTGCGGCGCTCAAGATTGCCATCACACTGGCGTTTGTCGGTGCGGTGATCGCCGAGACGGTGGCGGGCGGCAGCGGCATCGGCAATTTGATGCTGGTGGCAAGCGCCGATTTCAATACACCGCTGGCTTTCGCCGGGCTGATCGTCATCGCCATCATGGCCACGAGCATGTATGCCATCTTCGCCGCCCTGGAAGCCCGCTTCACCGGCTGGGCCACCCGCGACACCATGTCATTCGCCACCGCCGGGGGGTGACACCAGCGCGCCTTCGAGAAGGGTACGCAGCTCCGCCGGCATCTCTGTCGCCTTGCGGGCGGTGGGGTCGAAGATCACTTCCACCGCGTCCTGCGTCGCCAGCAGGGTGTCGTCTTCGGCGTTTGTCAGGCGTTGGGTATAGGTGAGGCTTTTGGTGCCGAGGCGGGTTAACGCACTTTTGCAGACTACCAGTTCACCGGCGCGGGCTTCGTGGAGGAAGTCGTTTGTGGTGCGGGCCACCACCACGCCGATGCCGTACCTGTCCATGATGTCCTTGGCGCCCTCGATCCCGGTCCAGAAGTGAAAGCCGGCATCGTCGAATATGTGCGCGTAGTAGCGTACGTTCATATGGCCGAGATGGTCGCACTGCCATTGATGAACCACCGCGCGATGGGTTTCGAACCAGCCGGCCATGATTTGTCTCCCTTTTCCAGATTTTGATCCACTCGCGTGGATTCGCGCCAGCCCTCTCCCCCTCCCGACCACCC
>JABJKO010000116.1 GCA_018660305.1 Rhodospirillaceae bacterium
AGGTGAGGCCCTGAAGCAGAGAGGGGAATTCGCGTAGCCACAGCGCGAAGGATGTCACCCTGTAATCAAGCTGCAGCGCGTAATATACCGCCGTGCCGTCCGGTATCCATTGCGCATCGGATTTCAACAGGGCCCCGAAGAAATACAGGGACATGCCCTGGATCAGCAGGGCGATGCTGGCCATGGAATAATAGGCGTTTGGCACCGGCGGCGACCGCCGGTCGAGGGCTGCATCGATAGAAAAACGCCCGCCCAGCGGCAGGAACATGGCCCAGAATGTCAGGAGCAGGATCAAATTGTCCGCGCTCGACAGGATCTGCGGATTGCGATTCTGCAGCGACAGCAGCAGCACCCAGCTTACGATTGTGACCAGACGGGTCCGGAAGCCCACCAGCAGCATCGCGGCGACGAAAGCGGCGAGAATAAACAGGCCGGCCTGGAACCACACGGTCCCGTTCAGCAGATGCAGGGAAAACGCCCCGGACGACAGAAATTCCACCGCCATGGAACGAGGCAGAATGCCCAAATCGGTGTAGTGCGCAGTGAGATCCCGCGCCCGCAGCGCCAGATCAATCAGGAGGAGAAATGCGAGGCCCACACGGAACAGCGCCAGCGTCCTGAGATCGATGCCGAATATGTCGCGCACAGCGGCAATTTTCAGGCCGCTCACGGGCCGATCAAAGGATGAGGGAATTATTTGCCCAGGTTGCATGTTAATTTTGCGCGGTTTTCAGGGGACTCTGACGCCCTATGCTAGCAATCAAGGGTAAAGCGCGCGTTACCGGAAATCCGCCAACAATTTCTAGATTTACCTGTTTAAAATCAGAGGGTTATATAAAGATTCTAAAAAACCGCATGAAAACTGGATTAGCCGCCGCCACAGCCCCCGCATCCGCCACCGCCCCCATCGCCGCCGATCCCGCCGCATCCAGCACCGAAACCGCCTCTGCCGCCGTCATCCGCATCACGCCGCCGGAGCCGGGTCCGATTGTCCACCCGCCCCCGGTATATGTAGATCGCCACGCCCAGGGCAGCGACCGCAACGGCCCATAAAATTGCCCCCTTCCAGATACAGATAAACAGAACGAAGATTGTCGCGACCTGCGCGACCCACAGCATCGCCCTGGATGGCTTGGGAATGACAAAGTGGTCCGCCACGTTGACACGCCGCATGGCATCCACATTGCCGAACCGAACAAGAGGCGGCGGCCAGATATCCTCCGGCGGTTTCTCGCCGGACAGCTGCTCGTATGATTCCAGTGTGGCGCGGTACCAGTCCCGGTATTTCGCCGCCTCCGCTTCGCCCCCCTGCGTCGGATCGTGGTGCAGATCGGTCTGCAGGATGGTGGCGCAGAACGCGTCCCAATAGTTCCGGCTATAGCTGAGATGCAGGTGCCACGCCTGGTCGACCGCGTCGGACGGCGTCACATCGTGACCAGTTCGGACGGCGAGATAGCAAAAGCGCTTGTATTCTTCGATGACACGGCGCGCATAGTCCGGTTTCCACCCGTTTTCACGGGCAAGCCTGTCGGAAAACTTGAACGCCGCGTCGATGTCGTCGAGATCGCATGTTTCCAGCCGCTGCCATAGCGGGTCATTTGACGGATCGAGTTCCGGACGGTCGAGCTCGGTTCCGGCCATGGAGATTCCGGTTTAGTCGCGGATATCCTGTAGAAACCATTCGGTCGGCATTTGCCGCCCAACCTTGGCTTCCACGGCTTTCTCGTAAACCAGACCACCCACCGAGGAGAACTGCAAGCCCTGATTGCCCATGTTATGATAGAAGGTGATCTGATCGTCATCGGTCCGGCCAATGGACGGATCGTTAATCAGATCGCCGAAATGGGGAAAATCGACAATGAAGTTGAAGTTCTCCTGCTTGGGCGGTAGACGTTTGCGTTCGTCTTCGGAGCCCGCGACCCAGGCCATGGGGCTGTGACCAATCCCCTGCTCAATCCCATCGCCTTTCAGATCGAGCCCCGCACCACCCTGCGAAATTTTCACGTCGCAACGATCGAGCACCTCGTTGGATATTTCCATGGGGCCCAGCATGGTCACATGTTGTCCCGGCGACAGCCAGTCGGCCTCGAAAGTCGGCTCCATGGAGTCGGAACAGCTTGAAACGATGTCCACTCCACGCACTGCTTCTTCCGCAGAATCAACAGGTTGCACTTCAATATTCAACCTTCTGCTCATCTCGCTGGCATAGGCTTCACGGTTGGCCTTGGTGGGGCTGTAGACCTTGACCGAGCGGATACCGCGCACCGCGCAGTAGGCCTGCAGGTAGGTCCGCGCCATGCCGCCAGAACCCAGCATGCCCACTGTGGTCGCGTTCTTTCGGGCGAGATATTTCGCCCCGATTCCGCCACCGCCACCGACCCGCATATGCTGTAGAACACCGTCATTGATAAAGGCCAGCGGCTCGCCATTCATGGCGCTGAACACCATGATCAGGCCGCAGTAAGTCCCGGGCTCGACGCAGTATTTGTCTTCGCTCCAATTGCCGTCGGCGTCGGTGGGCCAGGTCATGATATCGGACTTCATCCGGATGGCGAGATAACCGCCGGAGCAGCCTTCCATGGTCCCCCAGCGGTAGTAGCCGTCCTCCCGTTCACAGGGCGCGTAGATATCCGATCGCGGACGATGGGTCGCCCGGCCCGCGGCGAGATCGCGGAACGCCTGCTCCTGTGCGGCGATGCAATCCTCCATATTGAGAATTTCTTCGACGACATCGTTATGGATGAACAGCATGTGACGGGCTCCCTTTCCTTTTTTGCCTTACCCGGCCATGATCCGGGCACCGCATTGACGCGAATTCTAGAGGGCCGCGTCAGGCCCGGCAATGACGAGAGAGCAGATGAGTAGCATTACGTCCCTGCGATCCTTTGTAAACGACATGACCCGGCTGGTAGAGCGATCGGGCGATGATGAGGTGGCGATCCGGGGCGATGGCGGCGCCATGCTGCAGAAGCTGGTCGCCAGTGATGACTGGCTCCCCGAAATATGCGCCCTCCCCGACCCGGCCTCCTATCGTCAGTATCTGATCTGGTGCGATCCCCTGGAACGGTTTTCGGTGGTGAGTTTCGTCTGGGGTCCGGGACAGACCACACCGGTGCATGATCATACGGTGTGGGGCCTGATCGGCATGCTACGCGGCGCCGAGGACGGGGTTGCCTACGCGCCCGGCGACGCAGCCGGCCAACCCATGCAAAAAATCAGCGAAGAGCGGCTCATTCCCGGCCAGATCGCGGCGGTCTCGCCCACCATTGGCGATATTCACACCGTCTCAAATGCTTTGGAAGACAAGGTATCCATCAGCGTCCATGTCTATGGCGCCAATATCGGCGCCGTCGCCCGCCATGTGTATGACCGCGACACCGGCACACCTAAGGATTTCGTGTCCGGCTATTCCAATGAGGTGATGCCCAACCTGTTCGACCGCTCAGCCGATGTCAGGGCAGCGCTCGGATAGACCTGTATTTGCCGGCGTCCGACCCACCCCGGAAGAGCGGTTACGGAGAAGGCGACAGGGATGCGTCGAAGATCGTCGCCATTGAATCGTACATTCCGGCGATGGCGACGCCTGTCACCTGGAATCCCGCCAATGCGGCGATAGAGACCAACCCGGCCAACAAGCCGTATTCGATGATCGTGGCGCCCGCCCTGTCCTTCGCCATTTTCACGATCATGCGTAGCTCGACGCACATACCGAGAAAGGCGACATCACAGCATTTTCTCATTTTACTGACCTGCACAGTATTGTCCTCCCAAACCGCGCATGGAAATCCTCTTACGTTCTCCGGTTTACATATTATTAGTATCTATATTAAGGAAAACGAAAGAAACGTTATTAAAGAAACGGATTTTATATTATGTTCCCTACAATACTACATAGTACTTTATGGGTATTTTATGGATTTTTTCTATCTATACCTTTCACAGGTCCGCCATCCCCGGATTTCCTTAGACCTTGAATTCGCTCTGGACTTCCTTGGGGAACATTTCCTCGGGCGTCAGGTGGCGGTGGAAAAGACCCTGCTCGAAACCCCATAAGCAGAAGGCTTCCAGCGTGGTCCGGTTAGGCTCGACGCCGTACGGGTAAAAATCATCGCCCATCAGCGCGCGGGCTTTTGCCGCCGCATCGTAAACCCAGGGAATGGGCGCCCGGCAGGCGGTGAGGTCGAGCATGCGGGCCATGGAGCGGTCCTTGGCCTCGGTCAACGCCTTGACCATGCTCATGGCGACCCAGGGGTTGGCTTCGAACACCGGCCGGCGGATGGCATAGAGATGCATGATGGGCCAGATGCCGGTACGCTTGTAATATTCTTCTTCAATGGGCTGGTAGTCTTCATAGAGACGCACCATACGGGGATCGCCCCGCTCCACTTCCTCGGGCGGATGGGCCGACAGGAAGGCGTCGATCTCACCATCCATCAGCATCTGGGCCAGGGAATTGTCGGGACACGGCGTGAGGCTCAACCCCGCGGGTAAATTGAGCGCCACCTTTTCCTTGCGGCCGGCATTGTTCACGCCAGCCTGGAACCACTGTATTTCGGTAAGCGGGATACCCACATCGTGTTCAATCCAGCCCCGCGAATAAACCGCGGCAGACTGCCCCCATTCGGGCAATCCCACCTTCTTGCCGGCGAGATCCTCCGGTGTCTTCACCGGACCATCGGGCCTGACATAGAGCGATGATTGACGATGCACGCGCGACGGGAATACCGGCAGACCGACGAAGCGGTCATCGCCCTGACTGATCAGAGAGGTGTACTTGCCCGACGAAATTTCGGAAATGTCGAACTCATTGAAATTGATAAAGCGATGGAACATCTCTTCGATCTGAAGGGTCAGGCAGTTGAGTTCGATCCCCTCGGCCTCGACCGGTCCCATGGACAGGTCGCGCACATGTTCGTAATCACTGGTGGCGAAGGTCAGACGTAGCGGCGACTTGGGCAAATTTTTTCTCCTTGTTGATTTTTAATCCAAAGAATCGCCGTAGTGGCAGATTCCGTTGAAGTAGGTTTCCCAGACAACGAGGTTGCGGCGGCAGGCCTCGACCACCTCATCCTCCAGATTGTACTCCTCGGCGTATTTGGCGACCGTGTTCCAGCCAAGATCCGAATGCTCTTTGTCGGCATCACCATGCAGCGTGAAGAACCGCACGTCTTCCAGGCTGAGGTCAAAGATTTCCATCCACTTCCCGGCGACCATATTGTTCCAGCCCCGTTCCTTTGATTCGCCAACGCCGTAGCCGGCCACGTTGACACGCTCTGAACAGGTATTGCCCATCAGCCCTAGCAGCCAATGGCTGTTGGCCATGAGCCCGGTCCAGGCGTCCCAGCACATCTGAGTGACAGGCGTCGGAGTAGCGTTCTGGATTTCGGCGCGGTCCATGCCGATGGTGACGCCAAGATCTTCGAGGATCTTCCAGTGAGGCTCGCCACCGCCGAATTCCTCATCGGCGATAATTTCCTGTGAGCAGGCGTGGATGATATCGAGCTTGATATCCCAGATGGGACAATTGGTGGCCACCTTGAGTTTGAGCACCGAATTGCGCTGGCGTGAATTCTGCCGATGCTGAAGCACCCAGGCCCGGCACCGGTTGGGGGTCCAGGCGTCCTCCGGGAAAATGATGCAGTCTTTGACGAAACGCTCCACCTCGGCATCTAGCCGGTCGGTGATGGATTGGGTCGACATGTCGCTCTCTCCCTAATTCAGTGCGTCGCCGGCGTCGCAGATACCGTTGAAATAGGTCTCCCAAACCACCAGGTTCCGGCGGCACGCCACGACAACTTCGTCCACCAGCCCATATTCCTCGGCATATTTGGCGACGTTCTGCCAGCCGAGCTCGGAATGTTCCACATCGGCCTCGGTGTGCAGCTTGAAAAAATTCAGATCATCGCCTTCGAGGCCCCACAAATCCGCCCAGTTGTAGCGGACGACCCCGAACCAGCCTGCCTCCCGCATGGGCCCGTTGCCGTAGCCCGGCACGTTGGTCCGCTCGGAACAGGTATTGCCGATCAGGCCCAGCAGCCAGTGACTGTTGGCCATCAGCCCGGCCCAGGCATCCCAGCACATCTGCGTCGTGGGCGTCGGTGTCGCGTTTACGATCTCGTCGCGATCCATCCCGATTCGCACGCCGAGATTTTCGAGGATCTTCCAATGGGGCTCGCCGCCGCCATATTCGTTGTCGGCGATAATTTCCTGTGAGCAGGCGTGGATGATATCCAGCTTGATATCCCAAATGGGGCAGTTGGTCGCTACCTTGAGTTTGAGCACCGAGTTACGTTGGCGGGTGTTCTGCCGGTGCTGCATGACAAACATGCGGCATCGGTTCTTTGTCCAACCGTCCTCCGCCAATAACCGGGTCCGCTTGGCGAAATCATCCACTTCCGCGTCCAGCCGTTCGATCACATTGCTCGAGGCCATTTGATTTCTCTCCCTGTTTTTTTTGTGGCCGCATTGTCCCGTGGGCGGGCGCGGGCGTCAAATTGAATACGGCGTAATTAACGACTATACCCTCTCCCAAATTCGATGTTGCGCGTCTCAGGAAAAACAGCGGACCTCTTTAAAGGAATTATGACCTCTCTCCCCGCCGATCTTCTCTCCGGCTATCGCCGGTTCCGGTCTTCGCGTTATCGCGAAGAAGCAAACCGCTATGCGGCGTTGGCCGACAGTCAGTCACCCAAGACCATGATCATTGCGTGCGCCGACAGCCGGGTCGACCCGGCCACCATCTTCGGCGCCGCCCCGGGGGAACTGTTCGTGGTGCGCAATGTGGCCAACCTGGTACCGCCCTGGTCCGACGCGGCGGACGGGCTGCACGGCACATCGGCGGCCCTGGAGTTCGCCGTCTCGGAACTTGGCGTCCAGAACATTGTCGTGCTCGGACATGGCGGTTGCGGTGGCGTGTCCGCGTCCCTCGCAACGGCGGACAACGAGACGGTTGGCCAGTTTATCGGCCCCTGGGTGGAGCTTCTCTCCGCAAGCCGCGACCGCGTTCTGGCCGATGGATCGCTCAAGGACATGGCCGCGCGCCAGACGGCGCTGGAACATAACGGCATCCGTCAGTCTCTCGAAAACCTCATGTCATTTTCGTTCGTTTCGGACGCGGTTTCCCAGGGGGGCCTGACCCTCCATGGCGCCTGGTTTTCCATCGGGAACGGTATTCTTCACTGGTTCAACCAGGAAAGCGGCGCGTTCGAGACCATTGAAGTCTGATCGCGGAGAAAACCGGCTCTGGCCGGCCGGGTAAATAAATCTACTGCCCTTCTCCAAAATTGGCTAAAATCGATCACTTTTAAAAATTAAACGAGCGCTCCCCCATGCCCCGCTTCAAAGACTACATCCCCCATGGTGTCATCCCGGCCACCCTGCTGGCCTTCGATGATGATTTTTCCATCGACGAGGAAGCGACACGGGCCCATCTCGCTCATGTGGGAGCTGTGGACGGCATCACGGCCATCACGGTCAACGGTCACGCCTCTGAGATCCATGCCTGCAGCGAGGACGAACAAAAACGTATTCTCGATGTGTCGCTGGATGAGGTGGGCGACCGCCTGCCGCTGATCACCGGCGTGTGGGCCGATGGCAGTCACGAAGCAGCCAAAATCGCCCGATGGTCTGAAGCGGCCGGCGCCTCGGCGCTGCTGATCTTCCCGCCGCAGCCCCTCATGTTGATGCAGGGCCAGATGAAACCCGAGATGGGGCTGGCACACTTCAAGACCATCGCCGATGCCACAGACCTGCCGCTGATTGCGTTCCAGTATCCCAACGAGATGGCCTACCGCATGGAGACCATGCACCGGCTCAAGGAAGAAGTGCCCAGCCTCAAGGCCATGAAGGACTGGAACATGGGGCAGCTTCACGAATCCCATGTGAGGGAACTGCAATCGGATACGCGGCCCTTCAATGTGCTGTCCACCAACAGCGCCTGGCTCATGTCGTCACTGACAATGGGCGCCAACGGGCTGTTGTCGGGATCCGGCAGTGTCATCGCCGATCTGCAGGTGGCGCTGTTCAACGCCGTCCGGGCCGGCGATTTGAGACGCGCCCAGGCCGTCAACGACCGCATCTACCCGACGGCACAGTGTTTCTACGGCGCGCCGGCCACCGACATGCATAACCGCATGAAGGAAGCGCTGGTCATGCTCGGCCGCCTGCCCAAGGCGGTCGTCCGTCCGCCGCTCACCAAGCTGACCGAGGCAGAGTTGGCGGGCGTGCGCGATGCCATCGAGAAGGCCGGGCTGACCTATGAAGGGGCGGACTATCTGAGAAAGGCGGCCTAGGCCCGGCCGGGCGATGGCTGTCACACCTCTTCTGCCGGTCGCGCTGGGCCCTGGCAAAATCCGTTATGCCCAGGGCATGAAGGCCGGACGGTGGGTGTTCGTCTCCGGCTGTATGGCACAGGATTTTGTGAACGGTATCGCCCCCGATGTTCTCGCCGCATCGATGCCCCATGGCGGGCTCCCGAAACGGGAGAAAGAAGCGACACTCATTTTCGATAACATGGAAACCGTCCTGAAAGAGGCTGGATCCGGGCTGTCGAATATCGTCCGCACCGATCAGTATTACACCGGTGTCGACGTGGTCCCGTCCTATCAGGGCGTCCGGCGGAAAAGGCTGGGCCAGAATATTCCGCCCTCCACCTCCATCGCCATGAACGGCCTTGTCCTGCCCGATGCGGATATGAATGTGCAGGCCATCGCGGTTATTCCGGAGAACGGTTTCCAACCGGAACATCTCAGCCACGACACCATTCAATCGCGCCCGACCTCGGGTTATTCGCCGGCACTGACCGTGGGAGATTTCGTGTTCCTGCCCGGCAGCACCTCCATGTCCATGGCCGACGAACCGGCCATCAATGGCATCGCCGCCGCGGCACGCATGCCCGACGGCATGCAATGGGGCGGCCAGCCCATCAAGCTGGAAACCGACTTCATCATCCGCGAGAGACTCGCGCCTTCATTGGAGCTTGCCGGCTCTTCGCTGGACGATGCGGTAAAAGCGCAAGTCTATCTGACCGACCCCGACGATTATTCCGCCTTCAATGAAGTCTGGGCGCGGCATTTTGGCGAGGACGGCCCGGCGCTCTCAATCATCCCCTGCATCGACCGCGGGCTCGCTGTCATCGACGGTAAGATCGAGATAAATCTTCTCGCCCTGAAATCCGGCGGGGCCACCCGGAAGGAACAAATCCGGGCGGGCGTGACACCGGGCTTTCGTCATCAGCCACAGGCGGTCAGGGCGGGTGATCTTCTGTTCCTGTCAGGCTTGATGGCCATCGATGAAAACGGTCTGGCCGACGAGGCGAAGACCGATCCCGGACAACCCTGGTTCGGGTCGAGCGCCGCGGCTCAGGCACAGTGCATCATCGATCATGCCAGCGCGCTGTGCGAGGCGGCGGGAACGTCGATCACCAACGCCGTCCGCATTCAACAGTTCCACACCCATATGCCGGACTTTTATCCCGTCTATCAGGCATGGGAGACCGCACTCAATGGTGCGCCGGTGCCGCTCTCGGCGGTCGAGGTGCCCGGGCCCCTGCCGGTGCCCGATGCAACACTCCTGATGGATATCTGGGTGTACTGTCCCTGACGGTTCACTCGCCCCGCGGCACGATATCGTAGGTCCGGGAATCCACTTCCAGAACGGAATCCATAAACCGGATCGCAATATTGACGTTGCCCTCGTTGCGCTGCCACGGGTGCAGCACCATGGAGCGGTGGCCGGCCTTGGTGAAGGGCTCCTCGAAGGCGACAGCCTCCGCTTCGGCCCGCGTCTTCGCCCGGATGACGATCATGCCGTGGCCAAGGTCCGTGTGCTCCTCTTCCTCCGCATTGAACAGGCGCCCTGCCCCGAACAACAACCCGCGCCGCTCCAGGTCGGCGA
Organism: Rhodospirillaceae bacterium; assembly: GCA_018660305.1. The sequence continues at coordinate 9,895 of JABJKO010000116.1, forward strand.
GATATTCCTTATGGGCATTCATCAACGCATCGCGCGGCGGCGTATTGACCGGCGGATTTTTCGCATTCGTCATAATACAAAGATAAACCTGTTCCCGCGCCAGAGGGCGCTTGCCGATCTCCACGTCTGATTTTTGTGTCGCCATAATCGTCCCCCGCTCAAAGGTCCTGATACATGATCAGCGCATCCACATAGCCGAGCTTATCGTGCTTGAATGCGCCCGGCACCGTGCCGATCACCGCGAACCCCATATCCTGCCACAGCCGCACGGCACCTTCATTGGTGGAGACCACCAGATTGAACTGCATGCCGCGAAAACCCAAACTCCGCCCCTCCTCCATGGAATGGGCGCACAGGGATCGGCCAAGACCTCGACCGCGCGCGGCTTTGGCGACGATGTAACCGGCATTGCAGATGTGCGAGGCGAGACCAGGCTGGTTCGGTTTGAGATAGTGGGTGCCCAGAATAACGCCGCCCTCCTCCGCCACATAGGTCCCCTGAGGGACGTCCATCCAGGCATGTCGCGCGTCCTGTTCGGAAATATCCGGTGGAAACGGATAGGTGTCGCCGGTGGCGAACGCTTCCTGAAGAACAGGCCAGATACCGGGCCAGTCAGTGTCTTGGGCTAGACGGATCATGGGGGGATCATAACGGAAGAGTGCGGCGCACACAAAAAAACGGCGGCCCTGCCGAAGCAAAGACCGCCGTTCTCTTGGGTGGCTCGGGATGCCCTGTACGTATCCTATGAGCATCCGCTACCGTTGTGAGGCTGTCCCGGGGTGACGTTGGGGTTGGGTCAGGCAGCCTCTAGATTACCAGATGGCAACGATAGCCAGTGTCACAGGCATCAGGATAACGCCCAGTAGAATACCTGCGATCCAGCTTTCGTCCCTCATGGCTCAGGCCGCCTTCTTACGACCCCGCGCGACACCGAGACCTGCGAGACCAAGGCCGAAGAGAGCCAGCGTGCCGGGTTCGGGGACAGCGAGGGCTCTTAGATCGAAGGTAATTTCATCAATGACATACCCTGTAGAACCAACATCGTCAGTGACCACACTTGCAATCCCCGGCACAACGATAGAAATCATCGTAGCAGATGAAGTAGTGCTACCGATTGACATGGCGGCGGCATTAAACGCCTCCAACATAATTGTATCAATTTCCCCAGACGATACTCCGCTGACCGGATTGATAATAGAAACAGAGTCGGCGATAAGCCCTGCGCTTAAAGCAAATGTAATCGGCTGAATATCGCTCAAAGTCGACAAGTGTTTTAGGCCAAAAGCCGGTGTGAATGCAGGAGGCAGAGAACGAATTTGAAGCCCAGTGCCCGTAATTGTAATTGTCCCACCTGGAACCGGAACAACCAACGTACCTCCTGCGATTGCGCCGAAGGGCTCTGACTCGAAATTGATGGTGAATGGTGTGGCCTGCGCGCTCATTCCCACTACGCCAACGATCGTAGCCGTTGCTAAGGCCACGGCCATTCGTTTGATATTAGAAAGCATATGTTCCTCCAATTGTTGTGCGATAGATTCCGTGCGCCTGCTGCGCCAGACCCACCCGTCGCATTTTCTATCAAGAATGATGCCAACCATTGGCACCACTACGCCCTGCCATGCAATTTCCATACCAACCCGGTTAACGCGGGCTCTTAAGCCGATGACAGTGGTTAAGGGGATAGGGCCGGAATCAGGATTGTAAAATCTACCGACAGTTTGGTGGCGAAATACGGTTAATTCGGCATTCGATGTAAAATCTACCGACACCAATTTATTAACAGCGAGTCGGGGGTACGCTAGAGTCCGTTGTTGGCTAATAACGGACATGGCTGACGCCGCGCTGAATGTCCGTTGCTGGGGGTGATACGGAAGTGGATCCACGTTGCAGTCATGTTGCATGGAGCTGCCGCGACTGTTTCGTAATTGTTTGTAATCAATGGTTTAGCTTGGTGTGGCAAGGACAAAGAAAAAGCCCCCAAAAGGGGGCTAAGTCATTGATTGTACGTTAATAATGTTAGCAGTAACGGCGGGG
>JABJKO010000175.1 GCA_018660305.1 Rhodospirillaceae bacterium
GATCTGACGCCCATGTCCATCGGCTATGACCGGGTGCGCTTTACCGAGGCCGTGAAGATCGGCGATACCATCACGGTGAACTACGAAATCAAGGATCTGGAGCCGGAAAGAGGACGCACCCGCGCGGCCCTGACCGCGACCAATCAGAACGGCGAGACCGTTGGCGTGGCGGAACACATCATGAAATGGCTGGTTAATCCATAACCTACGATGGAAGGCCGGGCGTCGAAGGATTGGCGTATGGTGGTGGACTGTGCCAGTCTCGGGTTTGAAAAAAATCTGTAATGCCAGCCAAGAGGAATCGCACCAATGTCCGATAACGTAACCGACTTCACCTTCCTGCAAGGTGTCAAGGTCATCGATTTTACACAGTTTGAAGCCGGACCTTCCTGCACGGAATCCTTGGCTTGGCTCGGTGCGGACGTGGTGAAAATCGAAAATCCGCTAAGGGGCGATCCCGGCCGCCGCCTGCAGCCCAATAAACCGGATACCGATCCGTATTATTTCCACATGTTCAACGCCAACAAGAAGTCGATCACGGTCAACCTGAAGTCGACCGAGGGCCTGGCTCTGGTCAAGGACATGATCCGCGAGGCGGACGTGATGATGGAAAATTTCGCCCCCGGCGCGATCGAGCGGCTGGGTCTGTCCTACGACGAGGTGAAGGCGATCAATCCGGGCATCATCTATGCCCAGGTAAAGGGTTTCGGCGAAGGCAGTCCGTACGAGAAGAATCTATCGTTCGACATGATCGCGCAGGCCTGTGGCGGCACTTTCAGCGTCACCGGTGATATGGATGGTCCGCCGACCCGGCCCGGTGTCACCATCGGTGATACGGGCACCGGCATGCTGATGGCGATCACAATCCTGGGCGCCCTGTACAAGCGGCGGGAGACCGGCGAGGGCCACCGCCTGCAGGTCGCGATGCAGGACGCCATGCTGCATTATATGCGTGTCAATTTCGCGACCCAGGGCCGAACGGGCAAGGCGGCACAGCGGGGCGGTAGCAAGGTGCCGGGCGTTAGCAACGCGCCCATGGGGCTCTTCCCCTGCGCACCGGGCGGGCCGAATGACTACGTCTATATCATGACCAGCCGCGCCAACCCGGAACATTGGGACCGGTTATTGAAGGTAATCGGACGGGAAGACCTGATTGGCGATGAGCGGTATCTGACACCCGCCGATCGCGTGGAAAATATGCCGGAGGTGGATGAAATAATTGCCACCTGGACGCAGTCCCAAACCAAACATGATGCCATGCGTCTGATTGGCGAGGCCGGCATCCCCGCGGGCGCCGTGCTGGATACGGACGAGTTGAACGGCGACGTCACGTTCGAGGAACGCGGCGTCATGCAGACCATGGTTCACCCCATCCATCGCCCCTTCAAGATGCCGGGCTGGCCGGTCCGGGTGGACGGCAAGGCCACGCGCCTAAAGGCATCACCGGTGCTTGGCGAGCATACGGATCAGGTGATCAGCGACTGGCTGGGCTTGAACGATGCCGCGATTACCGCATTGAAAACGGACGGAGCGCTGGGCTAGCTGTGAGTTCTCTCGAGGTTGTATCTTAAGAATGGCAACTGACCATGTTCAGGACGGATCCAATTTCATCCAATTGAGACGGACGCGTTCCCGGCGATTTGCCATTCGGGCCTTTCAGATAATCTTTCTGCTTCACTTTTACCTGGGCTGGCGACTTTTGCCGGATCTGCCAATTGACCGGGGATTGCAATTCCTGGGCGGCTCGGGTTTGGTCCTGTCGTCCCTATTGATCCCGTTTGGGACCCTGTCGCGGGTCTTTTTCGGCAATCAAAAAGTTATCGACCGCCTCACCTGGGCGGGCGCCTTGACCATGGGATGGGCGTCCTCGTTACTGGTTTTCACGATCGTTCGGGACGTTGCCATGCTCGTCCTTGATTTATGGATCTGGAGACAGGAAAGCGCGGTTGTCGTTTTGGGACTTTCCATCGTCGTCACGATCGTTGGGTTTTACAATGCCCGGCGCGTGGCAAGAGTGGTTCGCGTCACAATTCCCCTGGATCAGCTGCCAGCCTCGCTCGAAGGATTTACCATCGCCCAGATTTCGGACCTCCATGTGGGCTCCACAATCAGGCGCGATTTTGTGCAAGCTGTCGTCGAACGGGCGAACAGCCTCGACCCGGACGCCATCGCCTTGACCGGCGACATTGTCGACGGCTCCGTCGCTCAACTTGCCGAAGAAGTGGCACCGCTTGCCAATTTGCGAGCCCGGCACGGCGTTTTTTTGGTTACGGGAAATCACGAATATTATCATGGTGCCGACGATTGGATCGCCGCCTTTCGTCGTCTGGGCCTGCATCCATTGCTGAATGCACATGTCGTGCTCCATCACGACGGGGCGGATCTGGTCTTTGCCGGTATCAATGACTACAGCGCCAAGAATTCAACCCACCATCATGTCAGTGATCCTTACGCGGCGTTAGACGAAAGTCCCGAAGGCGCGCCGAAGATATTGCTGGCGCACCAGCCGCGTTCCGCCCCGGAAGTGGAGGCCGCGGGGTTCGATCTGCAGCTGTCCGGGCACACCCATGGCGGCCAGTTTTGGCCATGGAATTATTTCGTGCGTCTGCAGCAACCTTACATCGCCGGTCTCCACCGGCTGGGTCGCATGTGGGTCTATACGAGCAGGGGAACCGGATACTGGGGTCCGCCAAAGCGATTTGGCGCCCCCTCGGAGATCACACTCGTCACGCTATCCCAGGCCCCCATGAAAGGCGGCTAGGGTCTGCCGGTGCCCCAGGCGATGGCGTTTTGCACCAACAGTGCGAAAGCGTCCGTTTCCCAGACGCCGTGAAATTCAGCTGGCATGATGCCATCCGGTTGGAGGCTGGCGTCCACCGCCGATTGGCCATTGGTGCGGCCCGTGTGGCAGTGACCTAAGCCCACGTAGACGACTTCTCCCCGCCCAACATCGCGGGCATAACCAAGCACGCGGGTTTTGCCGTCCGCTCGCAGCGAAGTATCTTCGTCATAGAAAAACCCGAAGCCAGGCGGCGATGGGTCTTTTGCCAACTCGGTCGTCAATAGAATCCGACTCGCGTCCGGATCCTGAAGTTCAATGAGGTAGAGTTCGTCTTGGGCGCTGAACATTTCGGGCAGGCCCTGGGTGACCGCATGATCCCCGGTCACGGATACCTGAAATTCGCTCAACGGCGGATGATTGAGAAAGAAGCATCCCAGGGTCCGGTGATGCTCCGCCTTGATCATTTTTTTGACCGGTCGGCCTTCATGTTCGGTCTTGACGGCCTTGCCCCCAGACGTCCCATGCAGGGCGAACCAGCGGCCGCCCTGCTCCAGCCAGGTCTGAAGCGCTTCATTGCCGGCGCCTTCGGGATAGGGACCGGCGACATAGGTCAGCAGAAAGTCGGTTCCAGGCAGCCAGCGTTCGATGTCCTGAAAATCATTGGCAACGGTGACCGTCAATTGATCTTCGAATTGCAGCTTCTGCAGCAGTTGCAGACGGGCATAATCCATATCGTGCCCCGCGGCGGAGCCGGGCGGGAATCCTCCCGCAATGAGATGCGCGCATTGGTTCGTTGTCACGGCGGGTCCTCCGATATGCTGGGTCGGGCGTCAAGATTTTCCGACCCGACGTTTCAGGCATGGTGGAAGGGGTCGCCGGCCTTGTCTAGTTGATTGTTTTGCAGCCGCGTTAGCGGGTTCTTATATGGCGGAATGAGATCGGCGCGGCTGGGGCTTAGACCTCGGTCGCGAAACCGGCTTCCTTCCAGGCGAATAGTCCGCCGTCCAGTTGAAAAGCCTGAGTGTGGCCGGCCGCGAAGAGCTGCTCCGCCGCCTCGGCCGAACGATGACCTATGAAGCAGGTCAGGACCGTTTTCTTGCCGGGTTCCCCCGGCAAATGCTCGGGATCAAACCCGGACAAGGGAAAGGGCAGGGTGCCGGGGATCCGCTCCTCGGCATACTCCGCTGCTTCGCGCACATCAACGACGACCGCTTCCTCGCGTTCAATCCACTCGCGGACGGTGCGGGCATCAATCTCTATCAATTTTCCTTTGTTCATAATGGATATATACAATTGCATTGAGGATATTTCAATAAACAACATTA
>JABJKO010000164.1 GCA_018660305.1 Rhodospirillaceae bacterium
AGGGGCAGATCCGTCGGGATCCCGTAATGATCCAGCCTGTCGTCGATAACGCTGTCCTCGATCTCCCGGTTGGTCATGGAAAACGGGTCGATTGCCGGCATGAAGAAATTCTGCGGGCGGGTCAGCTGCTGCGCGTATTCCGGAATGCTGAAGACAATTGCGTCATAGAGGTCGATGAACTGGCGCAAATATTCCCACACCGCCTTGTTAGGCTGGCTCAGATCCACATGACACTGCCAAATCCAGGGACCGCGGCGGCGAAAATGTTTGATGAGCGGCAGAGGCTGCGGGTCATGGACGAAAACAACGTCATGATCAATGTGAAGCCGCACGGCATTTTCGTAGACCACGTCTTCATGGATCTGCATTTTTAAATCGGACAAATTAATGTCCGCGCCCTGCAGGGCATTATGGATTTTCTTGGTGATGCTGAAGAAGTCCGGCCGGCCCTGTATGACGCGCCACCCGGTCTGTACGCCGGCCGCATTCATGAGAAGCGTCAGGGAAGACAGGAGCTCCGAAACGCCACCGCCGTAATAGGTGGAGTTGACGTGCACCACGTGGAGATCCCTGATACGGCGCGCTTTGGCGAGGATGCGTTCGACCGCTTCTGTTCCGATATGGGGCTCATAATCCTCGACCGAAATAAGCCGCTGTGTCGGTGTGTCGATAAACATCGCATCCTGCCAAGCAACGTAGGCTTACGGATCAATGAGACAAAAACGCCGGGACGGTGGTCTCGTGCAGGAGCGTCTTGGTGACGCCGCCAAGGATCCATTCGCGGGTTCGGGAGTGTCCGTAGGCGCCGGCGACAATCATGTCCGCGTCGATGTCGAAGGCCCGGGACAGGATGATCTCGCCGACATCGGGCTGATCGGTCTTGACGGAAGCGGCTTCCGCCGTGACCCCATGGCGTGCAAGGTGAAGCGCGATATCGGCACTGGGAACGTCGCCGTGATCGCCGCTGCTGGGTTTGTCCGGGTTGATCGTCAGGATCGTGACCTTGTCGGCCGCTTGCAGGAGAGGCATCGCGTCATTGATGGCGCGAACGGCCTCGCGGCTGGCGTTCCAGCAGACCAGAACCCGCTTGCCAAAATCTTCGAAATGACCGGCATTGGGAACCACCAGTACCGGACGGCCGGATTCCATCACCACATCCTCGGCGAGAAACGGATCGGGGTAGTGTTTCGGGTCATCCATGCTGCCCTTGCCCACGATGGTAAGATCGGCGTACCGCGCATGACGGCTGACAACCTGCCCCAGCGGGCCCTGTTCGGACCGCCATTCGCCGTGAATTCCCTCGGCGTCTACGTATTTCTGAAAAACCTTCTCGGCCTTTTGGGCGTTTTCCTTCTCTTCCTGGTCCCAATTATCGAGCATGTCCTGGGGAAAATAGGCGCCGTCGGCGTAAATCGGGTAGAACGGCTCCGCGATCACGAAAAGACCCGACAGATGCGCGTCATTGCGTCGGGCAAAATCCCCCGCGAGGTGAAGGCGTTCTTCACAACGGTCGGTGGCATCCATATGGACTAGAATGTTTTTCAGGGACATGTCGGTCTCCTCGTTTGAAAAGTGAATTCAGGATCCAGTTAGATCCGTCGTGTCCTGATTAATGTGATGTCTGCCCCCCTTTCTTGATAGTCAGGATCATTACGTACCGAAAATCCGGGGCCGTTTTAACGAGGCGACGCGGTAGATATGGTCGGTCACCATGGCGAGGGGGCGGTCTGCGTCAATCTGAGGCCAGCCGATGTCGCCGACATCGTTGGTTAGCTGCCGTGCGAGTACCGATGACGTGGCATCCGAAGGGTCGTTCGAGCGCCCGTCGACGCGGTCATACAAGCGCTCTGAACTTGCTCGGAGCCAGATTCCGTTTAAGCGAATACCGGCTGAGCGTCCTACCGATTCCGCTTGCTGGCGGCGCGCGGGATCCTGAAAGGTAGCGTCGAGAACGACGGACTGCCCGTTGGACAGCGCCCGCCCGGCGGTATCCATCATTTCTTCATAGACCCGTTCGTCGGTCTCTCTGGAATAGGCGGTTTCGGCCAGTTTCGTGAGCGGCTCCACGCCCATCAGACGTTTTCGGATCAGGTCGCTGCTCAGAATGAGGGCGCCCGGGGTGGGCCCGATAAAAGGGGCTAATTCGGTCGCTACCGTCGATTTTCCGGCCCCCGAAAGGCCACCCAGAGCCACGAAGGATGGCCTGTCCGCGTCGGCCAGATTAAGCCCGAGCCGCAAATAGCCGATGGCGTCATGTTCCCATTGTTCTTTGGATGTTTCATCGTTTGCGGATTTGGCGGCCATGGCGGACGTGTGGGCCCTGATTCCGGCGCGCAGCGCGAGGAAGAGCGGCAGAAGGACGAGATCATCGACATCTTCGGTGCGGTACAGATATCGGTTGAAAAGCGCATTGGCCTGCACTCTCAGGCCTCGATGTTCCAGGTCCATCAGCAGAAAGGCGAGATCGAACAGCACGTCGATGTGACTGAAGTCGTCGCTGAATTCAATGGCGTCGAACAAGAGGGGTTGGCCGTCGATCAGGCAGATATTGCGAAGGTGAAGGTCGCCATGGCAATGCCGGACAAACCCGGCTTCACCACGGCGGTCGATACGGTCTGTTTGCTTTGCGAAATGCGCCTGGCACCGTTGGTCGAACGCTTTGATTTCCGACTGATCGATCACGTCCCCCGAATATTTTTGCAACTCCAGTTGGTTTTCCTGAAGAACAGCGGCGATGCGCCGGCTGGCATGACCATCCCTGACCGGTTTGGCGCTCTGGTGGAAGCCGGCAACCGCATCGGCGAGATCGATCATGACGGATCGCGTCAGGCCGCCTTCGCCGGCGATGTGATCCAACAGCGCTTCCTGCGGAAAGCGCCGCATGTGAACCAGCCACTCGATTGGGGCTCCCGGTCCGTCGCCCAGAACCAATTCATCATTCGAGGTCACCCGTATGGGCACGACGTCGAGGTAAATTTGCGGCGCCGTCCGCCGGTTTATGTCGATTTCAGCCTGGCAGAACCGGTGGCGGTCCTCCAAATGGGAATAATTGAGATAGGAGGTGGCGACGGCATGCTTGAGTTTGTAGACGTCGGGACCGATCAGAAGGATTGTTGAAATATGGGTGTCAATCCGCTCCGGAGCGATATTCCCGAATCCATCCCCCAGACTCAATCGGCGGATAATTTCGTCTTGATCCATATCGCCGCCTTAACGGGATCAACTCGCGAGGCGGGTGTCATCTGAATCGCAGGTAAAAACACCGGCTTCATTCGCAAGCGCTTCCCTGTCCAGGAGGTTGAGACGGCCCCGTCCCGTTTCGATCAAACCGTCCGCCCTGAGTGCGCGCAGAGTCCGGCAGACATGGACCGCGGTCAGCCCAAGCGCATCGCCGATGTGTTCCTGGGTCAGCGGGAAGGGGATGGGGTCGTTCCCGTTTGTCATGGATGTCCGGCGAATGCGGCGATCCATTCGGAGCAGAAAATGCGCGACAGCCTCGCGGGCCGTGCGGCGGCCGACATCCGTCAAATTGTCGAAAGCGCCAAGCAGAGCATTGTTTGTAGCGTCCAGAAGCGTCATCGCGCAGGTCGAACCGCGCTGAAACAGTTCATTCACGCGGGAGATGGGGATTACCGCAACCTCCGCATTCGTGACCGCTTCCACCGAAAAAGTGAACGGGATTTGGGCGTGGCCACGATAGCCAAGGACGGCGCCGCGAAGAGCGAAATCCAGAATTTGCCGCCGGCCGTCTTCCAGAATCCGGTGCAGGAAGAGCCAGCCATCGAGGACCACATAGAGATTTTCCGATACTTCTCCCTCGGCAAACAACTCGGCACCGGCAGGAACAATCCGACGATCAACGGCATGTTTATGCGCAACATCAAAAATGGCATCACGGTGTTGCTCGGGCAAAATTGGTGCCGCCCTGTCCAATCTGACGACGTTGGGAGCGACCATGGGAGGCGCCGGAGATTTGAGGTTGATCTGTGCAGTTGCCACGTTGTCCTCCATTTGATGCGGGATGCCGGTGCCGGACTGGACACCTGATCTTTGTTTGCCTCGTGCATAGAAATATTGGCGAAAATGGGAGGGCCGCCTATACGTAGGATTACGGGTGCGTCACTTTGGACCCTTTCAAAAGGGCGGAATATTGTCGGCGGCAACCAGATGGCGCGGCGTATGGGCCGGCCTATGTATTAATCCGTATTTCGTGATTTCTGCGAATACCCCATTCTAAAGGCATTGCTAGGCCGGGGTTCGTGGACCAACCCGGCAAAACCTATTGGAGGTCGCGTGGTGCGTGGCTTGACCGAAGCGCTTTCGATCTATGTCGTTGACGACGATGACGCGGTACGGGATTCCCTTGCGGTACTGCTGGAACCGGAAGGATTTACCGTAAGGCAGTTTTCGTCTGTGGATTCGTTTCTTGAGGTTCTTGAAGAGGACCCTCCCGGCGATGGTGGCCGCGCCTGCCTGCTGCTCGATTTGCATATGCCCGGCAAGGGTGGGCAGGAATTGCTCGATATACTTGGCAGGCGTGAAAGCCGGCTACCCGTCGTCGTCATGACCGGCAATACGGACGAAAAAACCAGGGCACAGGCGCTCCTAAAAGGGGCGGTCGCGTTTCTCGAAAAGCCCGTTGACGCCGATCGGCTGATCGACACGCTGCGCGACGCGCTTGGATGAGACAGTGATCATTGAACAAAGCAGGAGTGACATTTCCCATGTCCGTTGATCTTCAGACAACCTATCGCGATTTTCCGCCGCCGCTGCTTGCCGACGGACGGATCCGCAAGCGGATCGATAAGCTGGAACGGATGTGTCCGAGAATCATTTCCTGTCATGTCGTCGCCGAGGAAGCGCATCGCCAACATCACAAGGGAAAACTCTATAGCGTTCACGTGAGAATCAATGTTCCCGGCGATGAAATCGTGGCCAGCCGAGATCATCATGAGAAGCACGGCCACGAAGATTTCTATGTGGCGATGCGCGATTCCTTTGACGCGCTGGAACGGCAACTGCACGCCTATATCGACCGCGTGTGAAATCGGCCAAGCTTTTAAACCTGATCCACGGTGCCCCTATCCTGTTCAGCGTACGAGGAGCACCGGGCAGGCGACAGTCTCCAGAATTGTTAGACGTTCCTGTCCGGCGATGAGATCGGACTCAAGACTGATTACCAATATGTCGGCGCCTGATTGCATTGCGAAGCGGCAAATCTGATCCGGCGCCGGGTGCGGACAATGCAGAAATTTTGGGTGAATCTGAAAACCGGCCAGCCTCTCTTCCACTTCCTGACGCAAATCGCCGACCTGGTCGACATCCGCGGCGACGATCAGCGCGGTAAGATTGCTTTCAGGCGTTCCGGTAATTTTGATGGCCGCATCCAGCGCCCTTTTGGTGCCTTCGCTGCCGTCGTAGCAAACCAAGGGACTGCTGATCGATCGCATCCCGGGTTTGGAAATCAGGACCGAACGGGGTGCCCGCTCGGTTGCCGCGCGTGCCGTTTGACCCAGCCGTGCGCGGCCACCGGGTGATCGGGACCCCATCCCGAGGATAAGCAGATCGGCGTTATCCGCCGCGCTGATCACCTCCACTTCGACCTGGCCACGGACGACGCGAAAGGCATGACCTATGCGTGCGCGCCGTGCGGCTGCGGCGAGGGCCCGTCTCGCGGTCCCTTCCTGTTCCCTGTTCTGGGCCGACAGCGCTTCCGTCGTGAAGTCACGACCCCGCCCCGTCAGAAACTGGATTTCGCGCCCAACAGGAAGATCTGCCAGGCGCGTCAAATTGATGTCCTGGACGAATATGCCTTCGAGTTCCGCGTGAAGTTGGGAGGCGAGCGTTGCCGCGGCCTCCAAGGCTGCGGCGGCATGGGAGGAACTATCGATGGCCACCACGATCCGTCGTACATCGAACCCTGTTTCAGGTGGCGTCATGGGTTTCTCTCCCCACCGCTCAAGCCACCTGTAGTAAATGCCCGGGCCTGTTCGGCAAAGGCCGCCAGCGTCGCCTGCACACGGCCATTGACCGTATCCGGCGGGAAAATACCCCCGTCATCTGCCTCACCGGCCGCAACGCCGGTCAACAGCTCGATACCCTGGTCGATGGTCTCGACCGGATAGATATGGAACTTTCCGTCACGCGCGGCGTCCACGACGTCCTGCCGAAGCATCAGATGTTTGACGTTGGAGGCCGGAATAAGAACGCCCTGATCACCCGTCAGACCACGCGCCGCACAGATATCGAAAAAACCCTCGATCTTTTCGTTGGCGCCACCGATCGCCTGGACCCGGCCATGCTGGTTGACAGATCCCGTCACGGCGAGCGACTGGCGGATCGGCAGCTCTGAAAGGGCGGAGAGCAGGGCATAGAGTTCGGTGGAGGACGCGCTATCGCCATCCACGCCACCGTAGGATTGTTCAAAAACCAGGCTGGCGGACAGCGCGAGAGGGTGCCGTCGCGCAAACCGGGCGCCGAGAAACCCAGATAGAATCAGGACTCCCTTCGAATGAAGGGGTCCGCCCAGTTCGATTTCGCGTTCGATATCGAGCACTTCGCCGCGCCCGAGCCGAACCTGCGCCGTAATGCGGCTGGGTTTGCCAAAAGCAAAATTACCGAGTTGAAGAACGGAAAGCCCGTTTACCTGACCCACCACCTCACCTTCGGTATCGATCAGCATGGTTTCGCGCAGAATTTGTTCCTGGCTCCGTTCACGGATGCGGTCGGCGCGGTGAATCTGCGCGTCGATCGCATGCTCTACATCGTCGGCGGTTATCTTGCCGGTGCCGTTTTTATCGGCCCAAAATTCCGCCTCGCACAGCAAATCGGAAATGGACCGCATGCGAAGGGTCAGCCGCTCGGAATCGGCCGCCAACCGGGCCGCCCGTTCGATCACGCGGGCCATGGCGCTTGCGTCGAGGGGGCGCAAATTCTCCCGCTGCGCGATACTGGAAATTAGCTGGGCGTAATGCGCGGTGTTGCCGTCGTTGCGAGGCACCTGATCCTCGAAATCCGCCGCCACTTTGAACAGATCGTCGAATTCCGGATCGAGTTGGCTCAACATGTAGTAAATGCTTGGATCTCCCATCAGGACGATCTTGACGTCGAGCGGTATGGGTTCTGGCTGCAGCGTCACCGTATTGGCGAACCCGAGCGCTTCGGTAAGACCCTGAATCCGGATTTCGCGGGAGAACAAAGCGCGTTTGATTTCCTCCCAGATAATCGGCTGCATGAAAATCTTGCGCGCATCGATCAACAGAAACCCGCCATTCGCCGCATGCAGTGCGCCTGGCTTGATGAGATTGAAATCCGTCATCAGGGCGCCGAACTGCGCCATTTGTTCGATGCGGCCCATGACGTTGGCATGGGTCGGCAAATCTTCATAGACAATAGGAGCGCCGTTGGTTTTGCCGTTATCCACAATGACATTGACTTGATAACGCCGGAAAGACGGTTTTCTCGGACCGCTGCTCATGGCGACCGCCATCATTTCCTGCGGCGATTGCGGCTCATTTATCTGAAATTCCTCCGAATTTTCCTGCAGATCGCGGCGGACCTGTTCGATGTATTCAAGAACGTCGGGGAGATCGTCGTACTTCTTGGTCAGTGCCTCGATGAGATGACCAACGGCGCGGCTGGTCACTTCCTGGTTGAGGCTGCGTAGCTCTTCGCGCTGCGCCTTTTCCCATTGGGGAAGCTTCTGAAGGATTTCCTGGAGTTCTTTTTCAAGCTCGGCGATGTCCTCCCTGATTTTTTCCTGCATTTCGTCGGGCCATTGCCGGAACGCTTCGGGGTTGACGACCTCTCCCTTCGATGTCGGGGCAAGGGCAAGACCCGCCGGTGTACGAATGAGAGCCACATTCTTTTCGCTGGCGCGCTCCTGTAGTTCGTTGAAGGCGGCTTCGTGGCGTTCGCTGAACTGTGTCTGAAGGGCCTGTAACCGCGCCTGATAGTCTTCGCTCTCGAAGGCAGCTGGAATCGCCGACCGCAATTCCTCGATCAGTTTTTCCATGTCAGTGCTCAGGGCACAGCCGCGCCCGGCCGGCAGGTTAAGGGCCTTCGGCTTGTGCTGCTCCTGGAAATTGTGGACGTAACACCAATCCTGAGGTGCCGGCATAGCGGCCGCGGCCTCTTCGATATGCCGTCTGACGAGCGTATGCTTGCCGGTGCCGGGCGCGCCGTGGGCAAAAATATTGTAACCGTCCCGCTTGATACCGACGCCGAACTGGATGGCTTCGACGGCGCGATGCTGACCAAGGCTATCGGACAAATCAATGTCCCCGCCGGTCTCCGGGAGTGCCAAATCGTCGGGATTGCAAGCTGTATACAACTGATCGGGTGCCAGCGCTTCGGGTATTGGCATCAGGGGTTCCCCACCATAGGGCGCGGGTCCGGTACCGCGCGATTTCCAATACCGATTATCGGGTTGGGCCGGGTCTCGGGCCATGCGTCACAGTACCTACGGGCCTCTACGTATGGTCCGGCATGCCGTTCATCAATATCTATGGAAGAGGTCGATCAAGGCTGTTTTGGCCGGATGAAAACCAGGACCAGTTAAACCAGAACCAGTAGGGGCTATTCCATGATCAATACCATTGTTGTTTCGACGGACGGATCCGATCACGCAAACAGAGCTGTCGCTATGGCTGGCGACATCGCCGCGAAGTTCGGGGCCCGTGTCGTGGTACTGCAGGCATTGCTGCACCACATTTCGGCAAGCGATCTCCGCGATCTCTGCGAGACGCTTGAGGTCGACCAGGCAGTCGTGAAAAAGCTCGACGAACTGGAACAGGCCATGTTTGAGGTCGCCGCCGCGGCCTATGCGCCGGTCCCCATTCCTGTTCCCCCCGATATCCTCCGCAAGATCGGCGACCGGATTGCTGAAAGCGCGCGTCAGACACTTGAAGGCATGGGCGTCTCCGACGTGGTGTCTCAGGTGGTTGACGGCAAGCCGGCGGAAAATATCATCGCGGCCGCCGAGCATGAGAAAGCCGATTTGATCGTCATGGGGCGCCGGGGTCTCGGCGATGTCGCCGGGCTCCTGATGGGAAGCGTATCGCACAAGGTAACCCATCTCGCCGATTGCGCCTGCTTGACGGTCAAGTAGCGGTCACAGGGCTGGCGGCGCCGTGAGGATAGCAACCTTCAATCTGGAGAATTTGTCCGATCCTCCGGACGGGAACACGACGCTGGAAGCAAGGTGTCGTGTTCTTCGTCCTCAATTGACCCGCCTCAATGCCGACATTCTTTGCTTGCAGGAAGTCGGCGCCGAGCGCCCGGGACCCAAGGGGACACCCCGCCAGTTTCACGCTCTGTCAGCTTTGCTCGAAGGCACGGACTATGCCGGCTACCATTGGGCGCATTCCCTATCGCCGGATCGTCGCGGACCGCTTGACGTCCATAATCTCGTGATCGTGAGCCGTTACCCGATCGTTCGCCATCGACAATTCTGGAACGATCTTGTCCCGCCACCGCGGCATAAATTCAGGATGTCGGAACCCGCCTCGGATGAGCCCGTGGATATCCCGTGGGACCGGCCCTCTCTCTATGCGGAAATAGAACTGGCGGACGGGCAATCGTTCCATGTTTTCAATCTGCACCTCAGGGCGCCGCTTGCCGCCTTCGTGCCGGGTCAAAAGATCGGCCCGTTTAAGTGGCGGACGGTTTCCGGCTGGGCGGAGGGATTTTATGTTGCCGCTCTCAAGAGAAGCGGCCAGGCCCTCGAAGTCAGATATGCCATCGACGAAATTTTCGAAACCCAACCAAATGCCCTGATCGCCGTCTGCGGCGACATGAACGCGGAACTTCGGGAAATGCCCCTGCGTATTCTTCGCGGTGACGACATGGATACGGAAAACCCCGATCTCGCCAACCGAATCATGGTCCCCATGGAAAACGCGGAGCCGGAATCGCGCCGTTATTCCGTCATTCATGGTGGCCGGCCGGCCATGCTCGACCATTTACTGGTGTCACGCTCGCTGTTCGACCGATTCGAAACCATCCATATCCACAACGAAAACCTGCATGACGAATTGCTGGATTATCAGCGCTCGGAACACATGGCGGAATCTCACCACGCGCCTGTGGTGGCCAGTTTCCATGTCTAGAACAGTATTCCGCTGCCCGCGGTCTCCTTGATGGAGATCAAGGCGGCGACTTTATGGGCAGGGTTACCCTATGGGTGCCCAAAGCCCGGAGGAGATGACCATGAGCAGGAAACCCGCAACTTCCCTCCAGAAAATACAGGCGAGAGTCGAAGCCGCCATGAACTCGGTGGAAGTCGCCCGTTTGACGCCTCACGAATACGATTCCATCAAACAACTCAGACAATCGCTCGATGACGCCTGCCTTGCGGGAGACAAGCCAGCCGCCATGCGAGCGGAAGAAATGATATTTACGGTGATAAAGCAAGGGCCGCCAATGCGGGATTAACGCAATTTCCATTTAGACAGAACCGGCCCGCTCCCCCACCCGGCCACCCACAGAGTACTGACGATGGGTGGCCGGGTGGGGGAGCGGGCTGGGGCGATTCCACGTGAGTGGAAAATACTCTAGCGGCGATAGGCGATCCAGTAGACCAGCCCGACGAGAACGCTGCCGCCGATCAAATTACCAGCCGTCACCGCGATAAGGTTGCCGAGAAATTGCCCGATGGTGATCGTGTCGCCTATGAGCATCCCGAGAGGAACGAAATACATGTTGGCGACGCTGTGCTCGAAACCCAGCGCCACAAAGGCCGATATGGGAAAGACGATGGCGAGGATTTTTCCCGAAACGGAGTGGGCTGCGTAGCTTAGCCAGACCGCGAGACAGACCAGCGCATTGCAGAGAATGCCTCTTACGAAAGCCTGATCAAGCGGCAGGGAGGCTTTTGTCTGCGCGATGGCCAGCGCCGTTCGGGAAACGGAACCATCGCCCATAGTCAGTGTCCCCGACCAGGACATAAACAGGGCCGTTGCGACGGCGCCGATCAGGTTGCCCGCATACACCAGGGTCCAGTTTCTCAAAACATCCAGCGTCGTGATTTTGCGGTCCGCCCAAGCCATGATTATGAGATTGTTGCCCGTGAACAATTCCGCGCCGGCGATTACGACGAGAATGAGACCGAGTGAAAACGCGACACCGCCCAAAAGGCGTGCGGGGCCAAATCCCAGGCCGCTATCGGTCATGACGAGTGTAAAAAGCATGGCGCCGAACGCTATGAAAGCCCCCGCCAGTACCGCGAGGGTCAGGGTTTGCACGATGCCAAGTCCGGCCTTTGAAACGCCTGATGCTTCGATCCTCTCGGCGATAGCGGCCGGGCGGTAGGCGTCGATGGCGTGATCCACAAATTGTACAATCGCGCTGTTTTCGCCGGAATCCTGCAAATTTTTATCCATATCGGGCCTTCCCGGTGTGAGAGGCGATCCTGGCGAATTTACCGGCGGACAACCTTGTTCTGAATCTATTGCGACCGGCCACTGTCAGATTATGCGCCGCCACATATCGAACCCCACCAGCGCGACGGAGGCCAGGAAACCCAGAACCGGCACCCAGCCGGGGACCGAGAAATATTGATCAGGGGTTTCGATCCGCATCCATTTTATGCGCATGAGCGCGAGATTGACGATGGCGAATATGGTGAGAGCGACAATGGATGTCGCTTCCGCCAGGCCTTCGATCCGGAATGTCGATGTCAATATGATGACGATGGCCGTGCAAAAGAGGGTGGCCGCGATGGGTGTTTTTGTCCGGGGATGGATTGCGCCAATCCAGGCGGGCAGCAGGTTTCGGCGGCTCAGGCCATAGAGAACGCGAGACGCCATGATGATCTGTATAAGGGCGCCATTCAGAACGGAAACGACGGCGATGGCGCTGATCGGTTTGCCCGAAAAACCGCTGGCCTTCTCGAAGATCAGGGAAAGCGGCGCATCGCTTTTCGCCAGGTCGGTGATGGGGACCGCATTGACGGCAACCGCGGCGATAATGACGTAAAGAACGGTGGTACAGATCAGTGTGAGGACGATGGCGTAGGGGACGACGCGCGTCGGATTTTGGGTCTCCTCCGCCACGTTGACCATATCTTCGAAACCGATGAACGCATAAAAAGCCAACAGGGCGCCGGTAATGACGCCCAACCAGATTTCATCACCCCCGAGCGAGGCCGCTGTCTCAACCGGCCCGTCACCCATCACGATAAGTTCGGCGCCGGAAACAATAATGATCAGGAGAACGCCGATCTCCGCAAGCGTGATGATCGCCGCCAACGCCACCGAAATGGCAACGCCCCAGCACACCAGGAACCCCAGTATCACGACGATGGCGATTCGCGAAATCACGGGCGGCCATGAGACAAATTCGGCCAGATAGCCCGAAAACCCGATGATAATGGCCGAGGTGGACACCAGCCCGGCGGTGACGACGAACAGGCCGACGATCAGGGCGAGGGTCTGCGACCCCAACCCTTCCCGGACATAGGCCGCCTCGCCGGCACTCTCCGGATACCGGGACGATAACTCAGCGAACGAAAATGCGGACAGTCCGGCCAGCAGGGAAGCCAGCAAAAAAGCCAGAGGCGCGTATACGCCGCTGACCCCGGCGATCTTGCCGATCAGAACGAAGATCCCGGCGCCGATGGTTGTTCCCAGCCCATACAGCGTGAGCAGGGGGAGCGAAATCGATCTCTTGAGGGTTTGTTGGGGCGGCATCGGCTGGCGGTGCTAACCGTCTAATAGCTCACGCGCCTCAATGGGTGCCGCCCTGCATGGGGGTCCTGACGCCGCGATGATCTTCCAGCGACTTGATTCCCGAAATGGGCTCAAGCGCCACGCGTGATGCATCGCGTTCTGCCTGCGCGCCAACAAAACCCCATAGCTCGACCGCGCCGTCATTTACGGTAACCGCCGTTGTTCGACTGCTCGCCCAGGGCTGCGAATTCAACATTTTTTCAATTTCATCCCGCAGGTCGTTGTCGTCCCTGGAAACCACGATCTTAACTTTTCTGCCGCTGGCCAGCTGCTGAATGATATTGGCCCGGCTGACAATGCCGACCAGCCGCCCGTCGCGAAGGACGGGAACCCGTTTGATCTGATTCTTCTCGAGAATTTCCGCAATCTCTTCGATTGAGGCCTCTTCGTCGACGGTTATGACGTCTCGGGTCATGATATCGCCGGCCTTGGAGCCGTGCGACTTCACGAACTCCTCGGCAAGATCCCCGCGCTCCACGAGAAGAGCCAGCCACCAGGAATGGTGACGCGTATCGGTTCCCATTTCGGGGCGGCGCATCAAATCCCCTTCGCTGACCATGCCGACCACTCTGTTATGGTCATCGATTACGGGAACCGCGCTTATGTGGAATTTGATCAGAAACTCGGCGATCGTTCCCACCGGCGTTTCTGAATCCACGGTCACAACCCGGCTAGACATGATGTCCTTGGCTTTCATCACAGCACCTTCTCAAAAAAAGCGCCCCTTATCTGATCGGCGGCGGCGCGGAGCCTGTATCGATAGTGCCGGATTAGCCAATTTCTGCCTTAATCCAGATAAAGTTCATGAAGGATGTATCTACGGAATGCTCCGTATGTCATTGACGTCTTTTACCTCCTAACCTTACCCAGAGACAAACCGGTATAGGGACCCGCTTTCATGCTCAAGCTTCGCCACATCGCGATTGATACCTATCCGGAAAACATGGCGCTGCTGTCCCGGTCCTGCACGGCCTATCGGGCGGAGGAATTTCACGCCCTGAAGAAAATTGAAATTTCCAATGATGGGCGCCGTCTGCTGTCTACTCTCGCCATCGCCGACGATCCAAATTTGGTCGGGCCCGATGAGATCGGCCTGGGGGATCAGGCGTTTCACCGGCTGGGGCTGCCCGAGGGCAGCCTGGTTCATATCGCCCAGGCGACGCCGCCGCACAGTCTCGAGGCAGTCCGCGCAAAGATCAGAGGGCAGACATTATCGCGTGAGGAAATCGAGGCGGTCATTGGCGATATTGCCGCTTACCGCTATTCGCCCATGGAAATAGCCGCGTTTCTGATCGCCTCGGCGAGTTTTCTCACCACCGATGAGATGCTGAGTCTGACTCATGCCATGGCGAATGTCGGTAACCGGCTGGAATGGGATATGCCGTTGGTGGTCGATAAGCATTGTATCGGCGGTATTCCGGGAAATCGAACGTCGATGATCGTGGTGCCCATCGTCGCGGCGCACGGGCTGCCCATACCAAAGACATCGTCGCGGGCCATAACCTCGCCGGCGGGAACGGCCGATACCATGGAGGTGCTCGCCAAGGTGGACATCACCATGGGCGCCATGCGCGATGTGGTCGAAAATGAAAAGGGATGCCTGGTGTGGGGTGGCCACGTGAATTTATCGCCCGCCGACGACGTGCTTATTTCCGTCGAACGGCCGCTGGGGATCGATACGCCCGAACAGATGGTCGCCTCCATAATGTCCAAGAAGCTGGCGGCGGGGTCGACCCACCTTGTAATCGATATTCCCGTCGGGCCGACGGCGAAAGTTCGCACCCAGCGGGACGCCATCCGGTTGCGCAAAATGTTCGAATATGTGGGAAGCCAGATCGGGCTGGCTCTGGATGTGGTGATTACGGACGGCTCGCAGCCGGTCGGCCGCGGTATCGGGCCGGTCCTCGAGGCCCGAGACGTGATGGCCGTTTTGCGCAATGACCCGCTAGCGCCAGCCGATTTGCGCCAACGGGCGCTTCTGCTTGCCGGGCATGTTCTGGATTTTGATCCTGGTCTGAGAGGCGGTGTCGGATACACACGGGCCTGTGAGATTCTGGATTCGGGTCAGGCCTTGTCCGCCATGGAACGCATAATTGATGCGCAGGGACGCAGCAACATCGACCATGCGCTCGGTAATCTGATGCACGATGTGGTTGCATCGCAGAGCGGTACCGTTCGAGCCATTGATTGCTATCAATTGGCCCGGATTGCGCGGCTTGCCGGCGCCCCGATGGATAAGGGGGCGGGTATCGATTTGATGAAAAAGATTGGTGATGTGGTGGAAGAAGGTGAGCTGCTCTACCGGATATATTCCTGCGTGCCATCGGACTTCGAATTCGCAAAGTCACTGGTAGAGGAGGGATCGGGCTTCACCGTTTCTTCTTTTTCAAGTGCCGGACGCTGATCAATGGCTAAGGGCACCGAGCTTTTCGCCATGCCGGGCTTTGCCGAATGTGCGGGGCGGTTGGCCGCCTTGTTGGGCATTCCCTGCAAGGGCGTCGATATACATTCTTTTCCCGATGGCGAGAGCCTCGTCACTGTCAGGAATTCGGCCCATACCGCGATCCTTTATTGTTCGCTGGATTATCCCAATACCAAGCTCGTCGAGTTAACGCTCGCCGCGGCGGCATTACGGGATCAGGGCGTTGAACGGCTTATACTGATGGCCCCCTACTTGTGTTACATGCGCCAGGATACCGCGTTTCACGCCGGGGAGGCGGTTAGTCAGCGGGTCATCGGTAACTGGTTGGCGGGACTCTTCGACCGGATTATCACCGTCGACCCGCATCTTCATCGCACACCGGACATCAAAGACGTTTTTCCCGGTGCGGAAGCCGACGCGCTTTCCGCGACGTCTGCGTTGGCCGGGTTGATACGCGATGATAATTGCTCAGAGGATTTTGTGCTGGTTGGCCCCGACGGGGAGTCCCGGCAGTGGGTACAACAGATTGCGGCGCTGCTTTCCGTTCCCATGCTTATCGGCGACAAGGTTCGTGATGGCGATCGGAGGGTCCGCATCGATATTCCTCATAGGGAGCAGGTGAGCGGGCGGATTGCCTATGTCGTGGACGACGTGGTTTCCAGTGGCGTGACATTGGCTACCAGCGCTGAATTACTGATAGAGTCGGGCGCGTCGCGGGTCGAAGTCATTGTCGTACACGCCCTTTGCGGACCGGACGACCTCACCCGCATGAAGAACGCCGGTATTGCCCGGTTGCGATCCACCGATAGTGTTCTTCATCCGACAAATGCGGTTTCCCTGGCGCCGCTATTGGCGGGCGCCCTGGAAAACGAAGTAGGCTGATGTCCATAATTTTGAAGTTTTGTGGCGCCGCCGGCACTGTGACCGGCTCCTGCTACTGGATCAGACATCCGGGTGGCGAATTCCTCGTCGATTGCGGCCTGTTTCAGGGCTCGAAGACTCTCAAAGAGCTGAATTACGGACGCTTCCCGTTTGATCCCGCGAAGCTCGATTTCGTGTTGCTGACCCACGCCCATATCGATCATTCGGGCATGATCCCCAAACTGATCAAGCGCGGCTTCGCCGGCCCGGTTTACGCAACGGCGGGAACCCGCGATCTGTTGTCTTATATGCTGCCTGACAGCGGTTATATCCATGAAACAGAGGTCGAGCATCTCAACCGGCGAAATGTCCAGCGCGGCAAACCGAAGGTCCATCCCATTTATACCCGCGCCGATGGAGTGGCGGCGCTGAACAGTTTCCGGAACGTTGATTACGGCCATTGGGTGGATATGGGTGAGGGCATTCGGGCGCGGCTCTGGAATGCGGGCCATATTCTGGGCGCGGCGTCCATCGAATTGGAGATGGCGACCGGAAATCGTGATCAGCGCGTCCTCCGATTGTTGTTTTCGGGCGATATCGGTCCCGATCACAAGCTGTTCCATCCGGATCCCGAGGCGCCGCAAAATCTCGATTTCGTGTTCTGCGAGGCGACCTATGGGGGGCGCAAACGAACCCATGCGACGCCCCAACTGCGCCGCCAAATTCTAACGGAGGAGGTCAAAAAGGCCCTGGACCATGACGGCATTCTCCTGATCCCGTCCTTCGCTGTGGAACGGACCCAGGAATTACTGGCTGACCTGTCGTCCCTTATGGTCGAGGGCAATATCCCAAAGGTCCCGGTTTTTCTGGATTCGCCGCTGGCCATAAAAGCGACGGAAGTTTTTGCCGAACACGCTGCTGAGCTTCAAGATCTTGATGGCCAGACGGACCTCTTTCATAACCCTGATATTCACTTCACCGAGACGGTGGATCAAAGCAAAGCCATTGCCCGCTTCGAGAGTGGCTGCATCATTCTCGCGGCAAGCGGCATGTGCGATGCGGGTCGTATTCGTCACCATCTAAAAAGATATCTGTGGCGCAAAAACGCGACGGTGCTGCTGGTCGGGTATCAGGCGCCGGGGACGCTGGGGAGTTTGTTGGCCAGAGGGGTTTCCGCCGTGCGCATTCAAGGCGAGGAGATTCAGGTCAAGGCAAGCATCCGTCAAATCGATGTCTATTCCGGTCACGCCGATGGCGAGGGATTGCTCGCCTGGATGAAGGCCCGGCTGCCCATAAAGCGGACGACCTATTTGACACATGGAGAAGAGGACGGGCTGGCCGCCTTGCGCGCTGATCTGGTCGGTGCCGGCGCCCCGGAGGACCGTGTCGTTATTCCCCGGCTGGATGACGAATTCGATCTTCTTGGCGATGGCACTGAAATAGCGCTCCAACGTGCGCCGCGGCGTCTCACCCCCGAGGCAGTCAGTCATCCCGATTGGCATAACGACCTTGCGCAATTCTCTCTCGATCTCCGCGAAATTCTTGAAAACAGCGCCGATAATAAGGCTCGGCAGACGGTTCTCAGGCAGTTGCAACGCACGCTGGACGACCGGTCCTAGAGCGGTATCCGGCTAAATGAGAGACGTGCAGGGATCTCTTTGTGCTGGTTGCACACCAGTATAAGGACTTCTGCGTAGGTAGTCTGACGAACTTTCGATTGGCCTCGAAAACCACGATCTTTGGGGGGCAACATCGAAGGGAATTGGAATATGGCTCTGTCACGGCACTCAATAGAAGACCTGATCGACCTCGTCGAAATCAAGGTTTCCGCCATGGAAATTCATAACCGGGACGACGCCGTGGAGCTTGAGAGCCTGGCGGCGACATGGTCGGAGTTGATCACCCAGCTGGCGGACAGAAAAGCCGCACGGGACGGGCTTTCCGTCGTGATGTTCGAGCCGCCGAGCCATGCGCGTGATCGCGCGGTCGCCTGATCCTGCCGGTCACGCCGCTCAATTGAAATATTGAAGGAGCAAACCGATGGTGGAAAAAGCGCATACCGCAGGCGCAAACCTGGCAGGTTGGTATCCCACAATTCTGGGGCCGTTGCAGGGTATGGGAAAACACATCGCGGAGTTCATTTTGCCGCAATCTGACGCCGCGGCGACCGAAGCGCACTATGAAATCAATCTGGAACTTCCCGGCGTGTCGCTCGATGAAATCAAAATCGATCTGCATGACAACAATCTCATCGTGCATGGCGAAAAACGGACCCAGAAGGAAGAAAAAGGCAAGACGTACTTCTTTTCTGAACGGACGTTTGGCGCTTTCCAGCGCTCGTTCCGGCTTCCTCCCAATGTGGAGGCGGACAAGATCTCCGCAGCCTTCAAGGACGGCATCCTTTCCATTCAGGTGCCAAAGGAAGGCGCTGGTAACGATAAAGCGCGCCGTATCGAGATTACCCAGCATGCTGACTGACGCGCGTTTAGTAGGGGCAAGCGCCGGCATCCATGGCGGTCAATTGTGTCCATGAAAACATCCGTTGAGTGACGATAGTCGAGGAATGAAATATGAAACAGCTCCGCACCATTAAGAAGCAATTGGAAGAACGCCTCAAAGAACTTGGCGCAAGAGTAGAAGATATCGAAGACGATCTGCGGACACCGCGGAGTGCCGGCTGGGAAGACCGGGCCACCGAGATCGAGGGGGACGAAGTGCTGGACGCGCTGGAAGAAACGGCCCATGCAGAAATAGGAGAAATACTCGCCGCGCTACGAAGAATAGAGGATGGCACCTATGCCACCTGTGCCCGCTGCGGCGAAAAGATCAACGAAAAGCGTCTGGAAGCCCTGCCATACGCCATTGAGTGCATTCAATGCGCCGAATCTGGCCGACCTGATTAAATTTGAAAGGAAGACTCTTTAGCAGCCTGCTAGCTGTGGAGTCCTCACCAGGTTGTTCATTGGGCGCCGGGCTATTTGTCCCGCGCGGCGCGCCAAGCGGCGTAGCCGCCGCCAAGCGAAGAAACATCCTTGTATCCCATGTCGAGTAAGGTCTTGGCCGCGAGTGCCGAACGGCCGCCGGTGCCACAGTAGAGAATGACATGGAGATCGGGGTGTAGCGCTTCGTTATAGGCCGGGCTTTCGGGATCCGCCTGGAATTCAAGGAGGCCGCGGGGGGCATGCACCGAACCGGGTATGGAGCCGTCGTCCTCGCGCTCGACGGTTTCGCGTACGTCAACCAATACCGCCCCTGTATCGTCCAGATAATAAAGCAGATCCGACACGGAAACTGTCTCGATCACCGCATTGGCCTCGGCGAGCATCGCCTTGAATCCATGTTTGAGCATCATGTCTCTCCTTTACTCAGGCTTGTTTCCGGCCTTGAACTCGGCGGATAGTTCCTTCTCCATCCGGACAAGATCGTCGGGTAATGGCATGCCCATTGCCCGCATGCCGTCGAGGGTCTGGCGCAGCTTCATATAAATCTCATGGGCGTCGCCGGGTTCGCCTTCCATTTCTTCCAGAAGTTCCAGAACCGCCGCCTCGATCTCCTGTTTGTCCAACATCGTGTCCTCCTAGGTGCTGTCAGGCGGAGCACATTTCCACCTTTCCCGCCCGGAAATTGATTGTCGCTTTATAGATGGAGAAAGTCCGGGGGCCGCGATATACGTATGATTACGACCAAGGCGTAATCAGGTCCGGTAATTTGAAGCCGGTAGAGGGAGGATTGGTTGGGGTTGGTGACGTCGCAGGCCCTTGCATGACGCCCATGATCAATGCCAGTTTTTGAAGATATTCTTTGCTGCGGTCAGGGAAACTCAGGGCCATATGACGCTTCAGACAGACAGCCTTTTATTGCGCACGATTATCGAATCGTCGCCCGACGGTATTGTGACGATTGATGAGCACGGTGCCATTGAATCCTTCAATCCCGCGTCGGAAAAACTGTTTGGCTATACGGAGAGCGAAGTCATCGGCAAGAACGTCGAGATGTTGATGCCCGAACCCTATCGAAGCGAGCACGACGGTTATCTTTCCCGGTATAGGGAGACCGGCGAGAAGCATATTATCGGTATCGGCCGCGAGGTGATCGCGCAACGTAAGGATGGAACGAATTTTCCCATGGAACTTGCCGTGGGCGAGATGGAAATCCAGGGCCAAAAGAAGTTCACCGGCTTTATCCGCGATATCAGCCTCCGCCGCGAAGCGGAAGATCAATTGGCGTCGAGCGAGAGCCGGTTGACAGAGCTGCAATCGGAGTTCGTCCATGTGTCGCGGCTGAGCGCCATGGGCGAAATGGCGGCGACGCTGGCGCACGAGCTTAATCAGCCGCTGGCCGCCATGATGAACTATGCGCAAGCGACGCGGCGCATGTTGGAATCCTTGAGCGGCGAGGAGGCGGCGAGACCACGGGAGCTCATGACCAAGGCGGTGGAGCAGGCGAACCGGGCCGGCGAAATCATCCGGCGTTTGCGGAATTTCGTCGCACAAGGGGAAACCGACCGCTCGCTCGACGATATCAGCGATGTGGTGAATGAAGCTTGTGCGCTGGCTCTGGTCGGCGCCCGTTCGGGAGG
>JABJKO010000224.1 GCA_018660305.1 Rhodospirillaceae bacterium
AACTCCAGTCCAACGCGCCGTCCATGGGCTGGTTGTTCGTCAGACGCCGCATGGGCTCCGAACTCGGACCCGACTGGCAAAAGCGTTTCAAAGAATTCTCCCATGAGGCGGCGGCGGCCGCATCGCTGGGCCAGGTGCATCGCGCCATCGGTCCCAAGGGTGAGGATCTCGCCTGCAAGCTGCAATATCCCGATATGCAATCGGCGGTGGAAGCGGATCTGCGGCAGCTCAAGATCATCTTCGCGGTCTATAAACGCTACGACCGGGCCATCGATCCCGGCGAGATCCACAAGGAAATCGCCGCGAGGCTGCGCGAGGAGCTGGATTACGCCCGCGAGGCGGCGCATATGCGGCTCTATGCCAACATGCTGGCCGGGGAGGACATGGTTCATGTGCCAAAGCCCGTGCCGGCCCTCTCCACCCCGCGGCTGCTGACCATGGACTGGATGGACGGCAAGAACCTGCTGACCGTGAAGGACCAGAGCCAGACCAGGCGCAACGCCGTGGCCCGCAACATGTTCCAGGCCTGGTACGTGCCGTTTTACGAATACGGCATCATCCATGGTGATCCGCATCTGGGGAATTATTCGGTGCGGTCGGACGGTTCGGTCAATCTGCTGGATTTCGGCTGTATCCGCGTATTCGACCCAAGTTTTGTCGAAGGCGTCATCGATCTCTACCGCTCACTGGATACCGGCGATCGTGCGCTGGCAGTGAAGGCCTACGAGACCTGGGGTTTCACCAATCTATCCAACGAAGTTCTCGACGTGCTCAATATGTGGGCGGAGTTCGTCTATGCGCCGCTGCTGGAGGATCGCAAGCGGCCCATCCAGGAAGGCGACGGCACCATGTATGGCGCCACCGTGGCGGCCAAAGTCCATCGCGAACTGCACCGCCTCGGCGGCGTCAAGCCGCCC
The DNA here is from genome assembly GCA_018660305.1 of Rhodospirillaceae bacterium. The sequence continues at coordinate 918 of JABJKO010000224.1, forward strand.
CGTGAGTTCGTTCTTATGGACCGCGCCGCCATCGGTCTCGGCTCGGTATTCATGCATCTGTCCGCCGAGGTCAACTGGCACCGCCTGTTCCACGATCTGATCGGCGATTTTGATGTGAAGGTGCTGGCCAGACGGCAACAAGCGGCGCTCAAAAAGGCCAAGGTGCCGCCGCCTCAGTAGCCGCGCGTCGTAATCACGGCGTTCCAATACCCAGCCATTCGACCGTCTGTTATCGAGGGAATAACGGACGTGAAACCGAATAATCCTTCACGGCGAGTTTTAGCCAAACCCTGACATTCCATGGTCATCGAAATCGCCGCCTGTTTGCCCGTTGGGTGTCGGTAGATTTTACAATTCCGAATTCAACGATGGCGTCGTTAACTATAACTAATTGATAATTAACAATTGTTAACAGTTGGCATGGTTCTTGCATATCCAAGGAAGGAGCGCATCAAAGATGGAAAGGTGAAACTGTGCAGATCAATAAAAATGTATTTCGGATCGTTCCTCTCGTTACGGGGGCCCTTATGCTTTGGGTATCCCCGGCCTTGGCAAATGTGCTCGCAAATTCGGGTTTTGAAACGGGCGACTTCACCGGTTGGACCGTAGGCGGCAATACTGTCGAATCAGGAATATCGACCGATGGCACAGACATCAGCACCAATACCAACAATTTTTTCGACCCGACCTCTCAAAACGTTCGGTCAGGGCAATTTGGGGCTTATGGAATTGTCCGTGGTAACCCGATTGAACGCATTTTTCTAACTCAGACGGTCTCGGTCGCTGCCAATAGTTTGTACAACGTCGGCTTTTATGTCGGTGTTGACTCTCCTTTCTCCGTATTCGCGTTCGGTCTTGGCGCTGGACTAAATGAAATTCTTGTCGATGGGACCCCAATAGCCGGTTTGGCAGGGGGCGGTAACCTCCTGAGTGGCTCGACACCTGCAGCTTTCCGTTTGGTTAGTGGCGATTTTATGACCGGGGCCGCACAGACAATTTTGGAGGTGAGTTATAGAATACAGGGTAGCGGGAATGGCCGGGCTGGATTTTCCATTGATGATTTATTCTTTACGGCGGCTAATCAAATTCCCGAACCCGGTACGCTGGCCCTGTTCGGCCTCGGCCTTGTCGGTCTTGGTGTCGCACGGCGTCGTAAAGCTGCCTGATACCCCCAACATTTTAACAGCCAAAGTGAAAGCCGGACATCTGGCAGGCGTGGAAAGGGCCAAATAGCCTTGGAGGCGGTCAGAATCTTAGGAATATGGTAACCACGATTTGCGGTCGGGTGTCTTTTTCATTTACGAAGTTTCAATTCTGGTGCTATTTTGTTACCTTGCGCTGCCCCCAAAGGGCGGGCGCCGTTACATAATCACTCAATCCGGGAAGGAGATGCCGGCACCGTGCAGGTATTTGTTCGCGATAACAACGTCGATGGCGCGCTGAAAGCGCTGAAGAAGAAGATGCAGAGGGAAGGGATCTGGCGCGAAATGAAGCGTCATCGGTCCTATGAAAAACCCTCTGAGCGTCGGGTACGCAAGCAGGCGGAAGCCATTCGCCGCACGCGCAAGCTCGACCGCAAGCGGATGCAGATCGAGGGCTTCTAAGTCTTCCGAAGCGGCCGGCAGCTAGCCGCCCCGTTCGCTGGCTCTTTCGGACCATTCTTTCATGATTGTCACGACCGCGTCGCACAGAGCGGCGCGTTCTTCGTTTGTGATGGTCAGCGGCGGCATGAGATAGACAATGTCGCCAAACGGCCTAATCCACACACCCTCCTCCACAAAGCGCTGACGCAGCCAGCGGATGTCTCGTGGCCGGTTCATCTGGACCACGCCGATGGCGCCCTTGGCCCGCACATCCGTGACGCCGTTCATCGATTGGCAGGGTGCCAGCGCGTCCCGGAAATACGCCTCCTGCCCGGCCGCCTGTTTCAGCCGCTCCTCATCCTCGAACAGATCCAGCGAGGCATTGGCCGCCGCGCAGGCCAGCGGGTTGGCCATATAGGTGGGACCGTGCATGAAGGCTGTGGAGTCGCTATCGGACAGGAACGCGTCGTACACCCGGTCGCTGGCGATGGTGGCCGCAAGGCTGATAGCGCCGCCCGACAGGGCCTTGCCGATGCAGATGATATCGGGAACGATTTCTGCCGCGTCGCAGGCGAACATCGTGCCGGTGCGGCCAAAGCCGGTGGCGACCTCATCGGCAATAAACAGAATATCCTGCCGGGTGCAGGCGTTTCGGATGGCGGCCAGGGTTTCAGGGTCGTGAAACTTCATGCCGCCGGCCGCCTGCACCAGCGGCTCGATGATCACGCCGGCGATCTCGTCCCGCCGGGCGGCGAGCAGGCTTTCGAACGCCTCCAGCGCAGCCGTATCGCGCGGCACATCGACCATGATCTGTTCCGGGATGGCGCCAGCAAACAGGGTGTGCATGCCGTCCTCCGGGTCGCATACCGACATGGCGCCCGTGGTGTCGCCATGATAGGCGTGGCGAAAGGCGACAAACCGATGGCGGGACCGAGCGCCCCGATTGCGCCAGTACTGGATCGCCATTTTGAGTGCGATCTCGACGGAGACCGATCCGGACTCGCAAAAAAAGACATGGTTGAGCGCGCCGTCAGCGCCGGCGCCCGGCAATATCCGGGTCAGCCGGTCGCCCAGCGCCAGGGCGGGCTCATGGGTCAGCCCGCCAAACATCACATGAGGCATGGCGTCCAACTGCCGATGCATGGCCGCTACCATATGAGGGTGGTTGTAGCCGTGACAGGCGGTCCACCATGATGCGATGCCATCGATCAGCCAGCGCCCGTCGGCCAGTTTCAGCCGCGCTCCATCGGTTGCCACCACCGCCAAGGGTGGGGCCTCGGTCTGCATCTGGGTGTAGGGCCGCCATAGATGGCGGACCCGAGGGTCAGGGTCTGTCATTGCCCTGGTGGGGGACCATGGGACGCAGGCCAAGACGCTCGAACAGGGATTTGTCCAGCGCCACGTCCGGGTTGTCGGTGGTCAGGAGCTGGTCGCCGTAGAAGATGGAGTTGGCCCCGGCGGCGAAACACAGCGCCTGCATTTCCTCGCTCATCTCGGTGCGGCCCGCCGACAGCCGGACGACGGAGCGTGGCATGACGATGCGCGCCACCGCGATGGTGCGCACGAACTCCAGCCCGTCGATGTCTTCTTTATCAGCAAGCGGTGTGCCCGGCACGCGGACCAGCTGGTTGATGGGTACGCTCTCCGGATGGTCTGGCAGGGTGGCCAGCGCCACCAGCATGCCGGCCCGGTCGGTGCGGGTCTCGCCCATGCCGACGATGCCGCCGCAACACACATTGAGCCCGGCATCGCGCACATGACCCAGGGTCTCGATGCGGTCGTCGAACGTCCGGGTGGTGATGATGTCGCCGTAATATTCTTTCGAGGTATCTATATTGTGGTTGTAGTAATCGAGCCCCGCCTCCTTGAGGCGCTGCGCCTGGCTGTCGGTCAGCATGCCCAGGGTCACGCAGGTCTCCATGCCGGTGGCGCGCACCCCTTCGATCATGGTGCAGACCTGCTCCAGATCCTTGTCGGTGGGGCGGCGCCAGGCGGCCCCCATGCAGAAGCGGCTGGCGCCGGCGTCACGGGCGCGCCGGGCGGCGGTGACAACGTCGTCCATATTCATCAACCCATCGCGGTCGAGGCCCGTATCGTAATGCGCGCTTTGCGGGCAATAGGCGCAATCCTCGGGGCACCCGCCGGTCTTGATGGACAGCAAGGTGCTGATCTGGACTTCGTTGGGATCGAAATGGCGCCGGTGCACGCTCTGGGCCCGGAACAGCAGATCGTTGAACGGCAGGGCGAAGAGCGCGCCCACCTCGTCCGCCGTCCAGTCGTGGCGCACCGGATCCCTGACTGACTCCTTGCCCGGTTCCGCGTAAAGGTCTGTAATCGCTTCAGTGGTTTTTGCCATTGCCCTGTCTTCGTCCGGACCTGTTCGTTTGAGGCGGCCATTCTACTATGGCTCGCCGATTCGTCGACCAGGTGGTTTCCTGACCCGACGAGGCGCGGAATTAAAAGCGGGCAGGGGAGTTATGGACGGGCTGAGGCCGACATCGTCGCTGGATCGTTTCGCGGCCCGTAAGCTGGCGGCGCGGGAGGAACACGGTCTCAGACGGCATCTGGTTCCGACCCTTCGTAAAACCGAGTCGCAGGCGGAACGCGATGGGATGCCCCTGGTATCGTTCTGCTGCAATGACTATCTCGGTCTGTCGCAGCATCCCGGAATCATCGGCGCGGCCAGGGACGCCCTCGACCGATACGGCGCCGGCGCCGGCGCGTCACGGCTGGTGACCGGTAATCATCCGCTCTATGCGCCCCTGGAAAATCAACTGGCCCGGTTGAAACAGACCGATGCCGCCTGTGTCTTTGGCAGCGGTTATCTGGCCAATCTGGGTATTCCGCCGGCGCTCATGGGTCGCGACGACCTGATCGTCGCCGATGAACTCATACATGCCAGCCTGCATGCGGGGATCCGGGCCAGTGGCGCCCGCGTGGTCTTCTTTGCCCACAACCATATGGACGATTGCCGTGACAAGCTGCGGGCCCATCGGGCGGCGTACTCTCATTGCCTTTTAGTCACCGAAGGGGTGTTCAGCATGGATGGCGATCGCGCGCCGCTGGCCGCGCTGTGCGATCTGGCCGACACCCATGATGCCTGGCTGATGACCGACGACGCCCATGGGCTCGGCGTGCTGGGCGGCGGGCGCGGCAGCGCGGCCGAGGCCGGCGTGGCGGGGCGTATTCCCCTGCAGATGGGCACCCTGTCAAAGGCGGTCGGCGCCTATGGTGGTTTTCTGTGCGCCTCGCAGCCGGTCATCGAGCTGATGGTCAACCGGGCCCGGACGCTGATTTATGAAACCGGGCTGCCGCCGGCGACGCTCGCCGCTTCCCTTGCGGCGCTGGAATTGATCGAAACCGATTCCGTGCTGGTGGCGGCACCGTTGAAATATGCGAAACAATTTACCACGGCGCTGGCGCTGCCGGAGGCCGAGAGCGCCATCGTGCCCTTGATCGTCGGCGCACCCGGCCGCGCGCTGGCGGCCTCTCAGGCCCTGGCGGCGCGCGGCTTTCTGGTCACCGCCATCCGCCCGCCGACGGTTCCCGACGGCACGGCGCGGCTGCGGTTTACGTTTTCGGCGTCCCATTCCGAAGATGACATTGATCGTCTCGTCGGGGCGGTGCGTGAAATAGGTCTGGCCGGATGAGCGGGTTGTTCATCACCGGATCGGGAACCGGCGTCGGCAAGACACTTGTGACCTGCATCCTGCTGCACCAGCTCCGCCGCGCCGGTCATGTGGCGCGGGCGCTGAAGCCGGTGATCACCGGCTTCGATCCCGATGCGGCGGCCGAAACCGATACCGGCCGGCTGCTGTCGGCCATGGACGAGCCGTTGGACAAGGCGGCCATCGGGTCCGTATCCCCGTGGCGGTTTCGGGAGGCCATTTCCCCTCATATGGCGGCGGAGCGCGACGGCCGGCGGCTCGATGTGGGGGAAATCGTCGGGTTCTGCCGGTTCGCCGGTCCCGCGGAGGGCGGTGCCACCATGCTGGTCGAAGGCATCGGCGGCGCCATGGTGCCGCTCTCCGATGACGAGACCGTGCTCGACTGGATGGCCGGGCTGAGCTGGCCGGTGCTGGTGGTTGCCGGCAGCTATCTCGGCAGTCTGAGCCACACGCTGACCGCTATTGAATCCATCCGGCTGCGCGGCCTTGAGCTCGCCGGGATCGTGGTCAGTGAATCGGAGGAGAACCCGGTCCCGGTAATCGAGACCGCGGAAACCATCGGCCGGTTCGTGGCGCCGGCGCCAGTCATTGTCCTGCCCCGCATCAACCCCGTTCATTTAACAAACGAATCCGTGCCCGATATTGCCGCGGCGTTGGGGCTTATGGGCAGTGCGCCATCGACCGTTTAGAGGGACCACCGCCGGGGGGGCGTTCAGGTAATTAGCGCGTCGCCGCGGCTCTTTTCAGCCCACGTCGCGGTATCCGGTATCCGCAGCATCATTTTCAGGGGCCGTTACTACAATACGGTTTGCCGGAAACCGCACGGTTACGGTTGTCCCCACACCAACCGTGCTTTCCAGTTCGAAAGACCCTTCGTGCGATTCGACGAGGGATTTCGTTAAAGGCAGACCGAGGCCAGTTCCATCGTGGGTGCGGCTAAGCGTGCCGTCGATCTGGCCAAATTGCGAGAGGGCTTTCGGAATGTCTTCGGGCGCAATCCCAATGCCGGTATCGGCAATTGTAATGATGTGACCGGTCTCCGAATTGCACGTTGCACTGACACTAATCCGGCCTCCGGAATCAGTGAATTTTGCGGCATTGGAGAGAAGGTTGACCAGGATCTGTTTAATTTTGCGTTCGTCCGCCCGCAACTGTGGGCAGTCCTCGTCGATCTGACTGACGATTTCAACGTTTCGTTGAGTGGCCCGTTGCTCCACGAGCTTGATTGCCGAACGCACCATAGTGGAAACGTCCAGAATGTCGTCACTGATCTCGCTCAACCCGGACTCAATTTTCGAAAGATCCAGAATATCGTTGATGAGTTTCAGAAGGTGATGCCCCGAATCGGTAATATCGTTTGCATATTCGCGGTATTGGTCATGATTGATTGGACCCAGTGATTCCTTGCCGATCACCTCCGAGAATCCAATTATTGAATTCAGGGGCGTTCGGAGTTCATGGCTCATGTTCGCCAGGAATTCAGATTTGGAGTGGTTGGCGCTTTCGGCTTCGTTTCGGGCGGTTCTTAACTCCTCAGCCGTTTGGACAAGCGATTTCCTTTGGCGCTCCAGCGTTTGCTGTGAAATCTGCAGATCCTTCACCCGTTCCTGCAGGGCCGTCTGGTTCTCGCGCAAATCCTGTTCAGTCTTTTTCTGCAGATTTATGCTTCGGTTGATCAGTCCTAAAAGACGAGATACGACGAAACCGACGAGGGAAAGCCCCAACAATAGCAACGCAATAAAGTAGCGAGTGCCCGTTTTCTGTCGATTTGTGATTGTGGCTCTCACCCTGTCATAGGCGATCGCATGCAGTTTTCTGAGCTGCAACGATGTGTTCTTCAATGCGATGGCACCTTGATCAAGCAGCCGAATTGCGTTTGCATCCTGCGGCAGAATCAACTCCCGTCGCTGGGCATAACCGGCGATCCGTTGGAAACTCGTTGTTAAGCGCGCCGCTGTTCGCTCGAATTCCACGCCGCCGTAGCGTGTCTGCAGATCACCCACCGATTTGATTCCCGCCTCGATCGCGTGGATCGATGTACCCATTTCAGCGGTGTCGGGATCGAATCCATCGCGTCCGCGGTCCTTGGCGCGGTTTTGTCTGTTCGGGGAAACAGCGATTTGGATTAAACTGCGGAGTTCAAATATTTCGTGTTCGATGCGGTCGAGGGCACTAACGGAGGAAAGATGATAATCCCTGGCCTGTCTTTCCAATTCCGAGAGCTTGGTGGAATCCCATACGACAAATGAAATCAGGAAAACCGATAAAACGAAAACGGATCCGATCAGAAGAAATATCTGTGATAGATTTTTGAAGGCTTCGGCGAAATTTCGCGTAACGATACTCATGACAGTAAATTTTTTTACGGCTTCGTATCGAGCAGGCCAATGCGCATCGCTGCGGCCTTGAGCAACGCGAAGTCCTTTTCTCTAGCCGGTATAAACATGCCCGCGGTCAATTTTCCGAGAATTTGCGCGTGTCTCTTGTCGGCAGCAGACAGATCCAGAAATGCGTCGAGAATTTTTTGCCGAACGGTTCGGCTCATACTGCGATGTGTAACCCAGATATAATCGGGAAATGGGGGCGTCTTGCCCAATACGCGAATGTCTTTCCCTGAAATCCGGCCGTCAGCCAGCATCGAATTGATGATTTGTGCATTGGCCACCCCAACGTCGGCATGCCCGTCACGAATGTGATACGCTGTTTTGTCGTGAGCGCCCGAATATCGGATCTCACCAAAAAACGCTTCCGGCTCCATGCCTCGTTTCGTCAGAAAATGGCGAGGCATCAGGTGCCCGGATGTAGACAGCCTGGAGCCGAAGCTGAACTTCTTTCCCTTTAAATCGGCCAGGTCAGTTGCGTCGCTATCGGTGCGAACAAGATAATAACTCGTAAAATTCGCATCCACGTCGCGCATCACGAGAGGGTCGGCTCCCGCAGAACGCCGGGCCTTGAGATATGTCAGTCCGCCGAAATAGGCTAGATCGATGCGCCCGTCGATGAACTGCTTCAAATACTCATCATAGGATTTCGCGGGAACCAGCACATAGGGAATTTCAAGCCGCGCGGACAGGTACTCGAACAGGGGCGCGTATCGCTGAAGTAACACTTCAGGTTTTTGATCAGGCAAAACTCCAATTCTGAGCACCGGCGTTAAAGGGCTATCCGCTTCGTTCCCGTCGCACGCCGTCAGAACCATCAGCATGACGGCGAAAGCTGTCGAAATAATTCCAAGTTTCATACTGCCCGCACATGTTGTCGACACAAAGGCCACTCAGTCGCCGGGCGAACCTCGTGAAGGGGTTTGTATATTTCGACATGAATGCTATGACGGTCTTGTGAAAAAAGTTTAAATAATAACGATAATATCGTGTGGTTTATTAACCCCATCATTATTTAAATAAAAAATTTATACAGAATATAAACTGCTGAATTTGAAATAATACACAAAACATATTACACGATAATTGTGATGGATATTATCAATATTGGGAGGTCCGAATATTACGGACCCTTAGTTTGTGTCATCCACCGTACGATTCGATCAACCACCTTGTTTTCGATGCCGATAAATCCGTGTTTGGACAATGCCTTGCACGAATCGGACCGGTCCGGGTCCCCGCCGGTGAACAGGATCGTTTCCACCTTGGACGATTTTTTGAGGCGGTCGGCTATTTTCGATACGCCCCATACCGGTGTTACCTTGCAATCGTCCGCCTTGTGGTGAACCAGCAGGACGGGTGCGGTGATCGCTTCCAGGTCGCCATCGAGCGCCATGGCCGGTCGGCGGCCGCTTTCCTCGGTCACGCTCGCGGTAAAAACGGCCCCGTCGATGGGCAGAGTGCCGGACAGGTGACCAAGGGATACGGTTCCGCGACTGGTGCCGATCAGCCACACAGGTGCGTTGGTCTTGCTGCGTGCCCAGCGCACGACGGCGGAAATATCGGCCCTGTGCTCGTCGGAGCCGCGAAAATTGTTAAGGCCCTTGCGACGCCTGTCGGAAGGCACATCCACCGTCAGGGTCAGGACTCCGCGCTCGGCAAACAGCGTTCGCGTGCGAACCAGAAAATTGGTCGATTTTGTGCCGTTACCTTTCCAAAGCTTGAGCTTGCCGCTGCCGCCCGTGAACAGAATGGCCATTGCTTTGGCCTGTCCTTCCGGCTCGTTGACCACAAAGGTGACGGTCACGCCGTCGCGGCTGTTGATTGTGATTTCTTCTTCCGCGGCAGCCAGGGTTGGCCCGAACGCCACACAAAAGGCAAGCGCGGTGACGCCGGACATTATTCTTTTGTTAATCAGGTTCGTCATATCGACAGTTGACGCCACTATTCGTGAACAAATTAAGAGATCAATTTCCTTCACCATTGCGTTACAACCCTCTTGGCAAATCCGCATGAACGCGGCATTGTGCGCTCGCCCTGACCCAGATTTACCGGGGAAATTGAATAAAGTCTTATGAAGATCGCCATTCCGAGAGAACGCCGGCCCAACGAATCCCGCGTCGCCGGTTCTCCAGACACGGTTAAAAAGCTCATCGCGCTTGGGTTCGACGTTATTGTCGAAACCGGTGCCGGCGATGGCGCTTCCATACCCGACAGTTTATTTGCCGATGCTGGCGCGTCCATCGCCGCCGATGAAGCGGCAGCGCTTGGCGATGCGGATATTGTCCTGAAGGTCCAGCGGCCACTGACCGAAGCGGAAGGGGGACCGGACGAGCTTTCGCTTATGAAATCGGGCGCCATTCTGATCGGTACCTTGTCGGCGTTGACCAATCCGGATCAGGCAGCGAGCTATGCCGCTGCTGGCGTGACCGCCTTTGCCATGGAATTGCTGCCGCGGATCAGCCGTGCCCAATCCATGGATGTGTTGTCCTCGCAATCCAACCTGGCCGGCTATAAGGCGGTGCTGGATGCGGCCCATGAATTTACCCGCGCCTTCCCAATGATGATGACGGCGGCCGGCACAATTCCGCCGGCCCGTGTCCTGGTGCTCGGTGTTGGTGTCGCCGGCCTGCAGGCCATCGCCACGGCCCGGCGGCTGGGCGCCGTCGTTATGGGCTACGATGTGCGCCCCGCGGTGAAGGAGCAGGTGGAAAGCCTCGGCGCCAAATTTGTCGAGGTTGATTCCGACGCGACCGAGGGCGCCGAGACAACCGGCGGCTACGCCAAGGAAATGGGCGACGATTACAAGGCGAAACAGGCGCAGGTTTTGAGCGACACCCTCGCCAAACAGGATATCGCCATCTGTACCGCTCTTATCCCCGGACACCCCGCACCGGTTCTGATCACCGAGGAGATGGTGAAGGGAATGAAGCCCGGTTCGGTCATCGTCGATCTCGCCGTCGAGCAGGGCGGCAATTGTCCGCTGAGTGAATTTGGCTCCGTGGTGGTGAAACATGGCGTCACCCTGGTCGGCCATGCCAACGTGCCGAGCCGCATCGCCACCGATGCGACGGCCATGTACGCCAAGAATTTGCTAAATTTCGTCACGCCACTGGTTGATGCGGAAACCAAGGCGCTGGCCATCGACTGGTCCGACGAAATCATTGAAGGGTGCCTGGTTACCCGCGACGGGCAGGTCGTGCATCCAGACCTGTCCATCGAGACCAAAGCGACGGAGACGGCGTAGTCATGGATCCTGCAAAGATGGCCCAGGCGGCGGAAAACGCGGCGTCATCGGGGGGCGGCGATTCGCTCATCGTGCTGTTTACGGTTTTCGCGCTGGCGGTGTTTGTCGGCTACTACGTGGTCTGGAACGTGACATCGGCGCTGCATTCGCCGTTGATGAGCGTGACCAACGCTATCTCATCGGTAATTATTGTCGGTGCGCTGATTGCGGCCGGTCCCATGGAAGTCCATTTCTCCAAGATCATGGGCTTCATCGCGGTGGTGCTGGCCTCCATTAATATCTTTGGCGGTTTCGTGGTGAGCCAGCGAATGCTCCAAATGTTCCGTAAGAAGGGCTAGGGGAGAGTATTGTGTCGGAAGACCTGACGGGTCTCGCCTATCTGATCGCGGCCATCTGCTTCATTCTCGCCTTGCGCGGTCTGTCGTCACCGGAAACCGCGCGCCGCGGCAACATGACTGGCATTGCCGGCATGGTGATCGCCGTGGCGACCACGCTGGCGAATCCAGAGGTGCTTTCCTATAGCTGGATCGCGGCGGGTATCCTGATCGGCGGTGCCATCGGCACCATCACCGCACTCAAAATCCAAATGACCGCACTGCCGCAGCTTGTGGCGGCGTTTCACAGCTTGGTTGGTCTCGCAGCCGTATTCGTGGCCACCGCGGCGCTATTCGCGCCTGAGGCTTATGGCATCGGGACGGCGGGCAATATCCAGACCGCGAGCCTGATCGAGATGTCCATCGGAACGGCCATCGGGGCGATCACCTTTACCGGCTCCATCGTCGCCTTCGCAAAATTACAGGGGCTGGTCAGCGGGGCGCCTCTGGTCTTTCCCGGTCAGCATCCGCTCAATGCGGTGCTGGGCCTGGCCGCCATTGGTTTGGTTGCCTATTTCGCGACCACCGAATCCTACAGCGCCTATTGGGCGGTCATCGCCGTCGCCCTGCTCCTCGGATTCCTTATCATTCTTCCCATCGGCGGCGCCGATATGCCGGTGGTGGTCTCTATGCTCAATTCCTATTCGGGATGGGCGGCATGCGGCATTGGCTTTACCCTCGGCAACACGCTGCTGATTATCACCGGCGCGCTGGTCGGTTCCTCCGGCGCCATTCTCAGCTACATCATGTGCAAGGGGATGAACCGTTCCTTTTTCAACGTGATCCTGGGCGGGTTCGGCGCCGAAGAAGGCGTTGTCGCCGCCGCGCAGGGCGACCGCAACATCCGCCAGGGCAGCGCCGAGGATGCGGCTTTCATCATGAAGAATGCCGGCAAGGTCGTTGTCGTCCCCGGCTATGGCATGGCGGTGGCGCAGGCCCAGCATGCGCTGCGTGAGCTGGGTGATGTGCTCAAGGGCGAGGGCGTCACCGTGTCCTATGCCATCCATCCGGTGGCCGGCCGCATGCCAGGCCATATGAACGTGCTCCTGGCCGAGGCCAACGTGCCCTATGACGAGGTGTTCGAGCTGGAGGAAATCAATCACGAATTTTCCACCGCCGACGTGGTCTATGTGATCGGCGCCAACGATGTGACCAACCCGGCGGCCAAGACCGATCCGGCGAGTCCGATCTACGGCATGCCCATCCTCGATGTTGAAAAAGCGCAGACCGTACTGTTCGTCAAACGCTCCATGGCGTCGGGATATGCCGGCGTCGATAACGAGCTGTTCTTCCGCGACAACACCATGATGCTGTTCGGTGACGCCAAGAAAATGACCGAGGAAATCCTCCAGTCCATGAACTAGTATTTAGTGTTGAAACCAGCCCTAAACGTTTGATCCCCGTAACACTTCACACCATATTAGGCCTATGACTCTTCTCAAAATCGCACGAATGGGACATCCGGTGCTGGTGAACCGCGCCGAGGAAATTCCCGATCCGACCACCCGCGAAATCCGCTCTCTGGTGGAAAATATGGTTGAAACCATGATGGACGCGCAGGGCGTCGGTCTCGCCGCGCCGCAGGTGCATATCGGCAAACGGGTGATCATTTTCAACGCGTCCAAAGGCCGCGGTGAAGAGGACGCGCCGGAGACCGATTTCGCGCCGGTGACGGCCCTCATCAATCCGGTCATCGAGATCCTCGATGAAGAGCAGGAACTGGGCTGGGAAGGCTGCCTGTCGATCCCCGGTCTCACCGGTGCGGTGCCGCGCTACACGCGCATCCGCTACAAGGGCATGTCGCCCACCGGTCAGTCCATCGAGCGCGAGGCCACCGGGTTTCATGCCCGTGTGGTGCAGCATGAATGCGATCATCTGGATGGCATTCTCTACACCATGCGCATGACCGATCTGTCCATGCTGTCCTTCACCGACGAGCTCCAGCGCCGCGCTGCCGGCGCTGCGGAAGACGGCGAAGATGGTGATGACGAAGCCTGAAACGACCCTCGATAACCGCAGGGATCGCCAGCAGGACCGCGATCGTCTGCTGCTGGCCATTCTGCCCCACGTCACGTTCGATGGCTGGACCGACGCCGCCTTCCGGGCCGGAACGGCCGATTGCGGATTGGAGACAATCGCCTTTCGCCGTTTCTTTCCCGGTGGAGCCGGCGAAATTATCGCGCATTTCAGCCACTGGGCGGATCGTCAGATGGTAGCTGCGTTCGGCGATCAGGAGACGGATGATCTCCGGTTGCGGGAACGGGTGACCCTGGCCGTTCGCTTGCGGCTGGAAGCGCTGGTTCCCCACCGTGAAGCCGTGCGCCGCACCCTGAGTGTACTTGCGCTGCCCACCAACGCGGTACTGGCCATGCGGTCGCTCTATGGAACGGTCGATTCGGTCTGGTATGAAGTGGGGGACCGGTCCGCCGACTTCAATTTCTACTCCAAGCGCGCGCTGCTGGCCGCCGTGGTGTCCTCGACGACGCTCTATTGGCTCGATGATGAAACCGAGGGCTGCGGGGCGAGCTGGGCGTTTCTCGACCGGCGTATCGCAAACGTGATGAAAATACCCTCGCTGACTCAGCGCGTTTCCCGTCTCACAGAACGTCTTCCCGATCCGTTCGCGCTGTTGCGCGCCGGCCGCCTGCGCACGCGGCAACCGTAACTCACGTTCGGAGCAATCCCACCTCCCCTGTCCCCCGCTCGTAACCGGGCGGAGGGGGGCGTGGTTGCACTCAGCTCGGTTTTACCGGCACCGCTTTCGTCTGGTCGGCGCGGAACTTGTCGACGGCCTTGGCAATCTTTTCGTCACTGAGCGCCAGGACGGCGGCCGAGAGAAGCGCCGCGTTGACCGCGCCGGCACGGCCCACCGCCAGCACCCCGACGGGAATGCCTCCGGGCATCTGACACATGGAGAGCAGGCTGTCCATGCCACCCATCACCCGGGTTTCCATGGGTACGCCGAATACCGGCTTGGCGGTCATGGCGGCAACCACGCCGGGCAGGGCAGCGGCCATTCCGGCGCCGGCGATAAAGATCTTGGTGCCGTTGGAATCGAGCTTCTTGACCCAGTCGCTAAGCCGGTCCGGTGTGCGATGCGCCGAGTGGATGGCGACTTCGTTGGAAATCCCCAATTTTTTGAGCGTTTCCGTGCTGTGGCGCATGGTTTCCCAGTCGGACTGGCTTCCCATGACGATGCCGACGAGTGGATTCGCTTTTTTTCTGGTGGTCTTTCGGACAGGTTTTTTGGCCATTTTCTCGCTCTGTAGGAGGGTTGGTTCGGGCGACATTATAAAATCCATAATAATCGGCGCAATGGCGCCTTCTCGTGGGTTGCATAAGCCTTCCTTAACGAAATCATCGTTAGCTGATCACGTGCGGACATGGGGGAATATCCCCGGTTTTCAAGGACTGCCCACGGGCCGGCGATGAAAGTAGGAGATACCAAACCAACGGCTCCGGTACGCCGGTCTGTTGCGCGCTACGCCCAGATTGGCGAAGCGACGGCGCCGACTCCTGCCCGGGAGATCGCCGATACCGCCAGTATCCTTGGCATACCCGATGCGGAACTGACCGATAAGGTCCGATCCGCCATTCTCCAGCTCATGGAAGAGGTGGAGACGCTGCGTCGCGAACTCGACCAAAGCCGCCAGCGAATCTCCTATCTGGAACAATTGGCCGACCAGGATGCCCTGGCGCCGGTCGCCAACCGCCGCGCCTTTGTTCGCGAATTATCGCGAATCATGGCCTTCGCGGAGCGCTACAATACCGACAGCAGCCTAATCTACTTCGACGTTAACGGGCTCAAGCCCATCAACGACACCTATGGCCATCCGGCCGGTGATGCGACCTTGATGCGGATTGCCGACGTTCTGGTGGAAAATGTCCGCGAATCGGACGTTGTCGGCCGCCTCGGCGGCGACGAGTTCGCCGTCATTCTTTCCCAGGCTGATACCGATACGGCGTCAGAAAAGGCGGTGTCACTGGTTGAGAAGATCGAAGAGCAGCCGCTGGACTGGAATGGTGAGGAAATCCCCATCCAGGTTTCCTACGGGCTTTATACTTTCCGGGGGGGAGATACGGCCGGTGATGCCCTGGCGGCGGCCGATCGCGCCATGTACGAGCATAAAATGGCACACAAAAAGGCCTCCAGCCGCTGACCAGCGGTCGGACGGCCATCCAAATACTTCTCTAGGCTATCGAATCCGGAATGAGGACGCTGCGAAGACGCAGGATTTCATCCTTGAGCATCAATTTGCGCTTCTTGAGGCGCTGTACCTGAATTTGGTCGAATAACACTCCGGCGGTGACCTGATCGATGACATCGTCCAGATCCCGATGCTCCGTCTCGAGTTCAGACAGCCGGTGTTTTATATTCTCCTGGTCTTCCATTTCCTGCGGTGATTTGACTCCGCCACAACTAAATCTAACAGATTTCGCGTGGCTTGGTTAAACTGTTTCTACGTCCAAAATGACCGGGTTTCCGGTGCAAGGGGGTTGTGTGAGCAAAGACATCAAGCGAATCGGTATTTTAACAAGCGGCGGCGATTGCGCCGGTCTGAATGCCATCATCCGGGCCGTCGTACACCGCGCCATACATGGTTATGGATGGCAAGTCTTTGGAATTCATGAAGGAACGCGCGGATTTATGGAAAATCCCGTCAAATGCGAGGAGCTCCACCTCGGGCTCTTTACCGGCAATATCCTGCGCATGGGCGGCACAATTCTGGGGACGACGAATGAGGGCGATCCGTTCGATTTCCCCATGCCGGACGGCACGAAAAAAGACCGTTCCGACGACATTATCCGGGGGTACCGGAGCCTGGATCTCGACGCGCTGATCGCGGTCGGCGGCGATGGCAGTCTCGCCATTCTGCGGCGCCTGGCGGAAAAGGGGGGCTTCAATATGGTGGGTATCCCCAAGACCATCGATAACGATGTCGCCTTTACCGAGAATTCCGTCGGATATGTGACGGCGGTAAACGTGGCCACCGAAGCGTTGGACCGCCTGCAGCCCACCGCCATGAGCCACAGCCGTGTCATGGTGCTCGAAGTGATGGGCCGCGATGCCGGGCATATCGCCCTGAACGCCGGCATTGCCGGCGGGGCCGACGTGATTCTCATCCCGGAAATTCCTTATGCGTTGAAACACATCCAAAACAAGATCGAAGGCGTTCGTGCGGAACAGGGCCGCAATTTCGCGCTGGTTGTGGTTGCCGAAGGCGTCATGACCGAATCGGGCGACCCGATTGTCGTTACGGATGATGACGAAAATCAGCGATTCGGTGGTATTGGCCATTATCTTGGCCGCCGCATTGCCGAAGAAACCGGTGCCCAGACCCGGGTCACGGTGCTTGGTCATACACAGCGTGGTGGCTCACCGACACCGCAGGACCGCTTTTATGCATCGGCCTTTGGTGTTCGCGCCGTGGACCTTGTGGCCGAAGGAAAATTCGACCGTATGGTGGCCTGGTCCAACCGCGATTGCATCGATGTTGCCCTGTCGGATGTGGTCTCGCATCCCCATCCCGTGGACCCGGCCGGTCCCGTGGTCCGTACTGCCCGCGGGCTCGGCATCTGTCTTGGTGACTGAATGCCGCACCCCGGGCAGGCAAAGTTTTTGCGAAATCCGTCGAAATGAGGTATGGTGGTTCGTGTCTTTTCTATGTCTATGAGGAGGTCGCTATGACAGGTGTGGAGCAAGTCGACGTTTTGAAGTCTCGTCACGCAGAGCTCGAACAGATACTTGAAGATGAAACAGGCCGCCCACAACCCGATCAAAGCATTATCGCCGGACTCAAGAAAGAAAAACTCAGAATCAAAGATGAATTGGCCCAACTGACAGTCCAGTAAGGGTTTCAGTTTCCACCGGGCGGTAGACCGCCCGCCTTCAAAAAATCCGTGCATCCCGCAATCGGGAGTGCACAATGCAGCCTGTACCTGATGGGACGGGGTGTTTGCTGCTACTCTGCCTGTCTGGCGCCAATTGATTAATGAAGCCGATGCGCAGGGGAGCCCATGACCGAAAAATTTGATGCGATGATTCGCCGCTCGCTGGAGGATCCGGATGGATTCTGGGGTGAGGTCGCCAAGGGCATCGATTGGGACCGGGAATGGGACAGTGTTCTTGATCGGTCGGATGCGCCGTTCTATCGCTGGTTTCGCGGCGGCATGCTCAACACCTGCCACAATGCGGTAGACCGCCATGTGGATGCCGGGCGGGGGGATCAGGATGCCATCATCTATGACAGCCCCATGACCGGGCGGGTGGAGCGCTTTACCTACGGCGAACTTCGCGATCTCGTCGCGCGGTTCGCCGGCGCGCTGGCCAATGAAGGCGTCACCAAGGGCGACCGTGTCATCATCTATATGCCCATGGTGCCCCAGGCGGTTATTGCCATGCTGGCCTGTGCCCGCATCGGTGCCGTTCATTCCGTCGTCTTCGGCGG
The DNA here is from genome assembly GCA_018660305.1 of Rhodospirillaceae bacterium. Next base: position 18,620 of record JABJKO010000224.1, read on the forward strand.
GTTTGCGGCGAATGAACTCGCGGTGCGCATAGATGACGCGAAGCCAAAGGTCATCGTCTCGGCTTCCTGTGGTCTCGAGCCGGGGCGTATAGTCGCCTACAAGCCGCTTCTCGACGGCGCCATAGATCTGGCCGCACACAAACCGCATCGGTGCATCATATTTCAGCGGGAGGAAGAACCGGCGCCGCTCTCCTCGAGCCGCGATCTGGACTGGAACGATGCGATGGCGGCGGCTGCGCCCCATGATTGTGTCTCCGTCGCCGCCACCGACCCGCTCTATATCCTTTACACATCGGGTACGACGGGCGAGCCCAAGGGGGTGGTGCGCGACAATGGCGGGCATGCCGTCGCGCTGCGCTGGAGCATGGGGGCCATCTACGGGGTGGAGCCTGGTGATGTGTATTGGGCGGCGTCCGATATTGGCTGGGTCGTCGGACATTCCTATATCGTCTATGGACCGCTGCTGAACGGAAACACGACAATTCTGTTCGAGGGAAAACCCGTGGGGACACCGGATGCGGGTGTTTTCTGGCGGGTCATTGCCGACCATAAGGTCAAGGTCATGTTCACCGCACCCACCGCTTTCCGGGCCATAAAGCGCGAGGACCCGGCCGCCAAGCTGATCGGCGATTACGACCTTTCCGCCTTCGAGACCCTTTTTCTGGCCGGCGAACGTTCCGATCCCGACACCCTGACCTGGGCCGAAACCAATCTCGGCGTTCCGGTGATCGATCACTGGTGGCAGACCGAGACCGGGTGGTCCATATGTGCCAACTGCATGGGCATCGAAAAGCTGCCGGTCAAGCATGGCTCGCCCACCAGACCGGTGCCGGGTTGGGATATTCATGTTCTGGATGAGGCCGGAAAGGCTGTCGCGCCAGGCAATATCGGTGCGCTGGTCGCCAAGCTGCCCTTGCCGCCCGGGACATTGCCGACCCTGTGGAATGCCGATGACCGGTTCAAGGAGGCCTATCTCGATGAGTTCCCGGGCTACTACAAGACCGCCGATGCCGGTTATGTGGACGAGGACGGCTATGTGTTCGTCATGGCGCGAACCGATGACATCATCAATACGGCCGGGCATCGATTGTCGACCGGCGCCATGGAGGAGGTTTTGGCCTCGCACCCCGATGTGGCGGAATGCGCCGTTATCGGTGTCGCCGATGATCTAAAGGGTCAGGTCCCGCTGGGCTTTCTGGTTCTTAATGCCGGCATAAACCGGGCCCATGAGGGGATTGTTGGTGAGGTAGTCCAGCTGGTCCGCGACCAGATTGGGCCGGTCGCCTCGTTCAAAACCGCGACCGTCGTGGCGCGACTGCCAAAGACCCGCTCCGGCAAGATATTGCGCGGGACCATGCAGAAAATCGCCGATGGGGAAACGTACAAAATGCCCGCCACCATCGACGATCCCGTTATTCTGACGGAGATTACCGATGCGCTCCGCGCGACCGGTTATGCCAAGGAAGGCTCAGCCTAGATCAGACCGTGATGGAGGCTGGCTGGGGCGTTTCCGGGTCATAGGTCTTAACGCCTTTCTCGTAGGCATTGGACGCGGTTTTGTTTGCCGCTTGGGGTGTTGATGGCCATAGCTGCCCGATCTGCTGCGCGAGATAGGTCGCCTGGGCTGGCCCGCCCTGCAATAGGATCGCTTCGCTTCGGAAAAACAGCGCATCCCGCTGGGTCGCCAGGGCCCGGCCGGTCGCCGCCTCCGGCTGTAGAACCGCACCTTGCCCTCCCTGCCCACCACGCGCCGACCGGCCTCCTTTGAAGGCGGTTTGGGCCAGTTGGGCAGGTTCTATGTAGGGGGCAGCTATCACGTCAAATTCCCATAATATTAAATAATATATCTATTAATTAGATATTAATGTCAATAAAATTTTATATAATTACTATATGTATTTTATAGTTAACAGTAATTAACCAAAAAAATGGAAAGTATATTAACTGTATTATATTTTTCACACCATATATATTAGGGGGGAATTCCATTACTATCTAATCGACTTCCATTCTGTTGGATTTTAACAAAATTGAAACTTCTAACGTCCAGATTCGCAATGTCGAAGGGTCCGACCTATCGGCACCAGTCGCAGTTCCCATGTAGGGAACTGGTATTTGCAGGATGCAAATGATGAGCGATGCGGTTTTACAGCTTGCGCGCCTTCGAGCGGCCTTAGCGGCCGCCGGAGATATCGTCTATGACTGGGATCTGGTCACCGATGAAATTTCATGGCTCGACGGGACCCCGCCACCCCTTATTCTTTTTGGCGATCAGACCGAAGGAAACGCGCAGCGTTTTCACGACAGGATCCATCCTGAAGATCTGAAACCGCGTCTTGATGCTCTTGCCGCTCTCGGTGATACGCAGGGTGTCTTCGAATGTGAATTCCGGCTCAGGGATTCCGATGGTGAACATCACTGGTATCATGACCGGGGTACGGCGGAACTGGATGCCAATGGTCGTCCACTTTGCATTCGCGGTAGCATCCGGCGCATCAGCCGACAGCAGGTCGCCAGCGAACGCGTTCAGTATCTGGCGAGCTATGACGAGCTGACCGGTCATTTCAACAAGAACCGTCTGCGCGAATCGTTGGAACATACGCTTTACTTCAGCGATCGTTACAAGGTCGTCGGCGCCTTCCTGGTCGTCGGGATCGACAATATCAATGTGGTCAACCAGGCGTTCGGTTATGAAGTCGCCGATGCGGTGATCGTTTCCATCGGCCATCGTCTGGATCAATGCCTGCGATCGTGTGATTCAATCGGCCGGATTGGTGGCGACTGTTTTGGCGTGGTGTTGAGCAATTGCCCGGCCGGTGAAGTGTCCGTCGCGGCCGAGAAAATTCTCGAAACCGCCCGGAACACCGAAATAGAGACGCCGGCCGGCCCCATTCATGTCACGGTTTCCGTTGGCGCGGTTGTTTTCCCCGATGTGGCGAAGACCGCAACGGACGCCATGACCAAAGCGGATATCGCGTTACAAAACGCGAAACGTTCCGGCCGCAACAATTGGTCGCTCTATCGCTACACACAGGAGCAGCGCGACATTCATCAGAAAAACATGGTGATCGCGGAGCAGGTTAAATGCGCCCTGCGTGACGACCGTTTGAAGCTGTCCTACCAGCCCATCGTCGATTGCGAAACCCATGAGCCGGTCCTCCATGAATGCCTGCTCCGTATGATTCAGCCCGATGGCGAAGTGGTGCCGGCCGGGCTGTTCATGCCGGTCGTCGAGGAACTGGGCTTGATCCGTCAGATCGATCGCCGGGTCCTGGAACTCTCGGTCAACGTTATGCTGGAGCATCCCGAGGCGCGGCTAGCCATCAATGTTTCCGGGCTCACCTCGACAGATCAGTCATGGCTGCGTCATGTGGTCGGGCTTTTGCGAGGCCAGCCCACCGTGGCCGAGCGGCTGGTGGTGGAGATTACCGAAACGGCCAGCCTCGAGGATGTCGAGGAATGCGCGCGGTTTGTGTCCACCCTGCGTGATCTTGGCTGCCGCGTGGCGTTGGATGATTTCGGCGCCGGATACACCTCTTTCCGTCACCTGAAAATTCTGGCGGTGGATATGGTGAAAATCGACGGGTCGTTTATTCGCGATCTGCCGGAAAATCCCGCCAACATGATCTTTATCCGGTCTCTCCTGGATCTTGCCCGCAATTTCGGTCTCGATACGGTAGCCGAATGCGTCGAGACCATGGATCAGGCAAAGATGCTGCGCGCCGAAGGCGTCGGCTTCCTGCAGGGCTGGGCATTCGGCAAGCCCCAGTTCGAGCCCCCCTGGCCGAGCACGGCGGACGAAGATGTGTCGCAGTCAGTGCCAGTGACCAAGATCAGATCCGCTGCAAGCTAAAGAATTTCCCGAGAGGCTTTCTCCCACCGCGAAGAGCGCTCTGCGCTTGGCGTGACCCACCGCGCTTGTCTATAACGGGCTTGTCTATATAGGTTGCCCGGCTATAACCATGGCTGTAATCAGCCGCCGGTTGGGAGACCCATAATGAGTCATATCGTCATTGCCAGCGCCGCCCGCACGCCGGTGGGCAGTTTCAACGGTGCCATAAGTGCCCTGTCCGCGGCGGAACTCGGTACCATCGCCATACGGGCCGCCCTGGATCGCGCCCATGTGGAAGCGGGCGCGGTTTCCGAGGTGATCATGGGACAGATCCTGACAGCCGGTACCGGTCAGAACCCGGCCCGCCAGGCGTCCATCGGCGCCGATCTGCCCGTCGAGGTCCCCGCCTATGGTGTCAATCAGCTGTGCGGATCCGGGCTCAAGGCCGTGGCCATGGGGGTGCAGGCCATCGGCAATGGGGATTCCGCTATCGTGATCGCCGGCGGGCAGGAAAGCATGAGCCAGGCGCCCCACTGCCTGCATATGCGCAGCGGTACCAAGATGGGCGATACCGCCATGGTTGATACCATGATCAAGGATGGGCTGTGGGATGCGTTTAACGGCTATCACATGGGCTGCACCGCCGAAAACGTGGCTGCGCAATGGCAGATCAGCCGCGAGGATCAGGATAAATATGCGGCCCTGTCACAGCAGCGCGCCGAGGCCGCCCAGACCGCCGGACGGTTCAGGGACGAGATCGTCCCGGTCACAATCTCCACCCGCAAGGGCGAGACGCTGGTGGAGCATGACGAATATCCTCGTCATGGCACCACCTTCGAGACCTTGTCCGGCCTACGGCCGGCTTTTCAGAAAGACGGCACGGTCACGGCCGGCAATGCGGCGGGTATCAATGACGGGGCGGCCGCTGTTGTTCTGATGAGTGATGACGAAGCCTCGCGCCGGGGCATCGCGCCCCGCGCCCGCGTGGTGTCCTGGGCGCAGGCCGGTGTCGATCCCTCCATCATGGGCACCGGCCCCATCCCGGCGAGCCGCAAGGCGCTGGAAAAGGCTGGCTGGTCGGTGGATGATCTTGATCTTGTCGAGGCCAACGAAGCCTTCGCGGCGCAGACCCTGGCCGTTGGCAAGGATCTCGGCTGGGAGTCGGAGCGGGTGAACGTCAATGGCGGCGCCATTGCGCTGGGCCATCCCATCGGCGCTTCCGGCGCAAGGGTGCTGGTGACCCTGCTCTACGAGATGGAACGGCGCGACGCCAAGAAGGGCCTGGCAACGCTGTGCATCGGCGGCGGCATGGGCATCGCCATGTGCGTCGCGCGAGACTGAGCGGGCGGGTCTTAGACCCGCCCCTACAATCCATGATCTTGCAATCCGTGACCTTGCGTAGGGGCCGGTCTCAGACCGGCCCGCCTTTCCGTCTTTAGCGCGGCGCGGTGGCTTGCATGGAGGGGCGTTTTGCGAATGCGTCATGCCATTGGGAGATCTTGGGCCAGCGGGACTCCCTGTCTTCGAGCAGGTCGCTGACACGGAATGCTGCCCAGCCGAGAGCGCATCCCAGCGCGATATGGCCCAGCGTCACCGGACCATCGAGGAGGTCGGCATGGTCCTCGATCCAGCTCATGGTGCGGGTGAATTTTCCTTCGTTGCGCTCTTCGAACGCTTCTGAATTTTCGTCATCCGGCCGGTTGCGTTCGCGAAAGACGCTGATGGCGGCTTCCCCCATGCCATCGGCCAGCCCTTCCAGATTGAGGGTGTTCCAGCGCGCCGCACCCTCGGCGGGGATGAGTGTCGGGCCATCATGAAGACTGTCGAGATAGGCGCAGATCACCGGTGAATCGGCCAGCGTTGTCCCATCGTCGCAGATCAGGGCCGGGATTTTGCCCAGCGGATTGTCATTCACAAGATCGCTGACGGCGGCTCGGTGATCGGTCTCTATCCGTTCGATTTGGTCATCAAGTCCTGTTTCAAGGGCAGTGACGGTGACCTTGCGAACGAAAGGCGAGCCCGCCGCCCAACGGAGCTTCATAACGGTCTCCTCCGATCAGAAATTGTCTTTGCGCAGGCGTACTTCGGCGAAGACGGCAACCGGGTCATCGGCCGAAAGTCCAACCGCTTCGCTCACCGCGGTGACATCGGCCCGCAGGAAGGGATTGGTCGCTTTTTCGAGGCCCAACAAAGAGGGAACGGTCCGTTTGTCTTCCGCCCGGAGTGCGTCGATCTTACTCGCATAATCCAGCAATTCCTGATTGCCGCTTTCGATGGTGATGGCGAATTTGGCGTTGGACTGAGTGTATTCGTGGGCGCAATAGACCATGGTGTCGTCCGGCAGGGCGCGGAGCTTGCTCAGGGAAGTCCACATCTGGTCGGGGGTGCCTTCGAAAGTCCGCCCGCATCCCAGGGCAAACAGTGTATCGCCGCAGAACAGCGCCTTGCTTTCGTCGAACCAGTAGGCGATATGGCCCCGCGTATGACCCGGCGTGTCGTAGACCGTGGCCTTGGCGTCGCCCAGCATGAAAGTATCGCCATCCGCCACATCCACATCGATTCCGGCGATGCGGTCATGGTCCGCTAACGGGCCGGTAACCACACAGCCGTACTTTTCCTTGAGCTCGAGATTGCCGCCGGTGTGATCGTTATGGTGATGGGTGTTGATGATGTCGGTTAGTTGCCATCCCAGGCGGTCCAGCGCGTCGATGACGGGCTGGGCGTCCGATGGATCGACGACGCCGACTTTGCCCTGACCCGATTCGCGCAGCAAATAGACATAATTGTCGCTTCGTGTGGGGATTTGTTCAATTTCGAGTGTCGACATGGGATATTTCCTCCGCGGGGGTCTGCTTAATGTGTCAGGAACGTACCAAAGCAACGCGGCAGCGCCAACCGTGGGAACTCTGTTAAAGTAGGATCATGTGGAACGACGTCATAGACCTCCGGGACTTCTACCGGACCAGCCTGGGGGGTGTCGCCAGGCGGACCATCCGCAATCGCATCCGGGCGACCTGGGATAATGTTTCCGGCATGACGGTGCTGGGGGTCGGCTATGCGACGCCGTACCTGCTGCCTTTTAAGGAGGAGGCGCAGCGCGTTATCGCGGCCATGCCGGCGCAGCAGGGAGTCCTGCACTGGCCGGCGGAAGGGCTGGGGTCGGTTACCCTGTGCGATGAGACGGAAATTCCCTTGCCCGACGTGTCGGTTGATCGCGTGTTGCTGGTTCACGGCCTGGAATGCAGCGAGCAACTCCGTCCCATGCTGCGCGAGATCTGGCGCATTCTGGCCGATGGCGGCCGCCTGCTGGCCGTCGTGCCCAACCGGCGCGGGATCTGGGCCCGGTTTGACCGCACCCCGTTCGGTCATGGCTATCCCTATACGCCGGGTCAGTTGAACCGGCTTATGCGGGACACGCTGTTCCAGCCCATCCAGGTCAGTCCGGCGCTGTTTGTACCGCCCAGCCGGTCGCGCATGGTCATCGCGTCCGCCCCGGCATGGGAGAAGATCGGCTTTCGCTGGTTTCAGACTTTTTCGGGTGTTCTGGTCATCGAAGCCGGCAAGGAAATCTATGCGGCGACCCCGGAACCCACCCGCGGTGCGCGCCGCCGCCGCTATGTGGGAGTCCTGCCCCGAGCCAATCGTACCATTACGCAAACACCCGAGACGCACCGATCGCCTTAAAATCTGTTGCCGTTATCGGCTTGCGGGGCTCGAGTCCCGCCGTCCGCACCATAATCGAGCGACGCTCGAAATCCCTCGGTGGAATCATACAATTTAGTCCGCCTAATCCCCAACAGCGGACTCAATTTCGAATGGGCATTCGAGTCCGTTTGTAGCCAGGAACGGAATTCTCTTGTGGCTTCACAACGCGTATTGAATCTGTGATAGCGTCAGAAAATGACCGAACACATAAGTGCACTTGAGCGCTCCAACTTGTGCATCGCCTTTGTCCGGAAGCACATGGAGCACCGATCCGCGATCCGGAAGAAGAGCAAGGCGTTAAATGCCAACTTGTTGACTGCACATCAGCTCGCATTTAGCGCTGTTATCTCATACCAAGATCGAATTCAAGGACGGCAGTATGAAGCTACTGATCCTTCAATAAGAGGTCGAATGAGTCTAATTGCTCAGTTTGTCCAGGGAGTGGACATTACCGAGGTGGCGATTTCGGAAGGCTTGTACGCAAATGCTGCAAATCTGCTTAAGCAAGAATTGGAAATTCTCGTTGCAATCGACGAATATCAGGCCGGAAAAAGGCGAGACGGTCGTAGTCCCAACGTGCGAAACATTCTGTCGAGATTTTACAATCGCTACAGCGAGTTTAACAATTTGGCACACCCTACGCGGCAAGAAATCCTTGAAAGCTTGAGCACGTTCTCAGATGGAGAACACTACGGACCCACAACCATTCCTCGATTTAATGCTGAGCTCTATCACATCCTCTACGGTAATCAGGCTATGTTCCTCGTTATGATATTTGCGAGGATGCGAACTGTATTTCGTGAAGTCTTTGATATGGACTGGGATGACGAAGAGACCCGGATCATCACGTCTGCACTGCGAATTTTAGTAGACGAAGGTATTGTGGAGGAGCAGGGAGAAGCTTGATGTTTCTTCAATTTATAAATGTCCGTTCCGGGTCACGAACGGAAGTCAGGCCGCGGCGTTTCCATGTCTGCTTCGCTCCCAACTTCAGACGTAAATCGGCGCAAAGCGGACATTGTTTAATGATGTCCGCTCCCCGGGGTAAAGCGGAAATCAATTTCCGATTCAGCGACTTCTGTTTGTAGCCATTTTCCGACCCTTGCGGTTAGCCAGGTGGCTTAATTTGCGCTGTTGATAAATTCCAACGCCTGGTGGTTATAGAGCGTGCACAAAAGATCGAGATGATCGAGCAGCGCGGGCGTGTCACTTGTGGTGACGGCCTCTTCTTTCATCAGGCTCAGGATGACGGCCAGGGCTCCCTCATTGATGTCAAAAGTCTTGCGATTAAAGCCAAGGCTGTAGGTGCCGCCAGACGAAAGGGGGGACGATGGAGGGGACGATGGGATGAGCGCGAATTTTACGTAGGCGGGTTTGATCAGACCGGCCCTTGCCCGCAGAGCTTTCGTGAAGGCTGCCAAGCTAAGCGTATGGTCGCGTTCGCTGTCCTGTGAAGTGTCTTCACTGGTTGAGCCGGTGAAAAACGAGGCCAGCCACTCGGAAAACGAGGGCGTGCTCAGCGCGTGGCTGAGATGATCGCGCAACGTCTCAACGGCATCGATGGAGAGGATGAATCCCGCGCTGTCCGCGCTCAGCCCCTCGCCTGCGTAGCGGTGATCAAGCGCATCGTGGTCGGCGAGATGCAGACCATAGGAATCATAAAGTTCGGACAATTTCGGGCCGAGGAAACCAACGGAAAAGGTCAACGAATCGTCGAGCGTGGTGCCTTCGTGGGCAAAATGGGGAGGGATGTACAGGATGTCGCCCGAGGTAACCTCAACGATATTGCCGTCAATGGGGTCTTTAAGGATTTTGAGGTCGAGGCC
>JABJKO010000225.1 GCA_018660305.1 Rhodospirillaceae bacterium
AAATTGCGAATAGCCGAAGAACCGCCCCCTACCCCGTCACCGGATTGCGGCAATCCAGCGCGCCGCTTTCCAGCACGGTGATTTTCCAGCCGGGGGGCACCACGGATGTACCGCCGGCTTCCTCGATGATGGCCGGGCCTTCGAGGGTTCCACCCGCCATCATTCTGGCGCGGTCGTGGATGGGGCAATCGGTCCAGTCGGAACCGAACCAGACCGGGCGGGTCTCGAGGACGGAACTGCCGTCGGCATCGGACGCAAAGCCCAGGGTGGGTTTGTCGACGATGCCCAGCGAGACCAGCCGGACATTGACGATCTCGCAATCGTTATTCATGTCCGCGTGACCGAATGTTTGCGTGTGGCGCTCGGCAAAGGCCAGACGCAGAGCCTCGGGATCCGGCGCGTCGCCATCGACGGGCACGGCCAGGGTATAGCTTTGCCCGGCATAGCGCATGTCGACGGTAAAGCCGTGGGTCTGGCGATCCGGGCCGAACCCGTCCTCCACCAGCAGCGCGGCGGCCTCTTCCCGGAGTGACCCGGCCATGGATTTAAGCGCAACAATATCCAGCGTACTCAGACGGCCGCCCCAGGCCCGGACGAAATCGCGCCGCTGATCGGCCAGCAGCTGGCCTAGCGCCGACAGGTGGCCAGGAAAGCGCGGTACGATAACCTGCGGCACGGCCAGTTCTTCGGCCACCAGGAACACATGCATGGGCCCTGCCCCGCCAAACCCAAGGAGGGCGAAATCCCGCGGATCGAAACCCCGGTGAACCGACACTTCGCGGACGGCGCCGGCCATCTTGGCCACCGCGATACGGAGAACCCCGTCCGCTAGCGCCACAATGTCCATGGGCGTGCCGCCCCGCGCCAGTTCCTGCGCTAAATTCCCGAAAGCCAGCTCCGCCGCCGGTTTGTCCAGCTGGAGCCCGCCGGACAAGGTCCGGTCGGTGGGCAGACGCCCCATCAGCAGATTGGCATCGGATATGGTCGGTTCCGTCCCACCGCGCCCGTAACAGGCCGGTCCCGGCAGAGCGCCGGCGCTGCGCGGTCCCACTTCCAGGGTTCCGTCTTCGCCCATCCAGGCGATAGAGCCGCCACCGGCGCCGATTGTATGAATATCGAGCTGCGGCACCTGCAGCGGATAGGCGTCGATCTGATTATCATGGCTGATGCGCGGCGTGCGCTGGTAAATCAACGCCACGTCGGTGCTGGTGCCGCCCATGTCGAAGGTGATGCAATCATCCACATCGGCCAGTTCGCAGACCCGCACCGCGCCGCCGACACCGCCAACCGGACCGGACAGAAACGTCCCGGCGGCGAATCCCGCCGCCTGTGCCAGCGTCATGGCGCCACCGTTGGAGCCCATGATATTGACCGGCGCTTCCACGCCACGGCCTTTCAGTTCACTGGCCAGCGTGTCGAGATAATTGGTCACCACCGGTGTCAGATAAGCGTTGAGCACGCAGGTGGAGAAGCGGTGGAACTCACCGCTTTCACGGACCACGGCAGCGGAATTACAAACAGGGGCATCGCCCATCAGCGCTTTCAGTTTATCCGCGGCCGTGCGCTCTGTCGCATCATTGGCATAGGCGTTTACGAATCCGATGGCGACGGTCTCCACACCCAGATCCTTCAGGGTAGCCGCCAGAGGCGCAAAATCATGATCGGCGATGTCGCTGAGTACCGTGCCGTCGGCGGCCGTCCGTTCCGGCACCTCGAACCTTAAAGTCCGGTCGACCAGTGCCTTTGGTTTCACGAATTTGATATCGAACAGTCCGCCGATCAGACGGCGGGTGCGACCAATCTCCAGAGTGTCCCGGAAGCCTTCGGTGGTCACCAGCGCCGTCCTGGCGCCCTTGCGCTCCAGCAACGCGTTGGTCGCGATGGTGGTGCCATGAACGAAGGCATGAATATCCGCCGCTTCGATGCCGAGCTCGCCCAGCGCGTTGAGCACCCCTTCCCACTGGCGCCCCGGCAATGACGGCACCTTGGCGGTAAGAAGCGCCTGACTGTCCATGTCGAGGCACAGAATGTCGGTAAACGTGCCACCGACGTCGATCCCAACGAGATAACGGCCTGCCGTCATGCCGGCACCGATGTTACAGCTCGGGCCTTGACGGAATCGCCGGGGGATGCACCAATCAGCCGCAGACCCGACGGGCCGATCACAACCGATGCGTCGGAGCCGCTATGGGTCACCCGGGCCCAGCCGCGGAGTGGCGCGGCGGCGCTGCCCCGCAATTCCATAAGCCCGCCATCCTCAACTCCCAAACGGTCCGCAAGGGCGCGGGAAACCGTAAACCGTCGGCGCGGGCCCTCCACATCATCCTCGTTCGCCGCATCGAGGGCGACGATCAGCCTTGCCGAAACCAGTTCCGCCCTTTTTGCGTCGGTCGCGGTCTGATCCACCGCCCCGTTACCATCCAGCACCACGCCATACCGCGCCGCCGCCTGATCCGCGGACAAATAGCCCTGCGCCACGTCATCGGAAACGAGTGCGGCGTCGCGGATCAAGGGGTCGCCGAAACCGCCACCGCCCGCCGTTTCCTCGCGCACAATATCGCCGGGGCCCAGCGGAAAGCCGGATACCTTGCCGGGCACGTCGGAGGGCTGAACCACTTCACCATCCCGCAGGACGACGAAACGGTTGGCCGCGCCATTGCTGCCGCCGGCCACCCCATAGGGCGGAATGACGTTCTTTTCCGACAGGACCGACAGCATGGCGGTCTTGCCGAGGACACGGATATCGCGCCGCAGCCCGAACCCGCCACGCTGATGTCCGTCACCGCAGGCCCCTTCGCGGATTTCGCATCGTTCGACGCGCAGGGGATATTGGGATTCCACCGTCTCCACCGACTGGATGGAGTTGAAATCGCCCTCGTTATAGCTACGCACCGCGTTCGAACCGTCCACGCCATCGGACGCGCCAGTGCCACCGGCCGGCCATTCATAGTGGATCCAGGTGCCGCCATCGTCGCGCGGTCCGGCAATGTGAATATGGTTGGCGCCGCCTTTGAGATCGCCCACCGACATCTCGGGCACCACCTGCGCCATGGCCGCGGCCACCACAGAATCGATCAGGAACTTGACCTCGGCCATGCCGCCGCAGGGCGCCGTCTCCCGCGCATTGATGAAACTCTTTTCGGGGGCGTTGACGGTGATGGGATTGAAACTGCCATGATTGATGGGCGTGTTGGGGTCGAGGAATGCCTTGACGATGGTCCCCACCGCGTTGAATGCCATGGCCGGGCCGCAATTGGTTGGCCCATCGGTCTGCGACGACGTGCCCTCGAAATCGGCGGCGATAGAATCGCCGGCCACGGTGAGCTTCAGACGCACCACCAGCGGATCGGGATTCGAGCCGTCGCTTTCGATATAGCCCTCGGCATAGAAATCCCCGTCGGGGCAATCCTTGATGCGGGCCCGCATCTGACGCTCGGAGCGCGCAATCAGCTCTTCGACGCCATCCAGAAGTTCGTTGCCGCCAAACCGTTTGAACAGGCGCTCAATGTGTTCCGCCGCCTTGCGACCGGTGCCCAGCATGGCATTGAAGTCGCCGATCCGTTCTTCGGGCCCGCGCATATTATTGAACAGGGCATCAAGCACGCCCTGGTTCATGGTCCCCCGGTCGCAGATCTTGGTCGGCGTGATCCGGATGCCTTCCTGATAGATCTCCTTGACCCGTCCCGAGAGCGACCCCGGCGTCATGCCGCCCACATCGTTCCAGTGACACCGCATAGCGGCGAAGAGCGCGAGCTTTCCCTCGAAAAACACCGGATGAAGCAAAAGCACGTCGTTCAGATGCGTCCCGCCGGTATAGGGATCGTTATGAAGGAACAGATCCCCTTCATGGATATCATCGCCAAACACCTCGACCACTTTGCGGGTCGAATAGGGAACCGCGAAAATATGGATGGGATGATCCGCCAGCCCCTGGGCAATCTGGCGGCCATCGGCCGACATCAGGGCACAGGAAAAATCATGGCCTTCGTAAATAATGGCCGCGTACGAGGAATGGATAATGTTGGCGCGCATTTCGCCAACAACCGCGATCATCGATTCCCGTATCAGTTCTAGTTGGACCAGATCGTTCATATCATCCGATAAGATTGGCGCGTTGAGCGGCGGACCCTAACATTCTGCCCCGTCGCTCTCCACCCGTAATCTCCGGGAATTTGAATTTAGGCTCATGCCTTGGCAGCATGGGGGCCGCCGGATAGGATCGCGCCCGTCTGACAGCAACTCAAATTGAATTCCATGGCCGAACCCACCGCCCACATTGATACTTACATTCGCGACAATATGCCGCCGGAGGCCCTGTGGCCGGATATGGATTATTCGGTCCTGCCGGAACTCGCCGCCTATCCGACGCGAATGAATGTTGCCGCCGAACTCCTCGACAAGGCAATCGAGAACGGCCACGGCGACCGGCCCTATATCTATTTCGGCGATGAAATATGGAGCTACGCGGACACCCAGGCCAGGGCCAACCAGATCGCCCGGGTGCTGGTGGAAGATTGCCATATGGTGCCGGGGGAACGGGTCATCCTGAGGTCGGGCAATCACCCCATGCTCATGGCCGCCTGGTTCGGGATCCTGAAAGCCGGCGGAATCGCCATCTCCACCATGCCGGTCCTGCGCGAACGCGAACTCACCTATATGATCGGCAAGGCCCAGGTGCAGCTTGCCATCTCCGACAAGAAACTCTCCGAAGACATTGAAAAAGCGAAGGAAAACACCGAAACATTGCGCTCTATTCTGTATTTCGGAATGGAGGGCCCGGACGGGCTGGATGCAAGGATGGCCGGCAAACCCACGGATTTCGCGACGGTGGATACGGCCGCCGACGACCCTGCAATCATCGGCTTTACCTCGGGATCGACGGGAACGCCCAAGGGCACCATCCATTTTCACCGCGATATCATGGCCGCCGCCGATACCTTCATCGGACATGTGGTGAAGATCCAGGCCGACGACATCGTCTGCGGCAGTCCCCAGATCGCGTTTCTCTACGGGTTGTGCGCCTATATGCCGGATACCATGCGGTTCGGCGCCTCGGTGGTGGTGGTGGAACGCGCCACGCCGGAGGTTTTGCTCCAGACCATCGAAAAGCATAAGGCAACGGTCTGCTTTTCCACCCCGTCGGGCTACAAGCTCATGCTCGATGCCATCGACAAGTATGACACCTCGTCCCTGCGGCTTTGCATCGCCGGTGGAGAGCCTTTGGCGCCGGCGGTCTTCCATGGCTGGGAGGAAAAAACCGGTGTCAGGATCATCAACGGGCTCGGTATATCCGAATTGCTGCACATCTTCATTTCCGCTTCGGGCGACGACATCAAGCCGGGCCTGATCGGCAAGGCGGTGCCCGGTTTCCAGGTCCGGGTGGTGGACGACGAATTTAACGACACCGCGCCCGGCGAGATCGGCCAAATGATCGTCAAAGGCCCCAATGGATGCCGCTATCTCGACGATATGGACCGCCAGAAGGCCTATATCCGCGATGGCTGGAACCTGTCGGGGGATCTCTGCCGTGTGGATGCGGACGGCTATTTCTCATACGAGGCGCGCACCGACGATATGATCCTGACCGGCGGCTACAACGTCTCCGGGCTGGAGGTCGAGGCGGTTCTGCTGGAGCACGAGGCCGTGCGCGAGGTCGCGGTGGTGAGATCTCCGGACCCGGACCGCGGTCAGATCGTCAAGGCCTTCATCGAGTTGAAGGACAAATCCGGCGCGAAAGAGGAGCTGGTGGGCGAACTCCAGGATTTTGTAAAATCGCAGATATCCGCCTTTAAATATCCACGCGCCATCGAATTCGTCGATGAACTGCCGCACACGCCGACCGGTAAAATTCAGCGCGGCGCGCTGAGACAGCTTGAAAGCGAGCGGGCGGCTTCATAACGGCGCTTTTCCAGTTCCCCCTGACAAGCCCCCCTGAATAAAGCCCCTTTGAATAAAGCAAAACTGGGACGACGCCATTAACGTTTGGGTGTCGGAAAATTTTACAGTTTTTTCCACTTTAACCATAACTGGCCACGAAAGTGTCGGTGGATTTTACAATCATCTGCACCGCCGTCTTCTCTTAACCACTGTCTCTCCCACGAAAGGCCGAATTAACCCGGTTGGCACGAAAATTGCATCTAAAAGCCAAAGAACGTGGGTTGATTGGGAAAGAGAGGAATAACCGTGCCAGATGGGTCCAATCTGACCTTAACCCGTGACCTGCTTGATTTCAGCGGGTCGCTGGAACGCGTGGCACAAGCGCAACCGAATGCAAAAGCTATTTTGGCGCCAGGAAGGCGTCCTCTCAGCTTTGCCGGGCTTATCCGTCAGATGACGGATGTTCGCGAGACCTTGAATTCATGGGGTATTGGGCGGGAGGACAGGGTCGCGGTCATTTTAACAGATGGACCAGAGGCCACCGTTGCGTTTCTCGGCGTTACGTCGGGGGCGATCTACATCGCGCTCAATCCGGCCTACACCCATGGAGAATTTGAAGCCTACCTGACACTACTTCGGCCAAAGGCGATAATCGTCTCCGCCGCGGAAGAGACTCCGGCGAGAGAGGTTGCTGAAAATTTAGGAATTCCGACGATCGAACTCGTTGTGGAAGAAGGCGATCCCGCCGGACATTTTGTTTTGACGGGCGGCAGCCACAGTTTTTGTTCATTGCCGGGTCCATCGCAGGCAGACGATGTCGCCTTACTCTCCTTCACATCCGCGACAACCGAACTTTCGAAAATTGTTCCCGTCCGTCACCGCCACTGGCTGATCGCGGCGTGGGACCGGGTTCGGCGTCTGGAGATCACCCCCGAAGACTGCGCCTTGAACCCCATGCCGCTGTTTCACGGCCACGGACAGTTTCTGGCGCTGTCGGCTCTCCTCGGAGGCGCCTCGCTTGTCTGCCCGCCCCGCTTCGATTTGATAAAATTTTTCGATTGTCTGGAACGGTATCCCGTCACCTTCTACTCGGCGAGCTTCGCCATACACGAGGCCATCGCATCACAATTGCCGAATTACAGGCATATCGTCCGGAATATAAATTTACGGTTTTTCAAAATCGGGTCAGGGCGGCTCGACCGGGCCGTAGTCGATACGCTTGAAGAGGAATTTCGTGCGCCCGCGATCGAACTCTATTCCAACTCGGAAGCCTGCATCGTAACGGCTAACCCCCTGCATTCAGCATGTCGTAAATATGGGTCCGCCGGACTGCCCGTGTTGAGCGAAGTGGCTATTTTGGCCAATGACGGGACCATACTACCGCCCGGACACGACGGAGAAATCATTGTTCGCGGACCCTGTATATTCGATGGATACATAGACAA
This sequence comes from Rhodospirillaceae bacterium, assembly GCA_018660305.1. The sequence goes on from JABJKO010000225.1 coordinate 7,323, forward strand.
CCCGGACGCCGATGCAGCCGCTTTCCACAAGGACTGGTTTCGAACCGGTGACATGGGGCACCTGGATATGGACGGCTATTTGTTCATAACCGGCCGGATAAAGGAAATTATCAACCGGGGTGGCGAAAAAATCTCTCCGCTTGAAGTCGACCACATCCTGCAACAACATCCGGCGGTGCAGGATGTCGCGACGTTCGCCTACCCTCACTCAACTCTTGGCGAAGACGTCGCCGCGGCTGTCATCCTGCGGAAGGAGGGGCAGGCCAGCGAAGAAGAATTGATCTGTTTTGCACGCGAAAGTCTTGCGCACTTCAAGGTTCCGCGCCGGGTCATTTTCGTCGACGAACTGCCCCGTACAGCGACAGGAAAAATCCTGAGAAAAAAACTGTCCGAGATCTTCGAAGACGTTCTGAAAAGCGCACCGAAACCGGCACAGATTTCGCAAATCAAATCGACCGCAACACCGCTTGAAACCGCCCTTACTGGAGTCTGGAAATCGGTCCTCGAACTCGACGAAATCTCGCCAGACGATGATTTTTTTCTGCTCGGCGGCGATTCCCTGCTTGCCGCGACACTGTTTGCGGAAGTTTCCGCCGTCTTTGGCGTAGAGCTACCTCTTAAGGCAATTTTCGACGATGCCGCAACCATCGAAGGCATGGCGGAGATCATCGGAGAAACGCGCAGCGCCAGCACTGCGAAAGCGGCTTATAAGCCCCGCTCGGAAGACGTCGTTGTCATGAATGCAGATGGCCACCTGCCGCCCCTGTTCGCTGTCGGCGGCAATGGTGGCCATTCCATCGGCTTTGCCCATGTCGCGCGCCTGCTTGGGCCGGAGCAACCCTTCTTCGGGCTGGACTCTGTCGGGCTGGATGGCAAGGAGGAGCCGCTGATCCGGATAGAAGATATCGCCGCGGAACATATTCGGCGGCTTCAGAAGGTACAGCCTGAGGGGCCTTACTACCTGATCGGCGCCTGTTTCGGCGGTCGGGTGGCCTACGAAATCGCGCAGCAGTTAACGCGCGATGACCATGACGTAGGACTGACGATTATGCTCGATCCCTCTGACCCCCTCATGAAACAGAAGACCGATAAAAAGATAAGCGCTGGCGGTATGGCAAGGTTAACCCGTTCGGACGCAACAAAATCGTTCGTGCGCGCCCGTCTCAATCTCTATTGGTCCGAATTAAAATCCCTGCCCTGGGGCGAGCGTTATCAATATGCGCGCGACAAGTTAGGGATAATGAAGGAAGTCGCGACGACCCGAGATTTGCACCGTGGCAATCCGACACAGCTATATTGGGATGCCGTCTTCCGGGCGAACAAGATGGCCGGTGCCTCTTATTCAGCCACATCCTATTCCGGCCCCGTCGCGGTTTTCTGGTGCAGCGACCGGCCGGACGATACCAGCAAACAGCGTGAGGACTGGCTTTCACTGCTAGGCAATCAACTGGTGGTCTCCGAAGGAACCGGCGACACCACCGGCACCATGATGCTGCCGCCGCATGTGGAACCGCTGTGCGAAAAAATCCGGGACAGTCTTCGCCTTGCGCAGCGACGCTAGCACCTGATGGCCAGTTGTTAAAATGGACTGATTGAATGACGACGGATCCTTCGGATATCGGCAAACGCACCGCCATAGGCGCCGGATGGACGGTGCTCATGCGATTTGCCGTGCGGTCGGTCGGCATCGTCAGCACGCTCATACTCGCTCGCCTTCTCGTTCCCGCGGATTTCGGCCTCGTCGCCCTGGCCATGACCCTGCTGGCGTTGCTGGAGGTCATGAGTCATTTTAATTTCGAGGTCTTTCTGGTCAGGGAACCGGATGCCGACCGCAGCCATTACGACACCGCCTGGACGCTGACGGTGCTTCGCGGAATCGTCATCGCCGTCCTGCTTGTCATGATGGCGCCGCTGGCAGCCGGTTTTTTCAACGAGCCCCGGCTTGAGAATGTGGTTTACGCCATCGCGGCCCTGACAGGCCTGGTCGGGTTCACCAACATCGGTATCGTCGAATTCCAAAAACACCTGGACTTCGGGAAGGAATTTCAGCTCACCGTTTTTTCCCGTCTCGTGTCTTTTCTGGTCACCGTCACCCTAGCCTTCGTTTTACGAAGTTACTGGGCGCTGGTAATTGGTGCCGCAAGCGCACAGATCGTAAAGCTAGGGCTGAGCTATGGCATGCATCATTTCCGGCCCCGTTTTTCCGTCAGCAAATCGCGCGAGATCATTCGGTTCTCAAAATGGCTGCTCGCGAACGATATTATCCGTTTCGCGAGTAGCCGAGCGGATGTCGTTATCCTGGGCAAATTTTTTGATACGGCAACGCTGGGCCTCTATTCGATTGCCTTCGAAATCGCGACGCTGGCCGTCTCGGAGATTGTCGCCCCGATCAATCGCGCTCTGCTTGCCGGACTATCCAAGCTCAATCGGGAACGAGAGGTTCTCCTTCAGGGCTTTTTAGACAGCCAATCGATCATCATTCTGCTCGGTCTGCCCATCGCCGCAGGTATCGGTCTCACGGCAGATCCTCTCGTACGCCTGGCCCTCGGGGAAAAGTGGCTCACCTCTATCCCTCTTATTCAGATCCTGGCTATCGTCAGTATCGCCAGGGTTTTAACAGCCAGCAGCAACCCGCTCATCCTTGCCGCCGGTCAACCGCACCTGACAACTATCATGGCCCTAATCGGTTCGACTGTCGGCCTGCCGCTGCTGATATGGGCAACCGCTCAGTACGGCGTAACAGGCGCCGCCTGGGCAGTCAGCGGCACAGCAATATTCAAGATGTGCGTCACGCAAACGGTAGTGGCGCGGGCCTTTGACATAAAGGCGACGACAATTTTCAAGACGGTCTGGCGCCCCCTAACCGCCTGCGCTGTCATGTCCTGTGTCGTCTGGAGCTATCTCGAGCAATGGCCCGCCTCGGACGACCTATCAGGGAATGCCATCGCACTCGTCGCGGCCTCCTTCACCGGCGCCGCAACCTATGGAATCAGCGTACTCGCACTGTGGCATATATCCGGGAGCCCGCGGGGTGCCGAAAGCAGAATTCTGGAAACTTTCAACAACGCCACCCGCCGATTTTGGAGCAGGCGATTGGCAAGACAGGGGTAACCGGTCATGGATGGACATATTACAAAATTACCTGAGGAATATGACGCAACGCCAACAAATGCGGACACCATTTGCGATGTCATTTGCCGTTGGGCCGAGTTGCAACCAGACGCCCCTGCGTTCATATCCGAGAATAAGGCACCGCTGACATATGGAGCGTTGGCGGAACTCATTCGCGATTTTCGTCAAACCATAAATGAATCCGGCTTCGGGCGCGGCGACCGGTTCGCCATCGTGCATCCGGGCGGTGCGGATATGGCGGCCGCCCTATTCGGCATCGTCGGCTGCGCTACGGCTGTCCCGCTCAACCCAAGGAACACGGCGAAGGAATTCCAGGATCAACTTCACGACCGGCGTGTTCAGGCGGTCATTATACAGAAAAATCTGCAATCCCCTGTCCGCGATGTAGCGAAACAGTTGGACCTTCCGGTTTTTGATCTTGTCACGGACGATGAAGGCCTAACCGGGATGGTCCGCCTGCTTGCCCCGCTCCACCAGAAACCGGTCCGCCCGGAACCGTCCGGGGCCGATGATATCGCATATGTTCTGGCGACATCGGGAACCACATCGAGCGGTAGGATCGTGCCGCTGCGTCATCGGCACCTCATGGCGAGATCTCAGGTGTCGGCGGATCTCTTCGGACTCACACCGGACGACCGGTGCATCAACCTCAACCCGCTTAATTACGCCCAGAGCCGGGTCGCCATGGTTCTGGCGTCCGGCGGCAGCATAATTTTTATGCCGCACTTCAACGTCGAAACCTTCTTTAATTATCTCACCGAATTAAAGCCAACCTGGTTTCAAGGCAGCTTTACCTTTCATCAGGCCATTCGTGATCATGCCCAACATCACGCGAAAGAAATCCAGGAATCGAAAATCCGATTCATCCGAACATCGTCTGGACGGCTGGAACCACATATCACGAAAGACCTCGAACGCATTTTCGATGTTCCGGTAATAGAGGCCTATGCATCCAGCGAAACCGGGCGGATTGCAGGCAATCCACAGCCGCCGGGTATCCGCAAGCCCGGTACGGTCGGCCTGCCCACCGGCTGTGAGGTGCTGATCCTGAACGAGAACGGCACCCCGTCTGAAACACTTGAGCGGGGCGAAGTCACCGTACGTGGACATGGCGTTATCGACGGTTATGAAAACAATCCCGAAGCCAACGCGGCGGCGTTTATCGCCGGCTGGTACCGCACGGGGGATCAAGGTTTTCTCGACGAGGACGGTTATCTCACGCTCACCGGACGCCTCAAGGAAATGATTAATCGAGGCGGTGAAAAGATCAATCCGGTGGAGGTGGATAGCGCTCTCACGGCGCACCCCGACATCGCCGAGGCCGCTGCCTTTGCCATACCACACCCGAGGCTTGGCGAAATCGTCGGCGCCGCAATCGTTCCTCTGC
>JABJKO010000226.1 GCA_018660305.1 Rhodospirillaceae bacterium
ATTACGCGCCGTTTCATGCGTTTCAAAGTGAACCAGCCGGTGGACGCGGTATCTTTTGGTAAAACCGTCTCCCAACCCGTGGCGATGTTCGTAGGCGCGCCGGGCAATGTCGTTGGTTACCCCGATATACAAGGTTCCGCGGGGCTTGCTGGCGAGAATGTATGTGAAATAAGGCATGATCGACACACCTGCTGAATAGATGCTCGGATCAAGTCCGAGCATGACGGATTATTTTCAAACGGTCACCCTCGGGCCCAAGTGCGCTTCACGCCCATGGCCGGGGGTCTGTCTCCCACCGGGGCTCACTTGTCAGGAGTTCCTCGGAACAAGTCCGAGGATGACGAATGTATGGGAGCAACGGGTCCGGGCGCCGCTACACCTTGTAGACGTATTCCTTGTCGGGATCGCGTTCGATGTCGGGTGGGAAGTTCTTGCGCTTATCGGCGTAATACTGATCCAGGTGATAGCCTTCCGAGGCCTTGTTGTAGGTCGCGAAATACATACGCCGCGTATGGTTGGTGGGGTTGGGTTCGGAGCGGTGCGGCGCATAGGCATCGAACAGAACCATATCGCCGGGCTTTGTCGGGTAGGTGACAAATTTCATATCCCGCGTGTCTTGGTCGGTCAGCGGTTCCATGCCGCGCAGCAGGCCGCGCCGGTTCTGTCCCGGCGCCAGTTCGAGGCAGCCGTTTTCGATGGTCGCCTCGTCGATGCAGATCATGACGTTGACGAAATTGCTGGCATAATCGCCCCAGCCGGCCTGGGAATCCTGGTGCGGTTCAAACCCGCCACCGCCGGGCATCTTGAAGTTGATCTTTTCCTTGAACAGCGACACGTCTTCGCCGAACAGCTGCGCCGCCGGGGCCTCCAGGAGTTGGGTCAGTTCGGCGAAACCATCATGGTAGGGGGCGATATATTCGATACGGTTGATCAGGTCGCTGTCGTCAAGACGGCTTTTCTCGTGAAAGACCCAGTGACGGCCGGGTTCCTCTGGCAGCGCTTCCACCTCATGCGCCCAGCGTTCGATGACCGCCATGTCGTCCGGGCCGAACGCGCCGGGCACCACCACATAGCCGTCGCGTTCAAAGTCGGCGATCTGTGTGTCGGTCAGAACCGGTGTCGTGACCATGGGGCTCTCCAATGGCTACAGCGTCTTCTAATGGTATAGGAAGCGCCCGGTCCCATCGCAACCATTGAGGACGAAAATTGCGCCTTACGGGTCGATTTGCCGCAACGGGCAGTCTAAAAAGGCGCCACAGGGTGTCAGGGGAAGAAACATGATCGAGGCAGACAGCTTTTTAAAACCCGCAATCGAGGCTGGGTTCAATTTTTACAGCGGCGTGCCGTGTTCGTTCCTGACCCCGATTATCAACCGGGTGATAAGCGATACCGCATTGGATTATGTGGCGGCAGCCAGCGAAGGCGAAGCGGTGGCCATCGCCGCCGGTGCCTGGCTGGCGGGGCGGGGCACCGTCGTCATGTGCCAAAATTCCGGTCTGGGCAACGCGGTTAACCCTCTGACCTCGCTCAACTACCCGTTCCGCATCCCGACGTTGCTGATCGTCACCTGGCGCGGCGGCCCCGGTATCGAGGACGAGCCGCAGCACCAACTCATGGGACCCATCACCCCGTCGCTGCTGGAGGTGATTCAGGTGCCGCATCACGGCTTTCCATCGTCGGACAATGAAGTGCCATTGGCCCTCGCCGCCGCGCAGGATTACATGGCTGAGAAGGACCTGCCGTTCGCCATGATCATGGAAAAGGGTGCGGTGCGCGATGATGGCATTGATGCGGGCACACCCGATATCCCCGCGCCTGGCGTGAAGCAGGATCTGAATTCCGGGGACGCTCCACCCGGGCGGGTCGCCGCCATGGAACGGCTGCTGGCGGTGGTGCCGGATAGTGCGGCGCTGATCGCAACCACCGGCTTTACCGGGCGTGAACTTTATACGGTTTCCGACCGGCCGCAGCATCTCTATCAGGTGGGTTCCATGGGGTGCGCCGCCGGCATGGGGCTGGGGGTCGCGGTGAATGCGGACCGTCCAGTGATTGTGCTTGATGGCGACGGCGCGGCGCTGATGAAAATGGGAAGCATGGGCACCATCGGGGCCTATGCGCCCAAGAATCTCATCCACATTGTGTTCGATAATGGCGCCTACGAATCCACCGGCGGCCAGCCCACCGTGTCGCCCAGCGTGGATTTCGCCGGGGTGGCCATCGCCTGCGGCTATCCCAGCGCGTTCTCGTGCGACGATCTGGCGGGGTTTGAGACAGCCGTAAAAGCCGCGTTGGGTTCCGACGGACCCCACCTCATTCATATTAAGGTCGGGCGCGGGACCATCAAGGGCCTCGGCCGCCCCACCATCGCACCGGCCGACGTCGCCCGCCGGTTCAAGGATTTCCTGGCGGGTTAGAGCAGTGTCCCGCTAAATTGAATCACCTGCGCCGCGGGCATTTTGTGCCAGGGGTAGGAGCGTGGTGCAGCGCGTAGCCATGCTACGGGCAAACCGCGCGACGCATCCCTGGCACAAAAGGCCCCGGCCCGAAGGGTTGCGCGCAGACGGCCGCCCGCGTCGTTGCACCCCTTGGCCGATGCGACGGCATCGCCCTGCGGGGCGCGCCTCGCGGATCGACTCATCTGCGCACAACGCAGGGGGTTCAATTTAGCGGGATACTGCTCTAGGAGGCTGGTCTCAGCCCCTCACGCGAAACGCCCATCTGGCCGAGCGCCTGCTCGATGGCGCCGAGCGCCCGTTTCATATCGGTCTCGCCGATGCGCCCGATGCAGCCGATGCGGAAGCTTATTTCCTGGGTGATGGCGCCGGGGTAGAGCACGATTCCCCGATCGTTGAGCAGATCGTAGAGCCGGGCGAAGTCGAACGCCGGGTCGGCCGGCATGCGCACGGTCACAATGATGGGGGCCTGCAGCAGATCGGGCAGGAAAGTTTCGAAACCCAGGTCGCGTAACCCGCTGACCAGGACGCCGCAATTGGCGCCATAGCGTGCGCCGCGCGCCGCCACGCCGCCTTCCGCATCCAGTTCGTTCAGCGCCTGGTCGAGGGCGGCCAGCACGTGGGTCGGCGGCGTGAAACGCCATTGCCCGGTCCGATCCATGTAGGTGGCCTGATCGTGCAGATCGAGGCTGAGGGACAGGGCGTTGCCTTCCGAGGCGGCAAGGGTATCCTTTTCTATGATCGCATAGCCCATACCCGGCACCCCTTCGAGACATTTGTTGGCCGACGCGATAATGGCATCGGCCTTCATCCGGCGCAGATCGATGGGCAGCGCGCCGAACGTGCTCATGGCGTCGACGATCAGGCGTCTTTTTGCCGCCGCCGCCATTTCGGCGATGGCCTCGATGGGGTTCAGGACGCCCGAGGTGGTTTCGCAATGGACCACCGACACATGGGTGATTGTGCTGTCATCTTCCAGCAATTGGGCCACCCGGTTGGGATCGGGTGGCATATCTTCGGCGGTCTCGTAGGTGGTACAGGACCGGCCCATGGTTTGGCAGATTTTCTGCATGCGGCGGCCATAGGCGCCGTTGATCAGGATCAGCAATTTGCTGCTTTCGCGGGGCAGCAACGTACCCAGCGTGGCTTCCACCGCGAACGTTCCGCTGCCCTGAACCGGCACGCAGCTATGGGTGTCTTCACCATGGGCGAGGGTTGTGAGGCGCTGACGAATCCGCGCGGTCATCTCAATAAAGGCGCTGTCGCGGGAGCCCCAGTCGCGCAGCATGGCCTGTTTGACCGTGTCGGAGGTGGTCAGCGGTCCCGGTGTGAGAAGGATTTGCCGATTTTCGCCGGTCTCGCTCATGCGTCTTTGGTCCTTGGTACTATTGTGTAGCTTGAAACCGCAGCCAATCCGGTCAATGTAAGAGGATCGGGCCATGGCTGTCGATAAGCGGGGAGGCAAAAATCAGTCATAATACCTGGATACACAGGATTGCGCGGGTTGCCGTCAGGCCGCTGGTCGGGACTCCTGTGACGCCAAACCATCTGACAACATTGCGGCTTGTGACGGGTCTCGGGGCGGCCGGCGTATTTGCCATCGGGACACCGGGTTGGAGAACTGCCGGAGTGGTGTTGCTTGTGGTGTCATTACTGCTAGATCGGGCTGATGGCGAACTGGCCCGGCTATCCAACCGTATGAGCCAGTCCGGCCATCGTTACGATCTCTATGCTGACGGGTTGTCCAATGGCGCGGTATTTGTCGGCATCGGGATCGGCCTCAATGAAACTCTACTCGGGATGTGGTCTCTGCCCCTCGGCATCCTCGCGGCAATTTCGGTGGTGGCCGGTGAACTCATTCTCATGCGGCTCGATTCACTGAAGCTGGTGAGCACGGCCGATATCGGCGGCCATTGGGGATTCGATCCCGACGACGGTATGTTCGCCGTGCCCCTTTGCATTGCGCTGGGCTGGGATCTGCCCCTATTGATCGCCGCCGGAATTGGTGCGCCCGTCGCGGCACTGGTGATTGGGCTGGTGTTGCTGCGCCAACAGAATGTGGCGACTGCCGCGAAGGATAGCGGATCCGGTGAATAGGGTGCGCGTAAGGAGTGAGTGCGGCTGTGTCCATTGCCTTCCGTAACGGGGTTTCGAGCTGGGTCGACGGTGTGTGCCGCCACGCATGGTTTGTCCTTGTGGCGTCTCTTGTCCTGACCGGGCTGAGCGGCTGGTATACGGCGACCCACCTTGCCATTGATACCGATACCGACGGCATGCTGTCGTCGGAGCTCGATTTCCGGCAAAACTCCATCCGCCTGAAGCAGGCTTTTCCCCAGCTTTCCAACAACATCGCCATTGTCATTGACGGCGATACGGCCGATCAGGCGGATGATGCGGCCCTCGCACTTGCCAGGGCCCTACGCGGCCAGCCGGGTTTGTTTCGCAACGTATTTGACCCCAGGGGCGAGCCTTTCCTGCGCCGTAACGGGCTGTTGTTTCTCGACGAAGACAAGCTGGGGCAATTGGTCGACCGGCTGGCGGCAGCCCAGGTATTTCTGGCCAAACTGTCCCGCGATCCCAGCCTGCGCGGCCTGTTTGGGGTTCTCCGGCTGGCTCTGGACAATTCGGATGCGGCGGCCTCGCCGGCCGAGTTGAAACGGGTGTTAAACGCGGTGGCCGATGCGGCGGACGCCGAGATCGCAGGGCGCCGCGATGTGGTGTCCTGGAGTGGCTTGCTCGATGGCAAACGGGCGGCGGACGACAGACGGCGAATTATTCTGGTCCAACCAAGGCTCGATTTCGCCTCCCTGGCGCCTGCTTCCGATGCCATGGCGACCATTCGCCGGCAGGCCGTTTCTCTGGGACTGACGCGCGACGCCGGTGTGCGCATTCGATTGACCGGGTCGGCGCCGCTCGAGCATGAGGAGCTGGAAAGTGTCGCCGAGGGGATGGGGATCGCCGGCATCGTGTCCCTGACGCTGGTGCTGGTTCTTCTTCTGTGGGGACTGAAATCGCCCCGGCTTGTGGCCGCTCTTTTGGTCACCCTGATCATGGGACTGATCTGGACCGCCGCTTTCGCGACCCTGACGGTTGGGCGACTCAATCTGATATCAGTGGCTTTCGCGGTGCTGTTCATTGGATTGAGTGTGGATTTCGGCATTCATTTCGTCCTGCGGGTCCGTGAGGAGATGGCGAAAGCCCCATCGGTTCTTGCCGCCATGCGCCCGGCCGCCGATGGTGTCTCCGGCGCCCTGTGGCTCTGTGCCATTGCCGCGGCGATCGCCTTTTTCTCGTTTCTGCCTACCGATTACGTGGGGCTTGCCGAACTTGGCGTTATCGCGGGATCGGGCATGTTCATCGCGCTCTTCGCCAACCTTACAGTCCTGCCGGCCTGTATGGTGATCGCGCCGCCGGCGCGGACAGCGGGCGCGGACGCCGTGACCGTAATTGCCGCGGGTCGGAGATCCTGGCGCATACGCCATGCCCGCGCCATTGTCGGGGTGGCTGTTGTCCTGGCCCTGGCCGCAGCCGCGCTATCGCCTCTTGTGCGGTTCGATTTTGATCCTCTCAATCTGAAGGACCGGTCGACGGAATCGGTCCAGACATTGTTCGACCTGATGGGCAACGAGGATACCGCGCCCTATACGGCCGATGTCCTGGCGGCCAATGAAGCAGCGGCGAAAGATCTGACGGCCAGGCTGGAGGCGTTGCCAACCGTTAAAAGCGTTCTTTCAATCGAGCGGTTCGTTCCCGGCGATCAGGAAAACAAGCTGGCGATCATCGAGTCGGCGGCGTTGCTCATGCTACCGGCCCTTGAAGCCCCGCGCATCGCTTCACCCAACGATGCCCGTACAAGCGTAGCCTTCAAACAGTTTCGCGACCAACTGGCAAAGATGGTCTCTTCTCCCGTTTCCGGTTCCGCCTCCTTGTCACCTACGATCCGGCGTCTATGGTCGAGTTTGGGTCGTCTGACGCCCACCACGGACACGCTCCGCTCCCTGGAACGCCGTCTCCTCTCCACACTACCCGGCCGGTTGCAGGCATTGCGGGAATCGCTGGAGGCCGGACCGGTGATTCTGGCGGATCTGCCTCCGTCATTGTGGGGCCGGTTCGTTGGCCAGCAGGGCCAAAGACGTCTGGAGATCTTTCCGTCGGAAAACGTGCGCGAACAGGTCCACCTTCGGCGCTTCGTTGCGGATGTTCAGACGGTCGCGCCCCATGCAACGGGATCGCCGGTCATCATCGTTGCGGCGGGCGAAGCCGTGGTGCGCGCCTTCGCCATCGCGGCGGCGATCTCGGTGGTGACC
>JABJKO010000218.1 GCA_018660305.1 Rhodospirillaceae bacterium
CTCCTTGAGCCCGTGATCGCGCTGAAAGGCCCGTACCGTCTCGTCCAACGGCCGGTCGAACATTGGACTGAAGCCGCCGGGCGGTTTCGTAAGCCGGCCGAGTCCGTTGAACAGCCTTTTGGCATTTAGGATATCATCGTCGTTACTGGGAAGACCGAGAGCGAGAGCGGCGTTGAAGGCGCTTTTCTGGATCATGGGGGATTCCTTTCGGCATAAAAAATCCCGCGCGGCGCGAACCGGGCGGGATTGGATGAGGTTACGTTGTTCAGACTACAAAACCCGAACCGTTCAGAGGTGGTTCAGGTGACTTTGTTTCCGAAGGAAACAAATAGCAATGCGTTCACCCCGCCCACCAATTAGCAAGGTCTTCGTCCACGCAACGGGCTTGGTAATAAATGTGCTGCAGTGCCAGTCTCAGGATGTTCACATACACTGATCTTCCCTCTTTGGGAGAGGGATTGTATGCGGTTATGGTTCGAACGCCGTTGGGCCCGATCACGAACAGATAGGTGCCATAAGGTGCCACGCTCGTGATGTAGCCGGAACTCTCCAAGAATTTTTCGCCCGTTGCCGCGTTGGTTCCTTCCAACTGAAGGTAGTCTCCGTACCGAGCCTGCAGAAAAATTTCCTTCACGCCACCCCGCTCTAGCGGGCCGGACCAAAGAGTTGCTTCCTGGTAGTATTTCCCAAACAATCGCAAAGCAGGTTGGTCGACGTCCAGAGCGTTTACCAGCATGACCCGGCCGCGGCCGCACTCCGCCGCAGCGATGCACATTAGGATGCCGGACAGGAAAACCATCGTCGCCAGGAAGCCTATGCCTAGATATTTAAACAGTTTTCGAACCATCGCCACCTCCCCATCGTCATCATGGGCAATACCTTACATTACATCGGGCTACCCTGGCCCGAGCGCCGTCTAAGAACGCCCGCGGGCGAGGCCGGAACGGGAACGGGCTCGACTTGCATCTCGCCAGTACGGAGCGCCTCCAGCACGATTTTTTCCGCGGACCGGTGTCGATTTTTCGGATCCAACGCCAATCGCCTTCCTGCATTGTTGTTGAACAAATCCTTCAGACGTTCATCATCGGGATTCACCTCGGAGATTTCATGGGCATCGCCAAACCTTTTGGCTATCTCGACACCATGTTTTCGGGTCATTTCAAGAGACCATAAAGCGTGCAAATATGCATTTATCTCAATGTCGGTAAACCTCTTGGTGGCCCGTAATTTCGTCGCCCGCGAAATTGCTTCTTGACCCAAACTTCTCACGGAAATTCCCGTGAATGGTGATTTGACTGCTTCTTCACGTTCTCCTGGCCTATTGGGATCAAATTGAAATTTTTTGTACATGTCTTCGGGCTGAACCGTCTTCTTGATTGGTCTCATGCCCCGGATAACACCCGGCGCATCGCCGTCTGCTGCCTTATCGGCACCCACTGTCCCGGAAGACGGCGCCGTTGTTTGTGCCAGTCTCATCGGGTTACGAGCAACCAGACCAGATTCTTTCGTAGATAGTGGCTTTTGTTGGGCGGCTGAACTCCTCCCTTCTTTCTGCGTTGCCATCGACGTTAAGAGCGCTTGATGCGCCTTGTCGCCTTGCTTCAGTTCTCCGGTTACCGGCAGGCCGTTGTCCTGCTGGAATTTTTCGATGCCCGCCACCAGCCGGCGGGTGATGATTGGCAACGGGTCCCTGGTCTTGTCGAAATTGAACAGGCCAAGCCGGCCCAGCGCTTTTGAGATCCCGATAACATCTTGCGGTTGGTTGGTGAGCCCGTTGCCGATGGGGGCAGTGATGTCGAGTTCGGCCATATCGAAGGACGGTTCGGCGGGAAAAGCACCCCGCTCACGTTGGATATTGCGCTCGGTGGGGCCGGCCGGCGTGATCAGACCATCCTCCTTGAGCCCGCGATCGCGCTGAAAGGCGCGTACCGTCTCGTCCAACGGCCGATCGAACATCGGACTGAAGCCGCTGGGCGGTTCCGCAAGCCGGCCGAGTCCGTTGAACAGCCTTTTGGCGTTTAGGATATCATCGTCGTTGCTCGGAAGACCGAGGGCGAGAGGGGCGTTGAAGGCGCCTTGCTGGATCATGGGCGGATTCCTTTCCGCACAAAAAAACCCGCGCGGCGCGAGCCGGACGGGATCGGGTGGGGATCAAGTTTCAGATAACAAAAACCCGAACCATTCTGAGGCGGCTCGAGCGGATTAGGAATTTATGTACATTACCTGTCCCGACAGGTCAAGCTTTATGGCCGGCGGGAATGTCCTTCATTCTCAATCCAAACGCTGTTGTCATCCCGGACTAGATCCGGGATCCAGTTTTTGCTGTTTTTCTGGGCCCCGCCTCAAGGCCGGGGTGACAATTTTTCTTGTAGCAACCGCTACGCCAGTCAGTTCGCCAGTTCAGCGACCCGGTCTCTTGTGTAGATGTCGTTCCACTGACGGTAGGATTGTTCCCAATTATAGGGTTTGAAATCCTCGGTGGGCGTCAGGTCCACCCGTTCGCCGCCGAGCCAGACTTCCTTGATATTCTCGCGTTTCTGCAGGCAGGTAATGTCCTCCAGGGGATTGGCCGACACCACGGTGATATCGGCCAGCACGCCATCGGCCAGACGGCCCACATTGTTACCTTCGCGCAATAACTTGGAGTTTTCGCTGGTGGTGCATTTGAGGGCTTCGCCCGGTGTGAAGCCGAGATATTTGACCATGAGCTCAAGCTCTTTGGCGTGCCATTCGCCATAGGGGGTGACGGCAAAACCACTGTCCGTGCCGACCATGAAGGGCACACCGGCCTTGCGTGCCTGAACCAGCATTTCTGACGCAATTTCAACGTCGTTGCGATTCATGTTAGGACGCCACTTGAAGCACGGATCGCCCGGGCGGGTGAATTCCACCGTGTTGACCAGGAATGTCAGGGCCGGCGACAGGGTGGCGCCACTTTCGACCACGGCGTCGAGCCCTTCCTGATCCATCTCGAAGCCATGAAAGATAATATCGACGCCGGCACGGGCGGATTGCAGTACCGCTTCGCGGCCTCTCGCATGGCTGATGCATTTGACGCCGAGGCGGTGGCATTCCTCCACCATGGCGGACAGTTCCTGCTGGTTGAAGCAGGCCATCAGTTCGCCCTTGGCGTTGCGGTTCAGCCCGTCGGCGGTGAACTTTATGAAATCCACCCGGTCTTTGACCTGCAGGCGGATTTCCTCAAGACCTTCTTCGACGCTTTTGACCAGCACACCCACTGAACTTTCCGGCACACCGATCCAGCTTGGATACCAGTCGCCCAGACCCTGGCGCGCGGTGATCTGGCGGCCGGAACTGGTGATGCGCGGCCCCTGGAACATGCCGGCATTGATGGCGTCACGCACCGCCGGCGACACCCGGTTGGTGGATGCCGGATCGGCCATGGACGTATAGCCGGCCTTGAGAACCTTCTGCGATGCCGCCATGGCGCGCAGCGCGCGGAATTCCGGCGGCGAATACATGTCCACGTCTTCGTTGGCCTGGGCATTGCCATAGCTCAGATGAACATGGATATCGATCAGGCCCGGCAGCACGAAATCGTCGCTGTAATCGACATTTGTGTCACCCTTGCCCGCCTTCGGCGCCTGGGCGGTCGGTCCCACATAGCTGATCCGGTCACCATCGATGACGATGGTCTGATCGGCGACGGCTTTATCGCTCAGCCCGTCGAATATATGCCCGCATGTCAGAAAAATACTCATCACTTGCCTCGTGTTGGTCCCTGCCCGTCAGAGTGGCAGGGCTATCAGATTGTTGATCATACTGTGGTCGCAGATGACCACTCTCTCCTTGAATTTGGCCGTACCCTCGATCATCACGATGTGGTCGCGATATTCGCCTGTGCTGAACACGCACATGGTGCCGTCCGGCATGGTCCGTGTAACCAGATAGTTGGACCGCACCCGCCATTCATTCTTGCCGGATTCCAGTAGCTGAATGCAGCTCACCATATGACGGTAACTATGGGGCACGAACACGTTGGCGGTGCGCACCGACACCACCCGGTCCTTCAGCATGCCCTGGCTGTCGCACAGGATGATGCTGAGCGGCAGGCCGCGGTCTTCGTTCTCGCGCGTGGTGATACGGTAAAGACACGGGTCGGTAAAAAGCGCCGGCCATTCCTCGAACCGGCCGCCATCGATTACATGGGCGTATTCGGCGATCAGGGCGGTTACCTCGGCCGGCACATGAAGATTGTCTCGGGTTAGATCAACCGTAGCCACAATTAGACCCCCATCAATTCACGGTAGCCGGTATAGAACCCGCGCACGCCGCATTCCGATGCCCGGCTATTGCGGATGGTCTCAATGGAATCGCCGGCCAGTTCCATGACCGTGGCCCCGCCGCTGTCACCCTGGGTGCCGCGCTGTACCAGATTGCCGACCATGCCGTCTTCCATGGAGATATAGCCCGACGGCCCGATGAGATTGCTCTGCTTCAACCGTCCCTGGGTCTTCCAATCTTCGTCGTCTTCATAGCCCAGTACCGTCCACATAAGCTCGGAGCCTTCGACACCGCGCGGGATCAGCACCCGCGTGGCGATGGTGTTATGGATCTGCTGCAGCATGAAGTTGGGAAAACCGGTCTGGATGGCGGTGGTGATGCCGTCGCCGAATTCATCCCACTGCTCGATGACCGACGCATCGTGCAGCCCGAACTGGCCCATCTCGTCGCTGCCCGAGCGGAACTGCTTGGTCTCATAGACCTCGCCGCCCTGGTCGGTGGCCATCTTGGACCAGCTCAGATGGTGCCAGCCGCCGCGCCCCATCTCGATGGCCCCTTCCATGGTGAGCCGGTTAAGCTTCAGCTTGGTGGCCCAGGCATGAAGGATGGTGGCGTGGTAGGGGTCGGTGGCGTTTTCGATATAGAGCTTCCAGTTTGAATCGAGATACTGGCTGTAATAGCCCAGCACCTTGAATTTCTTGCCGGCGACCCGCTCCGTATTGGCCAGCATTTCCGGCCCCATATAATCGCGCAGCGGTTCGGTCTCGTCACTGAAAGTGCCGAAGATGATGCCGTGCAGCACCTCGACCCTGAGGCGCTGGAGCCCATGGTCGCAGGTCTGGAAATCATCGGGCAGACCGCCCTTGCCGTTGATGCCCTTGCCGAACGGCACGTTCTGCAGATTGCCGTCAAAATCGTAGAGCCAGTTGTGATAAATGCACATGAGCTCCCTGGCATTGCCGAACGGCTCATACAGCAGCACCGACCCTTTGTGCGCACAGCGGTTTACCAGGGCGTTGATGCCGCCATCGGGTGTGCGGACAACGATCACCGAGGTATCGCCCACATCCATCAGCCGGTAGTCGCCGGGATTGGGAATCTCGATCTCTAGCCCGAGATAATGCCAGGTGCGGCCGCGGAAGATGCGCTCCATCTCCGCCTCATAGACGTCGGGGTCCGAATAGATATGGAACGGCGTTCGCCGGACGCCTTCATCCGGCCATTTGAACAACGGTGCGCGC
>JABJKO010000120.1 GCA_018660305.1 Rhodospirillaceae bacterium
CATCCAGGTCATAACCGACCCAGCTTGCCATGATGAGCGGCGCCAGGCTGGTTTCCTTCCAGCGCCCCGGCGCGGTTTTTTGTGCCGCCTCGAGCAGCCCCCGGTTCAACCAGCCCACCGCCTCGCGCGCGTTGCCAAGCGCGGCAAGGACCCGCTGATGTTCTTCCTCGAGGGTTATGCCGGCGGATTGTTCCAGATCCTGTGTTTTCGCTTTCGGCGCAAGGGCCAGCCGGCCTATGGCATCGGATTGACCGGTGCCCAGGGCGAAGACCGGGTGCCCGGTGAACACCACGGCGAAATGCCAATGTCGGGCGTTGCCCAGCGCCTCGCCGCACACCGCATCCCGTTGCGCTTCGGCCGGTAATGAATCGTCGATTCCGACGGTTCCGGCGAGATCGCTGGCGCGGCGGCGCACCACCCTCTTTGAAAGATTGCTGAGACAATGGGCGATATCATCCATCGCCAGCGCACCGGAATCCAGATCCTGGCTAAGCCGATCGGCCAGCACCGCGATGGGATTGACCGACGTAATGACTTTACCCTGTTCACGAAGGGCCGCCAGATCCTTCTTGAGTTGAGCCTCAAGCTTTACCATCGCGCCGTCCCAGAATTTCGACTAGGTCACAGATACCGTACATCATAAAATAGGCCGCGATGGACTAACGTTTGTTTAGCGCCCGGAGACCCGAAAAACTCTCATTTTTCGCGTAAAAATCTGATTTCCTTGACATTTTCAGCCGGACCGCCTATATGAGCGCTGTACATTGTCTCGCGATTGCGCGAAGCGCCGAGAAAAAGCGGCGCCACCTCCCGGGAACAATCAACAAGAATCTGCCCGTTCCGGCCGCGCCTGGAGCAGGGCAAAACGCCAGAGCCCGGCCGCGTAGAAAGCGCCTGCCGCGCCAAAAGGCGTATAAGGAATATATTTAAGTGACCAAGAGTACTTTCTCGGAACTCGGCCTGGCCGATCCGATCCAACGTGCGTTGACCAGTAGAAACCACGTAATCCCGACGCCCATCCAGGCCCGGGCCATCCCCCAACTTCTCACCGGCCGTGACATGCTGGGCATCGCCCAGACCGGCACCGGCAAAACAGCAGCCTTCGCGCTGCCCATTCTGCATCAGCTTTCCCAGAACAAGCGGAAAGACGACCATGGCAGAAAAGGCCCGAAGAGCCCGCGCGCGCTGATCCTGGCGCCGACCCGCGAACTCGCCATCCAGATCGGCGAGGAATTTCAGGCCTACAGTAAACATCTCAAGCTCTATCAGACGGTGATCTTCGGTGGCGTCAGCCAGAAACCGCAGGTCTCGGCCCTGGCCCGAGGCGTCGATATTCTCATCGCGACGCCGGGCCGTCTGCTCGACCTCATGAATCAGCGACGGCTGGTCCTGGATGGGGTGGAATTTCTGGTCCTCGATGAGGCCGACCGCATGCTCGATATGGGCTTCGTGCGCGATGTTCGGAAGATCCTGGCAACTGTGCCGAAGAAACGCCAGTCGCTGCTGTTCTCGGCCACCATGCCGGGTGAGATCGCCCGCCTGTCCGGCGAAATCCTGACCGATCCGGTGCGTGTGGAAGTAACGCCGCAAGCCACCCCCATCGAACGCATCAAGCAAAGCGTGCATCATGTGAGCACCGCGGAAAAGCGGAATTTGCTGGCCGATATTCTGGCCGACCCGAGCTATGGGCGGGTGATGGTGTTCACCCGTACCAAGCATCGCGCCAACCGCGTCGCCGACCATCTTGGCAAATGCGGTATCGAGGCCGATGCGATCCATGGCAATAAATCCCAGGGGGCCCGCCAGCGCGCCCTCAAACGGTTCAAGGCGGGCGAGGCACGGGTCCTGGTGGCCACCGACATCGCGGCCCGCGGTATCGATGTGGACAGCGTCACCCATGTGATCAATTTCGAACTGCCCAACGAACCGGAAAGCTATGTTCACCGTATCGGGCGCACCGCCCGGGCCGGTGCCGGCGGAGCGGCCATCTCCTTCTGCAGCCCAGACGAACGGGCTTACCTGCGCGACATCGAGAAATTGATCCAGTGCCGGCTTGCGGTGATTGGAGATGAGCCCACGGGCGCGGTGCCCAAGGCCGCGCCGGTTGGGCGGCGCAGGCCGAATAATTCGAATAAGTCAAAAAAAATCCATGCCGGACCCGCGCCCAAGAGAAACCGACCCAAACGCAACCGCCGACAACGCCGACAGGGCACCGGCGGCGCTGCCGCTGCCGCCGCCGCGTAATCACATCGCGCCGGGTTGGCGCGACGCGTCGCGGAGCCTAGAGTCGGACTATGACCGACAAACCGCAAACCTCGGATGCCCAGTCGGACCGCAAACCCGGCTGGGCAGACTTGTTTCGCGACGGGCACGGCCTCTACACGGTCCTGCTTAATCTCGGTATTGGGCTTCACGCCCTCGATATCTTTATCATCAACACGGTGATGCCCTCGGTGGTCGAGGATATCGGCGGCCACGCCTATTACACCTGGCCGACCATGATTTACATGGTGGGATCGATCATGGGGGCCGCCTGCGGCTTTCACATGCGCACCAGCCTCGGCCAGCGCCGCGGCTATATGTGGGGCGGCATTGTCATGCTGGTAGGCACCATCGGCTGCGCCCTGCCGCCCGACATGGCGTCGTTGCTGGTGGCGCGCTTTGTGAAGGGGCTGGGCGGCGGGTTCATCATGTCCCAGACCATGATGCTGATCCGAGGCTTGTATTCCCCCAGAATACGAACCCGCATGCTGGGAACCATCACCACCACCTGGAGCATCGCGGCAATCATTGGCCCGGCTATCGGCGGCATCTTCGCCGAACTGGAGTGGTGGCGCGGTGCGTTCTGGACCACCGTACCGTTCGGTGTACTGTTCATCTGGATGGTCTGGCGCCATGTACCGCTCGGCGAGGCCACCGAACCGCACCGGCGGTTACCGTGGCGGCGCCTGCTGTTGCTGGGGGCCGGCGTCACGGCGGTAGGTCTTACCGGCAATTTCGAAAATGTCTGGATCGGCGGCGGTCTGGTGGCGCTGGCCATCGCGATGGTCTGGGGCACCTTCAAGCTGGATGCAAATGCGGATGAGGGGCTGTTTCCCAAGAGGCCACTATCACTGCGCACACCGGTGGGGCTCGCCTACTGGTCTTTTTTCCTGCTGTCCGCCACTCATTCGGCCCTGCTGATCTTCGCGCCGCTTTTCCTGATCGTCCTGCACGACGTGACGCCGCTTTATGTAGGCTATCTGAGCCTGGTGTTTTCCATTGCCTGGACGGTGGGGGCGCTTACGGTAGCTGGCTTCTCCGAAACGTACGAACGCATCGCAGCGGTCGGCGGCTTCACATTGGCCGCCTTTGCCACCGCCGGGTTCACCGTGGCAGTCCTGTCGGGCACCCAGTTCGTCATATCCGCTATGGTCAGCCTGATCGGGGTCGGCATCGGCGCAAGCAACGTGTTGATAACCAGCTACGGCATGTCGATACCCCGTCAGGGCGAAGAAGGGGTGACCATATCCTCCATGCCCACGATCCGGTCGATCGGCGTCGCCTTCGGCGCCGCCACCGCTGGCCTGATCGCCAACAGCGCGGGTCTGGACCAGAACATGTCGCGGGAAACGGTGGCCAACGTGGCCCTCTGGGTGCTGGGCGCGACGGCGGTGATCCCCGCACTTGCGGCCCTATGCACCTTTCGCGCCGTTACCTGGGGCTGGTCCTACCGCACCGATCAGTGAGGCCTTGGCGTAAAGGCGGATTGCGTCATAGACTCGTTTCAAATCCAAACACCAATGAGGTCCATCATGACGATCAAGACTGTAGCCATATTGAGCCCGGGCGAGATGGGCGCCGCGGTGGGCAAAGCCCTCCACGACAACGGCTTCGACATCATCACCACCCTTGAAGGCCGCAGCGCACCCACAAAGGACCGCGCGGAAGCCGCTGGGTTTCGGGATTCCGGCTCACTGGATTCCCTGCTGGGCGAGGCCGACATCGTGCTCTGCATCATGCCGCCGGAATACGCGCCTGCCACCGCCGATGCCGTGGCCGATGCCATGCGCCGCAGCGGCCACACGCCGCCTTATGTGGATTGCAATGCCATCGCACCGGAAACCGCCAAACAGATTGATGCGGTGATCACCGGCGCCGGCGCGACCTTCACCGATTCCGGCATCGTCGGCAGCCCACCCGGGAAAACCGACAAACCGACCCGGTTTTTCACCAGCGGACCTGATTCCGCCGTGATGGATGTCTTCGATGGCAGAGGAATTGCCGTCAAACAATGCGGTCCGGAGATCGGCCGCGGCTCGGCGGTCAAGATGTGCTACGCCGGTATCACCAAGGGAACCAGCGCACTCCACGCCGCTGTATTGGTGGCGGCCGAAGCACTGGGCGTCGCCGAGGATCTGCATGAAGAACTCGAATACAGCGTCGGGCCGCTCTACAAGCGCATGGAAAATTTGACGCCCGCTTTGCCTGCGGTTTCGGCACGCTATATCGGGGAGATGCGAGAAATATCCAAGACCATGGCGTCGGTCGGCGTAACGTCGGGATTCCATGACGGCTCGACAGCGGTCTACGAACTGATGGTGAAATCGCCCTTCGCCAGCGAGAGCCGCGACACGGTGGATCGCAGCCGCACCCTTCGACAGACCATCCGGACCTGCGCCGAATATCTGCCGGTAAAGAACGCAGCGGAGTAAACGCGGCGATGCTTTGAGACTGGCGGGGCTAAGACCGGCCCGCCAACGTAGCGAGAACGGATTCAGCGTCTCGCTCTACCGACAGCAGATGTGCCGGACAGCGCCGGCAATCAGAGCTGCCAAAACCCGCAATAGGAACCGACACGCCGGTGCAGGACCGTGCCCGATCCACCAGGTCGCATTCATGTCCGTCCGGAACGGCGAGAATGCAGATAATTTTTCCCACCTCCGTCAGATAATCCACATGCCAGTGCCGGGTCTTTTCAGGCCGCAGATGACGCCGCAACCGGGCCCGTAAACCGCCCGGACCATGGGCGCTGCCAAGGTATAGATATGCGCCGGCGGGGAGACCGATCATCCCCAGGGCGCCGATTGAAGCCTGTAATCGATGCGGCAACCGAATCAGTAGAGCGTAGGCGCCGTGCCCGGCGGGCAAGGCACTCTCCTCGATAGGTGCGGTAAGAGTCTGAATTAACGTCATTTTTTCCGCCGAACCGGTATCCCGAGAGACAGAAGACAAGGTGCGACAAACACTTGCCGTCGACCCGTCTGGTCGGAGATCATATCCCCATGGCACGCATGGCAGCCACTCTTCAAACCGCCTGTGTCGCCCTGCCGGGCGGCGGTGAGGCCGCGCTGAACATTCGCCGCAGCAAACGGGCGCGGCGGGTGGCGTTACGCATCGTCCCGGGCTCCGGCGAAGTCGAGCTGGTGGTGCCCCTTACCGCCACCCTGAAGCAGGGCATCGCCTTTGCCCGTGAGAAATCAAGCTGGCTCAAGACTCACCTCAGCACGCTCCCCCCGCCGGTGCCGTTCGAGGATGGCGCAATTATTCCCGTCCAGGATCAGCCGCGGCGCATTCACAGAACCGACGAGCTGTTCCGCGGCGTGTGGCTGACCGGAGAAGAGCTGAAAGTGGCAGCCTCGCCGGACCGCCTCGCCGGTGATGTCCAGCGCTGGCTGAAGGAACGCGCGCGCGAGGAGTTGACGTGCCGGGCGGACGAAAAATCAGCCCTGCTGCGACGCGGTTTCCGGCGCCTGACAGTGCGTGACACCTCAAGCCGATGGGGAAGCTGCTC
>JABJKO010000146.1 GCA_018660305.1 Rhodospirillaceae bacterium
CGCGCTAAAAGCATCTGGTAAGGTTAAACCGGACAGTCGTGGGCTCGACCCGGGGGTCCATGTCAACATCTTCGGTGAAGGGAATTGCAGGGCAGTTCACACAGAAAAAGAGCGCCCCGCGAAGGGGCGCTCAGGTTTCGGAGACGAACGTTCGGGAGGGGCGGCGGTCAGGCCGCCTTCTGTTCGATGGATTTCGGGCCGCTGCCGCTAATCTCGATTTGGCGCGGTTTTAGCGCCTCGGGCACTTCGCGCGCGAGATCGATATGGAGCAGGCCGTTTTCCAGATCGGCACCGACCACCCGGATATGCTCGGCGAGCTGGAAACTGCGCTCGAAGGCCCGGCCGGCGATGCCACGATGAAGATAGGTCTGCTCTCCCTCGTCGGATTTGATCCTGCCCTGGACAACAAGCGTGTTTTCCTTGGCGGTGATTTCGATGTCGTCGGGGCCGAAGCCGGCGACGGCCAGTGAAATCCGGTAGCTGTCCTCGCCCTGTTTCTCGATGTTATAGGGCGGATAGCCGTCCGATTGGTCGGCGCCCTTCATGGCCGCTTCCATAAGCTGCGGCATGCGGTCGAAACCGACGGTGGAACGGAAAAGGGGTGAAAAGTCGAATGTGCGCATAGCGATATCCTCCTTGAGCAATATCGGGTGACGAACCCGCCACAATGGCCTGGTTCTTCTGGTTAAGATGAAGGCCCGTCATCGGCGCCTTCATAGCTTAATTTGGGGTTTTGTGGCGGGAAATCAAGACCCTGCCGGCAAATTCACGTGAGCGGATTTTCTTTTTTTTCAGGCCTATAGGTCGATATCGACCAGGACCGGTGCGTGATCCGACGGTTTCTCCCAGCCGCGCGCCTCGGTGAAAACCGACGCGCCCCGGAGCTTGTCCTCGAGGGGCGGCGTGACCCAGATATGGTCCAGGCGCCGGCCGCGGTTGCTGCCGGGCCAGGTGCGGTTGCGGTAGCTCCACCAGCTATAGAGCGGCTCCTCCGGCGGCACGAAAATACGGACCGCATCGATCCATTTGTGGGCCGCCATGACGCCGTTCAGGCCGTCGACTTCAACCGGCGTATGGCTGACTTCCTTGAGGAGCTGCTTGTGCGACCAGACATCGGTTTCCAGCGGCGCGATGTTGAGATCGCCCACCAGGATGCGGCCGGTGGAACGTTTCTCCCCGAACCAGTCTGTCATTTCTTCGAGAAAGGCCAGCTTGTGGGCGAACTTGTCGTTTTCGACCGGGTCCGGAATATCACCGCCGGCCGGGACATAGAAATTATGCAGCTCGGCGCCGCCGGGCAGCTTGGCGGCGATATGGCGGCAGTCGTCCTTGTCGCACCAACGGCGGCTGGTGACTTCCTTCAGCGGCACGCGGGACAGGATGGCGACGCCGTTATAGCTTTTCATGCCCCGGTACAGCAGATGGTCGAAGCCCAGCGCCCGGACGTCGATTTCGGGAAAATCCGCGTCCTGCACCTTGGTTTCCTGCAGACACATCACGTCGGGAGACAGGCTATGGACCAGACGTTTGAGCGTCGGCAGGCGAAGCCGCAACGAATTGATGTTCCAGGTAACGATACGCATGGTCAGGGAATTCTCACCGGCCCCTTCGCGCAGGCATGGGCCCGCGCGGCGTCACCGAAGGCCTCGAACAGCCGGCGCGACAGGGGATGGTTTTCGATATCCCACTCGGCATGCCACTGGACGCCAATCGCCAGCCCCTTGGATCCTTCGAGCCGGACCGCTTCGACGACGTTATCGGGGGACACGGCCTCCACCACGAATCCGTCGGCCGGCCGGTCGATGCCCTGGCCGTGGAGTGAATTGACCATGACCTCCTCTTCGCCGACGAGTTCCGACAGCAGGCCGCCGGGGGTCAAGTTGATGGGGTGGCGCAACGCCATCTTTTCGGCCTGCGTGTCCACGTCGCGGCGCATGCGATGATCCATCTTGTCGGGCAGCAAATGCAGCCGGTAATGCAGCGTGCCGCCCAGCGCCACATTCATCTCCTGGATGCCGCGGCAGATTCCGAAGACCGGTACACCGTGCTCGACACAGGCCCGGATCAGCGGCAGCACGGTGCCGTCGCGGCCGGGATCGACAACTTCGTCGTCGGGAAAATCTGGGCCGTCGTAATGGTGGGGCTCCACATTGGCGCGTCCGCCCGGCAGCAACAGCCCGTCGAGGCGCTCGGCATAGACCTGCACATCCAACAGATCCGATAGGGAGGGGATGGCCACCGGCATGACGCCGGAGCCGTGAATGGCCGAGCGCAAATACTTGTCGCTGGTGGTGTGCAGGGGGAACCGGTTGGGATTGTCGGTCGAATAACTCGACGCGACTCCGACGAAAGGGATAGGGCCCGCTGGTGAATCCTTTGGCATGGTATGTGGCTATCACGACGGCCCCGCCGTCGCAAGCGGGAGAGGATCGAGGCGGCTATTCCTGCGGGTCCCGGGCCCAGTCCGGGGCGTCGAACACGAACGTCCTTCTGGCAATCTGCTTGTTTATGTCCGGCCCGATCAGGGTGACGGTGGTCTCGATGCCCTGCCCGTCGATCACCGTCCAGCCGCGCAGGGAAACAGGTGCTTCCGTAAGGGTGACGATGAGTCGGCCGAGATCGGACTCGTCGGTCTGGGCCAGATGCAGATTGATGGTGCCGCGCCGCCGGGTCAGGCGTTTGACCGTGACATCGCCGGACAGGCTGATTTTGTCCTGCAGCAGAAACCCGGCGGGTGTCGCGCTGAGCGGTAGCCGGTTTACCTCTTTGAGCTCCTGATCCACATAGGTCAGCCAGGTCCCATCGGCAAAAATTTGCAGCGGTGTCGGCGGCCTGTAATCGATGCGCATATTGCCCGGCCGCTGCAGGTACAGCGTCCCCTCGGCCACCCCGCCGTTGGTGGATGTCTGGACAAAGCCCGAGCGCAGGGTGCGCACGCTGTTCAGATAGTTCTCCAGCCGGGCGATTTCCGCGGGATCGACTGTCTGGGCCTGAATTTTCTGGGCCTGAGAGGGCGTCACCGCCCAGGCGGCCAGGACCGCGCCCATCAGGAAAAACCAGCTTCTCATGTCGGCAACGCTGGGCCGGCATTATGGCGCCAATGAGGCGGGCCGTGGCCGACCCTCACTGGAGGGGGTCTTCGATACTACGCGCCAGGACTTCGCGTTTGCCCACATGGTTGGCGCGGCTGACCACGCCTTCGGCCTCCATGCGCTCGATGATGCGGGCCGCCCGGTTGTAGCCGATCTGCAGATGACGCTGGACGAAGCTCGTCGATGCCTTGCGTTCGCGGCACACCAGGGCGACGGCCTGATCGTAGAGCGCATCGTCGCCGCCGCCGCTGCTGGTCACGACACCGCCCACCGG
The DNA here is from genome assembly GCA_018660305.1 of Rhodospirillaceae bacterium. Next base: position 3,367 of record JABJKO010000146.1, read on the forward strand.
CGCATCGGGGTCTTCTTCGGTGATATCCTCGAGATATTCGGGCCTGCCCTGGGTCTTCAGGAAACCCACCAGCTGCTCCACTTCTTCGTCGGTCACCAGGGGGCCGTGCACGCGGGTGATCCGCCCGCCGCCGGCCATATAGAGCATGTCGCCCTGCCCCAATAGCTGTTCGGCGCCGGCTTCACCCAGGATCGTCCGGCTGTCGATCTTCGACGTCACCTGGAAGCTGACCCGGGTCGGGAAGTTGGCCTTGATGGTTCCGGTGATGACATCGACCGAGGGCCGCTGGGTGGCCATGATCAGGTGAATGCCGGCGGCGCGCGCCATCTGTGCGATGCGCTGGACCGAGCCTTCGACCTCCTTGCCCGCCACCAGCATCAGATCGGCCATCTCGTCGACGATCATGACGATAAAGGGCAGTGGCGTCATATCGAGCGGCTGTTCCTCATAGACCGGCTCGCCGCTATCGGCGTCGAAGCCGGTCTGGACCGTGCGGGTCAGGACCTCGCCGGTGCGTGTTGCCTCCTCGAGGCGTGCGTTGTAACCGGCGATATTGCGGACACCGAGGGTCGACATGGCACGGTAGCGCTGTTCCATTTCGCGCACCGTCCAGCGCAGCGCGACCACCGCCTTCTTCGGATCGGTGACCACGGGACACAGCAAATGGGGGATGCCGTCATAGACCGACAGCTCCAGCATCTTGGGATCGATCATCACCAGCCGGCACTTTTCCGGCGGCAGATGGTAGAGCAGCGAGGCGATCATGGTGTTGATGGCCACCGACTTGCCCGACCCGGTGGTGCCGGCGATCAGGAGGTGGGGCATGCGGGTGAGGTCGGCGATGACGGGCGTGCCACCAATATCCTTGCCCAGCACCAGAGACAGTTTCGAACTGGTGCGTTCATAGGCCTCGGAAGACAGAAGCTCCCGCAACGATACGATTTCCCGATCGGCGTTGGGAAGCTCGATGCCCATGACCGTCCGGCCCGGTATCACGGCGATGCGGACGGAGATGGCGCTCATGGACCGGGCGACATCGTCGGCCAGCCCGATCACGCGGGACGATTTAATTCCCGGCGCCGGTTCGAACTCATAGAGCGTGACCACCGGGCCCGGCCTGACTTTGACCACTTCGCCCTGGACCCCGAAATCTTCCAGCACCGATTCCAGAAGCCTCGCATTCTCCGCCAGTGAATCGGCATCCGTCCGCCCGTTGGCGCGGTTCATGGGAATTGATTCCAGAAGATCAAGCGAGGGCAGGACGTACTCGTCCGTCGGACCGAGGTCGAGCGCTTTCTGGCGGGCCGCTTCGGCGCGCTTGCCGAGGGTTGGGCTGCTGCTTTTGGGGGCGACCAGGTTTTCCTTGCTCGACCGGAGAGCCCGCATGGGCGGCGGCTCCCGGCGGTTGGATCTCATTGTTGCAGGTGCGGGCTGGGCCGCCGGACCCATCGTCCGGTCGGCGGCAAGCACCGGTTCCCGCCGTCGCCAAAGCGCCCTGCTGCTGCGGGCGGTCTTCATCGACCACCGGCCAAGGCGGAGGCTCAGGCGACCACCGGCGGCGGCGGACCGGGCGCTATGATGCCCCAGCCACAGGAGCCATTGTCCCAGCTGCCGCCATTCGGCGGCGCTGAAGCCTAGGGCGCCCACCAGGGCGGCGATTGCCAGCAGGGTGCCGGCGAGCGCCACAAGCGGTGCATCGATGGCGGCCACCCGGCCAATCCATGTGGTCGCCTGGATCAGCAGCATATCGCCGGTTATGCCGCCATATCCCGCATTGAGGATCCATCCTTTGCCGGCCTCGGGGCTGGCGAGTGCCAAAGCGGCGAGCAAAAGGGCGATGGGCACCAGTGAAATCCGCAGCCACAAACGGGCGAGGCCGCGGTGACTTCCGATACGCCAACCCCATGCCAGCAGAATTATGGGCAGGAGCCAGGCCGCCAGCCCCATGGTCTGCATCAGGATGTCCGCGGTGGAGGCGCCGGCCCCACCCAACCAGTTGCGCGCCGCAATCTCGGTCGCCGCATTGAGGGACGGGTCCCCCGGATGGTAGCTCAGCAGCGCCAGCGCGACGGCACAACCCAGCAGCGCCACGGCGATACCGGCGATCTCGATCGTTCGCCGCTGGGCGAAGGCGACGACCGCCGGCGGCAGCAGCGTTGATTTTGTTGCATTTGCGGGGCTCGCCATACGCGCCTCCTGATTACAATGTTGTGCTCAGGCGCTGCAGCGCCTGTTCGGTTGTTTCCAGATCGTGTACCAGGGCACAGCGGATATAGCCGGCTCCGGGGTTCTGTCCCTGCGCGTCGGTTTTTGCAAGATATATTCCGGGTATGACCCGCATGGCTGCTTCCTGCCAGAGCCTGAGGGCGGCCGCCTCGCCGTCTTCCACATCGAGCCAAAGATAGAACCCGCCAGCGGGCCGGTAATAACCGTACCTGCCGGTCAGAAATTTATCGGCCAGGTCGAATTTCTGGCGGTATTGCGCCCGGTTTTGCTCCACATGGGCTTCATCCTGCCAGAGCGCCGTCGCCGCCGCCAAAAGCGGCAGCGGCGGAGGAGAGCCGCCGTAATCGCGTACCCGTTTGAAACTGCTGATCAATTCCGGATCACCGGCCACGAAGCCCGAGCGAAGCCCGGGCACGCTGGAGCGCTTGGACAGCGAGTTGAACACCAGCACATTATCCAGCGAGCCGCCCAGAGCGGCACAGGCCGCCATGCCGCCGGGGGGCGGGGTATCGCCATAGATTTCGCTGTAGCATTCGTCGAACAGGACGACAAACCCGCGCTCCCGCGCCAGTTTGATGAGGCCGGTCAGCGTCTCAAGCGAGGCCACGGTGCCCTGGGGATTGGCGGGCGAACAGTAATAAGCCAGCGCCGTGCGGTCCAAAATCTCGGAATCGAGGGATCCGAATTCCGGTAAAAATCCGGTTTCCGCCGTCGCCGGAACGAAGACCGGTTCCGCACCCGACAGGGCGGCGGCACCGAGATAGACCTGATAAAACGGGTTCGGCATCAACACCGCCGGCTGTCGGCCGCGTACTTTTTCCGGCACGGCGGTCAGCGCGATCATAAACAACGCCTCGCGGGTTCCGGATACCGGAATGACGCTGGAATCCGCGTCCAGCATGTCCGCCGGAAGGGCGTAACGCTTCGTGAGCCAGTCCCCGACGGTGCTGCGGAATTCCGGCGTTCCCCAGACCGGCGGGTATCGTCCCCACAAATCGGCGGAGGCGGCGATGGTCTCTTTGACCATGTCAGGCGGCTGGTGCTGCGGTTCGCCCAGCGCCAGGGATATGAGCGGGAGGTTGACGCGCGGCGTGTGCGAATCAAGCAGGGCCCGCAATCGGTCGAACGGATAGTCGCCGATTCGGTCAAGCCGATCATTGATCATAGCTGATTTTCTTCACCCACTGGTGTTACGACACACCACAACGCCCCAGAAAACAACGAAATATTAACGCCAATCCGTCGCCCGATACAAGCATTTGTCGTCATGGCGCCCGCCGTTATGGCCGGTTCCTTGGATTATTGGCAATTATTGGCGGTTTTGAACAAAAAAAGAGGCCGGGGCGCCCCTATGGGAACCCCGGCCGGTTAGGCGGTTGATGAGCCGAAAGATTCGGTGAGCAGGGTTCAGGCAGCCGGCGCCAGCTGTGGGCGACGCCCGGTCGGCCGCGCCCTGTCAGGCATGGTCTTGGCCCTAGTCGAACCGGCGCCCGCCCGGCCTGCCGACCAGACCTTGCGCTGTGCATCGATCGCCCGTGCTTTTACGCGGCGCGCGATTTGCGCCCGGTTCAGATAATCGGCTGCCAATTTGGTCATTGTATGGTTTCTCCATGGAGCCCGAGATCCAGCCCGTCACGTTCGGTCTCTTCGTCGACCCGCAGGCCGATAACCAAATCGATCAGCTTCAGCAGGATGACACTGGCGATTGCGCACCAGATGACCGTGGCGGCGATGCCCCAGAGCTGAGTGAGAACCTGTCCGGGGTTGCCTTCCAGAAGCCCGGACGTGCCGCCGATGGCCTTGCTTGCAAAGACGCCCGTTAGGATGGCGCCGACGATGCCCCCGATGCCATGGATACCGAACACATCCAGCGCGTCGTCGTAACCCAGCTTGTGTTTGAGCCAGGTCGCGCCCCAGTAACAGGCGCCGCCCGCCGCGATTCCGATGCAAAGCGCACCGATCGGCGCGACGAAACCGGCGGCCGGCGTAATGGCCACCAGACCGCCAATGGCGCCGGAGATGATTCCCAGCACGCTGGGTTTGCCGCGCAGCACCCATTCGAGGAACATCCAGGTCAAAGCGGCCGCTGCCGTCGCAATCTGGGTGACCGCCATGGCCATGGCGGCGCTGCCGTTGGCCGCAACCGCCGAGCCGGCATTGAAACCGAACCAGCCGACCCACAAAAGAGCCGCGCCGATGACCGAGAGCACCAGATTATGGGGCGCCAGGCTTTCGGTGCCGAGACCCTTGCGTTTGCCGACCATGATGGCGGCGACAAGGCCGGCGATTCCAGCATTGATGTGGACCACCGTGCCGCCGGCGAAATCCAGTACGCCGTCATTGGCCAGGAAACCGCCGCCCCAGACCCAGTGGGTCACCGGCGCGTAGACGATCAACAGCCACAGGCCGGTGAACCACAGCATGGCGCTGAACTTCATGCGGTCGGCGAAGGCGCCCACGATGAGGGCCGGCGTGATGATGGCAAAGGTCATCTGGAAGACCATGAACAGCGAATCCGGGATGGTGCCGTTCAGGGCCTCCACCGTCATGCCGGTGAGGAATATCTTGCTCAGCCCGCCCACATAGGCGTTGCCCTCGGCGAAGGCCAGGCTGTAGCCGATCACCATCCACAGAATCGACATGAGGCAGGTGATGGCGAAGCACTGCATGAGGACAGACAGCACGTTCTTCTTACGCACCATGCCGCCATAGAACAGCGCGAGGCCGGGGATGGTCATCATCAGCACCAGGGCCGTGGATGTCAGCATCCATGCCGTGTCGCCGCTATCCAGCCTGGGTTTTGCGGCCTGGGCCATCGCCGGCTCAAGGGTTGCCAAAAGAGTTGCCACGAGGGCGACCATCGCGGCGCCGGTAAGGGCCAGAACCCTCCGGGCCGGCCGGGGTGCGGACTTTCTGTCTTTAAAGCGCGTCATTGTCTTCTTCTCCTGTGCGGATACGAACCGCTTTTTGAACGTCGAATACGAAAATCTTGCCGTCGCCGATCTCGCCGGTGGCGGCGGAGGTTTTGACGGTCTCCACCACCTGCTCCACCAGATCGTCCGGCACCACCACTTCGAGCCGGATCTTGGGCAGGAAGCTGATTTCATATTCGGCGCCACGGTAAATTTCCTTCTGGCCCTTCTGCCGGCCGAAGCCGCGGGCCTCGGTAACGGTAAGGCCCTGTACCCCGATGCCGGTCAGCGCTTCGCGGACTTCGTCGAGCTTGAAAGGCTTGATTATGGCTTCGATCATTTTCATGGGATGTCCCTCTCGTTTCTCAGAAGCTTCTGGCGATGGTAAAAAGCACCATGGCGTCATTGGCATCCGCGCTGGGGGAGATATCGGTGTCGGTGTAATTGACCGCGAGGTCGAAGCCGAGAACGCTGTAACCGACGCCGAAATTCCACTCGAGATAGTCGGGGCTGCCGAACA
>JABJKO010000227.1 GCA_018660305.1 Rhodospirillaceae bacterium
GGTCGACGGCTTTGGCAACGCAACCGGCATCGTCAACATTATGTCGGGGAACCTGAGCGCCGGAACCAATGTTGCGCGGAACCTGCGGATTGGCTGGAATGATAGCCTTGGGACGGCTGATGGCACGCTCTCCGTCGGGGGCAATATCAGCGAATTCGAGGAAGTGCTCGTTGGTCTGTCCGAGGGGGTAGGCAATGCGATGGGGTCACTTACTCTCATTGATGGGAACCTGACAGCGGAAACGCTGAGAGTGGGCGTTTCCACCGGGACAGGCACCGCTAATGGTAAACTCAATCTCAACGATAATCTCGCGATCCTCAGTGATACGTTGGAGCTGGGCGATGGCGCGGTCATCGATCTCGGCATTGATGGGATTTTGCGCGGTTTCAACTATGGCGGCATCGATACCGACATGGCCCTATTGGATGGCATCCTCAACATCAATTTCTCCTTCATGCCGACCCTACCGCCTAATGCCGTGTTCGATCTGATCAAGACAGGCTCATCCAACGGCATCATGGGTGATTTCGACACGGTGAATATCTTTGGGCTCGCGCCGGGGACCCTGGCAACATATGGCGTGGTCACGGAATTTGATCTGGAGATCTGGCGGCTGGAAATCGGTGCCGGCCCCCCCATCCCCGATCCTCCCGGACCCAATCCGGTACCGGAGCCGGGAACGCTGCTGATCCTGGTGTCAGGTTTGATGGTGCTGGGACTGGCGCGGCGACGAACGCGCTACTAAGACAACGAGGACCGGTGGTAATTTACGCGGCCGGGCTTTCCACTAATTCCGGCGTATGGACCAGCTTTTCGTAATCGTCCATCAGCGCCGTTGTGACCGGGCCAACGGTGAACCTCAAATCGCCGATCTGGCCCACCGGGGTGACCTCGGCGGCGGTGCCGGTGACGAAGATCTCATCGGCCCTGGAGAGATCATCGGGCATGATGACCCGTTCTTCGATCTTGAAACCACGGTCACGGGCCAGCCCCATCACCGAGCGTCTTGTGATGCCATCGAGGAAGCAGTCGGGGATGGGTGTATGAATGACCCCGTCGATTACAAGAAAGATATTGGCGCCGGTGGTCTCGGCGACCTGGCCGCGCCAGTCGAGCATCAGCGCATCGTCGAACCCGTTGGCCTCCGCATCATGCTTGGCCAGGGTACAGATCATATAGAGCCCGGCCGCCTTGGCGTGCACAGGCTCGCACTCAGGTGACGGACGTTTCCACTGGGCCCATTTGAGCTTGATGCCCTTCATGCGGGCTTCCGGCGAGAAATAGCTGGGCCATTCCCACACCGCGATGGACAGATGAATTTTGCTTTGCTGGGCCGAGACCCCCATCATCTCGCTGCCGCGCCACGCCACCGGGCGTACATAGGCGTCTTTATAGCCCTGCGCCGCCACGGTATCCCGCGTCGCCTGTTCGATCTGCTCCAGGGAATAGGGAATCTCGAACCCGAGAACACGGCCGGAATTGATCAGACGTTCGGAATGTTCGCGCAGGCGGAATATCTGTCCGCCATAGACCCGTTCGCCTTCGAACACGCAGCTGCCATAGTGCAAACCGTGCGACAGAACGTGCAAATTAGCATCGCGCCAGGGCCTTAAGGAACCGTCGAACCAGATCTGGCCGTCTTGATCTTCAAAATTCTGCATGGTGCCAACACCCCCAGGGTCGCAAAACGGGGTCACAACCGAGTTTCGAAAACTGGTTGCTCTCCGTATCATTAAGGGTCATATATGTCAACATGACTGACATAAAATCCGGTGTAAATCCGCTTTTCCTGCGCGATGAGGAGTTGCGCCAGGGCATAGAGCTGATTTTCTACGCCTATCGCGATTTTACCGCCGAACCCGATGCCATCCTGGCCAAATACCGCTTCGGCCGGGCACACCACCGGGTGATCTATTTCGTCGGCCGCAATCCGGGAATTACCGTCTCCGAATTGCTGAGCATCCTCAAAATCACCAAGCAAAGCCTGTCGCGGGTATTAAGCCAGTTGGTGCGTGAAGAATTCATTACCCAGAAACAAGGCATCCGCGACCGCCGCCAACGCCTGCTGGAACTCACCCAGAAGGGCAGCGATCTCGAAAAGCAGCTGACCCATAACCAGCGCGACCGCATTGCAAAGGCCTATCGCGAAGCCGGCGCCGAAGCGGTGGAAGGATACCGTAAGGTGGTGCTGGGCATGATCAATGACGAGGACCGCCGCAAATTCATGCTGCGCGGCGAACCCCGCCTGGGACGGCCGCGGGGTTAAACCTAAATACTGATCTCGCCGGTCATATAAAGAACCGCACGACCGGCGATGCCGACGCGGTCACCCCGTACCTGGCAAACCAGATCACCGCCGCGGGCGGATATCTGACGCGCCACCAGAGTCTTTTTGTCCAGCCGCGCCGACCAGTAGGGAATCAACATGCAGTGCGCCGACCCGGTGACCGGATCCTCCGGAATGCCATGGGAGGGCGCCAAAAAGCGGGACACGAAATCCGCATTGTCACCCGGCGCCGTCGCGATTACCCCGGCGGGATGCAGCGTTGCGAGGGCCGCCATATCCGGCGCTAACGCCGCGATCTCCGCTTCTGTATCGAACACCGCCATATAGTTGCTGGCGAGGAAGGTTTCCGTTGGCCGGCAATGAAGGCCGTCGATCAGGGGATCCGGCGGCGTAACCGCCTCCCCCGGGATGGCGGGAAAATCCAGTTCCAGGAGATCTCCGTTGCGCGCCACTGTCAGATCGCCGCTCCGGGTGGAGAACGAAACGGTATCACCGGTAACACCAAGACTTTGGAACAAGACAAAGGCGGCCGCCAGGGTCGCATGGCCACAGAGGTCGACTTCGTTTACCGGGGTAAACCAGCGCAAATGGTAGCCATCGCCCTCGGGAACGAAAAACGCCGTCTCGGCGAGATTGTTTTCGGCCGCGATGGCCTGCATGGCTGACTCATCCAGCCAGCTTTCCAGCGGACAGATGGCCGCCGGATTACCGGCAAACAGCCGGTCGGTAAACGCGTCGATCTGATAAAGCGGAATGGTGGTCACGGCTGTCTCTCCCTAATCTCCCTAAGTGCGCCAGAACGGCTTGCTGTATTCCTTTTCCGCATCGCAGCGTGTGACGCCCATGTCCCCGAGCTGCCTGTCGTCCAGACCCATCAAATACTGTCTGCCCGCTTGGCGCTCCTGCCAATCCGCGAGACGGTCCGCTGTCCGGACAATTAGCGGGGCAATATCACGGGAAGCCATTAGCATCGCCGGTGCGGGACCGGGGTGTTTTGGCGCTGCATCCGCAGATTTCCTATGGCTTGCTGTTTCCACCGGTTGACGCAACAGCCTGCTGAACAGGCTCGACCACAGGGTCTGGAGGCCTGGCGCTAAAATTGTATCGATATTTTTAGACACAATTATCTCCAATTGATACAAATAACCCCAATTTTGTCTCTATAAAAGAGATATAATTGACACGCTATAGAGTCAAAAGTAAAATTGTCACTATGACAATTTGGCTGCCAGATCTCTCGCAACATTCCGGACTGAAGGCCCAAAAGTTGGCAAACGCCATCGGCGCGGACATCACTGCGGGCCGCCTTCAGCCGGGCGAACAATTGCCGCCGCAGCGCGAACTGGCCTATCAGCTTGGCATATCGGTGGGCACGGTCACCCGGGCCTATGCCGAGGCGCGCCGTCGTGGGTTGGTTGACGGACAGGTGGGCAGCGGTACCTACGTGCGCCGGTTCGACGCGCCGGAAACTGGTTTTGTCCTGCCGCCGGACGCCCCCGGCGCCATGATCGATCTGTCCATCAGCGTCTTCGCGTCGCCCGTATGGGACCAGCCTCTGCGCGAGGCCCTGGCAGACCTGGCGACAACCGACAACGCGGCCCTGATGGAATATCAGGGTGCCGCCGGCATCATGCGCCATCGCGAGGCGGGCGCGACCTGGCTGCGGCGCACCGGATACACGCCCCAGCCCGACGAGGTGATGCTGACCATGGGCGGACAGCACGCCATGGCAGTTGCCATTTCCGCTCTCAGCCGGCCGGGCGACACCATGCTTGTGGAGAATTTCTGCTAC
>JABJKO010000229.1 GCA_018660305.1 Rhodospirillaceae bacterium
CCGACACCGCCGCCCCTCGATGCCAGACCGTGAACCAGCGGCAGAGCATGTTCGACCTCCCCGGCCGGGTCATCGGTCCGACCATGGGTGCGGATGATGTGACTAAGATGCCCCTCGTCATGCACCTGGACAACGGCATAGCCAAGCTTGGCGCCGTCGTGCCGCCCCTGTTTCATGCCCGGCGCGATGCGAAACAGCTCGTGGTAGTCATGGCGCAGGAAACAGACCGACAGCAGCACGTAACAACTGGTCGCGCCATGGCGGTTGAAAAAGAAGTTATGGACATGCCCGGCGTAAAAGGCTTCGACCTTGTGGCGCTCCAATATCCCCAGCAGCCATGACCGACCCGGCTCGTCCGTGGCGTCATAGTGGCCGGGCTCATCCGGGCGAGACAGATAGGCTGGGTAATGCGAGAACATGAAGACGCGCCGGCCCTGGTTTTCCGCTAGCAGAGCTTCCAGCCATTTACGCTGTTGCGCCTCACAGTCCAGGCCGGAGTTGACGATCATGCCGTTTATGATCACGAACAGGCAGTCCTGGTGTTCGAAGGAATAATACTGGGCCTGAAAATGCCGCTCATATTCAGCGATCATGTCATCGTTGACAGTGAGCTGCGTTTGCTGAGGCGGCAGGGGTTCACCACCATAGGCTTTTTCGCCGATATCGTGATTTCCGGCCACCAGATACAGGGGGCATTCGAGCGCTTCGTACACCGAGTGGAAGCGTTCCGCCGAATCTTCATAGGCTGGCGTGCCCGGTTCGGGGTGCGTGATGTCGCCGAGATGAACAACGAAATCGGGCGCCAGACGATTGAGCTCGCGAACCACATAGGCTGATCGCGCCGCGCCCAGCTTCACGGTGTCCACATCGTATCCGCCGATAGCTGAAGCTTCCTCCTCGGTGACATGGGTGTCGGCGATGACGGCGAAGGTGAAAAGATGCTCTTCGCTTATGTGATGGGGCATTCTCGTCACTTTCCTTTTCTTGTTCCGATTCCCGGAGGTCTATAAAGGCTATGATGCTGCAAATGCCGGGTCGAGCTAAAATGGCCTCGGCTTAACTGATGAGCGGGAAAGGGCTTGGGAACCGATATGGCGCCGTCGGAAGCAACTGTGGGAAAATTGCCGTCGGGGGAGCTTGAAGCGCGAATCTATCAGGTGGCGCGGCAGATCCCGGTTGGACGGGTGGCAACCTATGGCCAGGTGGCGCTGGTTGCCGGGGTCATTACGGCACGGCGGGTCGGGCGCGCCATGGCCACCCTGCCCATGGGCTCCGATGTGCCCTGGCACCGCATCATAAATAGCCAAGGCAAGATTGCCATCCGGCGCCACGGCGGCCCGGATCCGGAGCAGAAGCGTCGCCTTCGGGTCGAGGGCGTACGGCTTGACCGCCAAGGCCGGGTCGACCTGCCGGCGGTCGCTTGGCCCGGGCCGTCGTTGCAATGGCTTGAGCTAAACGGCTACGACATCGAAGATTTGATCCTGCGCAGCCAACGCAAGGGCAAACGCGGGGCCTGGGTGAATTGGAACCTCTAGATCGAGATTTCCGTTTCGCCCCGCCCTATTCCGCATCCTATTCGGCATCGTGGAAGATCATGCCCATGGTATAGCGCAGGCCGGTGTGAATGCGGCTCACGCCATGGCGCATGGGCGCGCGATAATCGCCGCGCTTGCCCGCAACGGGTCGTTCCTTAACCGGAATTATCAGCATTTCGCCTTGCACGGGGGCGATGGCCTGGCCGATGGACTGGGCTCGGGGTTGGTTTTCCAGCAACAGGAACTCACCGCCCGTGAAGTCCTCCCCCGGCCTACTCAACAGGAACACAGCCTGCAGAGGGAAATTTTCACCGCCATAGAGATCCTGGTGCAGGCGGTTGTATCCGCCCGCTTCGTAGCGCAGCAACAGGGGCGTCGGTCGCAACTGGCCCGCTTGATGACAAATACGCTGGTAGGCCTTCAGATCGGCGGGGAACGTCTGTTCGCCGGGCAACCGGGCAGCCATGCGGTTGGCGATGGGTGCCAGGTGGCAATACAGGTCGTTGCGCAGCCCGGCGACCAGGGGCGGCAGGGGATTGTCGAAATAGCGGTATTGCCCCTCGCCAAAGCGATAGCGCGACATTTCGATCGTGCTGCGAAACCGGGCATCTTGATCATAC
>JABJKO010000143.1 GCA_018660305.1 Rhodospirillaceae bacterium
AAATTAAAATCGTAAGCCGTTGAAAAAACTTTCCCTCCCCACTCTATAGGGGGGAGGTGTAGGTGGGGGGTCGCGCGCCGTCCGGCGCGCTAAAAGCATCTGGTGGGGTTAAACCGGACCCTCGTCGCCTTGTCCGGGATGACAATATATCGGTGCCGATCAACTCTGTTTGCCGGCTGCCTGATAGGAATCGTAGGCGGCCTTCAGATCGCGGTATTCTTCGCAGGACGGCCCGCAGATCTTGGCCAGCCGGTCGAGATGCTTCTTCGCCTTGTCGGGCTGCTTGAGTTCGAGATAGGCCTCACCGAGATATTCGTTGGCGCCCTTGTGGTTTTCGTCCACCCCCAGCGCCTGCTGATAATAATCCACCGCCTGCTCGTAATCGCCCAGCTTGCGGTAGCTGTATCCCAGATAATTCAGCGCATCGGCATTGTCGGCGGAATCATCGAGCACTTCCTTGAGCCGCTCGATGGCGTCCTTGTAATCCTTGTCCTTGATGGAAGAGACCGCCTGCTTGATCTTGTCATCCATATCGTCGCTGCCCGCCGCCGAGGCGGGGCCGGTGACCAGCAGACATGCGGCAAAAAATATGGCCAGACCGTATGTTCTCGCAAGCAAATCCATGAAATCTCCCCCAGACAAAGAATGACAATGGGCGTTATCCGCCAATGTCAGAACATTTAGGCATGATCCAACCCCATTGCCAGAGAATCCAGCCTGAAATCCGCCGAATTTTCTCATTGTCTTGCTTCTCGTTTCCAAGCTTTACGGCCCCGCCACCCATCGCCTCTTTGGGGTAATTTAAAAATTTTTTTTACTTTTTGTCCTACCTTCAGAGGGCATAACGGCGTATGCCGTCTTGATCCGCCATGGACCATGCCTAATTTCAGGGCCATGTGCTAACGGGTAAGGTGATGGACCAGAAAAACAAACGATCGGATTCCGGCGACGGCGGCCTTCCGCCCGAAATCAGGGTGCCGCCCATCAGTCTGCGGCGCCATCTGCGGGGCTATTTCTTCGCCGGTATCCTGATCACGGCGCCCATCGCCATCACCTTTTATCTCGCCTGGCTGATCGTCGAGTGGATCGACAGCAAGGTCACGCCGCTCATCCCGCCGCTCTATAATCCGGAAACCTATCTGCCGTTCAGCGTTCCCGGGCTGGGGCTGCTTGTGGTCTGTCTGGTGCTGACCATGATCGGTGCCATGACCGCCGGCATGCTGGGCCGCTTCTGGGTGCGGACCAGCGAACGCGTTCTCAACCGGATGCCCATCATCCGCAGCGTCTACAGCGCCCTCAAACAGATCCTGGAGACGGTCTTCGCCAACAAATCCAACGCCTTTCGCGAAGTGGTGCTGTTCGAGTACCCGCGGCGCGGCTCCTGGGCCATGGGGTTTATTACCGGCAACACCGAAGGGGAGATTCAGGACAGCACGGAAGACGACGTGGTCAATGTGTTCCTGCCCACTACGCCCAACCCCACGTCGGGCTATCTGCTGTTCATTCCCAAGCGCGAGCTGGTGGTTCTGTCCATGACGGTGGAGGAGGGGATCAAGATGATCGTCTCCGGCGGCATCGTGACACCGGAAGACCGGCGCCCGGCCCATGAAAAAGGCATCGTCAAGGTAAAGCCCGCCAACGGCGATGAGAAGACCATCGACAGCGATCCCGGTCCCAACAAGGAAGCGGCGGCGGAATAATCCCTAGCCCGACCGCAGGGTCTGGACCACCGCGTCCTTTTCGAACAGATAGAGCAGCACGCGCAGAGCCTTGCCGCGGTCGGTCTGCAGATCCGGGTCGCGATCGAGGATCAGCCTTGCATCGTCCCGCGCCGCCAGCATCAGTTCCTGATGACGGGCGATATCGGCCAGCCGGAAGGCCGGAAGCCCGCTTTGCCGCGTGCCCAGCAGTTCCCCGGCGCCGCGCAGCCTGAGATCCTCCTCGGCGATGCGAAAGCCGTCATCGGTCTCGCGCAGGATTTCGATACGGGCCTTGGCGGTTTGGGTCAGGGGTGCGCCATAGAGCAGCAGGCATGAGGACGGTTTGTCGCCGCGCCCGACCCGGCCCCTCAGCTGATGGAGCTGGGCAAGACCGAACCGTTCCGCGTGCTCGATGACCATGATGGTGGCCTCGGGCACGTCGACCCCCACTTCGATCACCGTGGTGGCCACCAGGATATCCGTATCGCCGCGCGCGAAGGCCGCCATGGCCTTGTCCTTGGCGGGGCCTTTCATCTGCCCGTGAACCAGCCCGACCCGGCCGGGAAACTGGCGGTCGAGGGCCACGTGCCGTTCTGTTGCCGCCGCCAGATCCAGCGCCTCGGACTCATCCACCAGCGGACAGACCCAGAACACACGGGCACCGCCCGCTATGGCGCCTTTCAGCCGGTGCGCTACGTCTTCGATACGGGACAGGGGGAGTGCCCTTGTGTCGATGGGCTGGCGTCCGGCCGGTTTATCGGTCAGCCGCGATGAATCAAGGTCGCTATAGGCGCACAGCATGAGGGTGCGGGGGATCGGGGTGGCGGTCATGACCAGCATATCGGCGGCAGCGCCCTTGGCGGCCAGCATGAGACGCTGATGAACCCCAAAACGGTGTTGTTCGTCGACCACGGCGAGGCCCAGATCGCGGAATTCCACATCCTGCTGGAACAGGGCATGGGTGCCGACAGCCAGCGCGATTTCGCCGGATTTCAGCCCGTCGAGGATTTTTGCCCGCGCCTTGCCCTTGTCGCGGCCGGTCAGGAGCGCCACCGAGAGCCCGATTTCCCGCGCCAGCGGTTCTATTGTAGCGAAATGCTGCCGCGCCAGCACTTCGGTGGGCGCCATGATTGCGGCCTGGGTGCCTGCCTCCACCGCCTGCAGCATGGCGAGATAGGCGACGATGGTCTTACCGCTGCCCACATCCCCCTGCAGGATGCGCAACATGCGGAGGGGCGCTGTCATATCGCCGGAAATCTCCGCCGATGCGGTGATCTGCGACGGTGTCAGGCTGAACGGCAGCCCGGCAATGGCCCTGTCCCGCAGATGGCCGTCGCCCTTGAACATTCGGCCCGGTCGGTCGCGCTGACTGGCCCGGACGATGGACAGGGCAAGCTGATCGGCCAGCAACTCGTCATAGGCCAGCCTTTGGCGGGCGGCGGTGTCCGGCGTGAGATCGTCTTCGCCTTCCGGCGCATGGGCCACGGAAAGGCATTCCCGCCAGTCCGGCCAGCCGTTTTTGGCCTTCCAGGCCGGGTCCTGCCATTCCGGTAGCGCCGGGGCCCGGTCCAGGGCGCCGTTTATGGCGCGCAGCAGCGGTTTCGACGTCAGCCCGGCGGTTAACCGGTAGGTCGGCTCCACCGCCTGCAGGGTGTCCGCCTCCTCCAGCTCCACCATGTGATCGGGATGGGTCATTTGCAGCCGGCCCTGAAAATCCTCGATCTTGCCGCTGATGACCCGTTCAGTGCCCACCGGGAGTATTTTCTCCAGATATTCCGCCCGCGCATGAAAAAACACCAGTTCCAGCGTGCCGGTCTCGTCGCTGCACATGACCCGATAGGGCAGGCGCGGGATACGCGGCGGCTGGTGGGAATCGATGCTCAGCGTCATGGTGGCGATGGCGCCGGGAATGGCCTCGACGATCTTGGGCGCGAACCGGCGGTCTATGAGTCCGGTGGGCAGATGCCACAGCAGATCCACCACGTGCTCGCCGGCAAGCTTGGTTATGGCGGTGGCCAGACGGGGCCCGATACCGGGCAGGCTGGTGACCGGGGCAAACAGCGGGAATAAAAGTTCGGGTCGCATGACAAGATTGTCGCGGGAAAGCTGACAAGGGCGCAAGCACGTTCTATACCCTATGCGCTTCTGAAGGACCCGTAATGCCGGACCATAGCGAGGCGCACCGCCGCAAGCGTTTGCTTTTCCAAAGCACCCACCGCGGCACCAAGGAAGCCGATCTCATCATCGGCGGGTTCGCGCACGCCCATATGGCATCCATGTCCAGCGAAACCTTCGCGGCGTTCGAGGCCCTGCTGGCGGAAAGCGACCCCGATATCATGGCCTGGATCAGTGAGCAGGAAGCGCCGCCCCAGCGCCATGACAATGATGTTTTAAAAGCGATAATCCAGTTCAAGTATGCCCTGTTAAACAATTGATTATTAATACCAATCCATTTTCTAAAATTGGCCGTGTTCGGCTGGCCGGCGTGCCCGAGGGGCTCGATGCCCTCGCGCTCGCCGAAATTGCCGCATCGTCGCCCATGCCGGTCATCCATGTGGCGCGCGACGACAAACGCTTGGCGCAGCTTGGCGATTCCCTGGCCATTTTCGCGCCGTCGCTCCCCGTATTCCGCTTTCCGGCATGGGATTGTCTGCCCTATGACCGGGTATCGCCCAACGGCGAGGTGGCCAGCGCCCGAATCCATGCCTTGGGGAATCTGGCGGCGCGAGGAGAAGACAGCGGGCCGCTGATTGTCCTGACCACAATCAACGGTATCCTTCAGCGCGTGCCGCCGGCAGCGACGTTTCGCGACGCGGTTTTCCGCATCGAGGCCGGGCAACGGCTGGATCTGGATACGCTCACCGGGTTTTTGACCGGAAACGGCTATCACCGCACCGGTACGGTCCGGGAATCCGGCGAATATGCGGTGCGCGGCGGAATCATCGATATTTTCCCCACCGGCAGCGACACACCGGTGCGGGTGGATCTGTTTGGCGATGAAATCGAGCGTATGCGCCATTTCGACCCGGTGACTCAACGCAGCGATGCCGAGGCCAGCCTGCTGACGCTGCAGCCGGTGAGCGAACTGACCCTCGATGAGGCCACTATCGGTCGGTTTCGCACCGGTTACCGCGAAATTTTCGGCGTGATCGACGACGATCCGCTCTATGAATCCGTCTCCCAGGGGCAAAAGGCCATCGGCGCCGAGCATTGGCTGCCTTTGTTCTATGAGAAGCTGGAAACCCTTTTTGATTACGTGCCCGAGGCGGCACTTACGTTCGATTATCAGGTGGAAGAGGCCATCGACGCCCGATTTACCTCCATTGCGGAGTTTTATGATGCAAGGCTGAGCTATCTGGATGCGTCCAGGAAAGGATCCGGGGACGGGCCGGCGCCTTATCGGCCGTTACCGCCCGATCGGCTCTATCTGACCGGCGATGAGTGGGAAAACCACCTGTCGCAGCATGCCAGCGGCTGGTTTTCGCCCTTTTCGGCGCCACCGGGCAGCCCCGGCGAGGATTTCGTCTCAATCGTGGAGGCGCGCGGCAGGCGGTGTCAGGATTTTTCGGCGGCGCGGGTGGAAGATCACGGGGACGACGATACGGCGCCGCGCACGGTCTACGACGCGGTGCGGGATTATCTGTCGGCGGAACGGCGGCAGAACAAGCATACCGCCATCGCCGCCTTCACCGCCGGATCCCGCGACCGGCTGACCCGGGTGCTCGAGGAACATGGCGCCGGAACCCTGAAAATCGTCGAAAACTGGGACGAATTCCTCGATTTGCCCAAAAGTGCCACCGGGCTGTTTGTTCTCGGTCTGGAACATGGGTTTTCCACCGATGATGTGACCCTGATCGCCGAACAGGACATCCTCGGCGACCGTCTCGACCGGCCGGCGCCGCGCAAGCGCCAGGCCGAGGCCTTCATCGCTGATGCGGCCGAGCTGTCGCTGGGCGATTACGTGGTCCATATGGAGCACGGTATCGGCAAATATGAGGGTCTGGAGACCATAACCGCCGCTAATACGCCCCATGACTGCCTCAGGCTGGTCTATGGCGGCGGCGACAGGCTCTATGTGCCGGTGGAAAACGTGGAAGTGCTGACCCGGTTCGGCTCGTCGGACGCGGTGGTCACCATGGACCGGCTCGGCGGGGCCGGGTGGCAGTCGCGCAAGGCCAAGCTCAAGGAACGGCTGCGCGAGATGGCCGACGAGTTGATCAAGATTGCCGCCGCCCGCACCCTGAAACCGGGCCGTAAGCTGGTGCCGGAAGCCGCCATATACGAGGAATTCTGCGCCCGTTTCCCTTATCACGAGACCGACGACCAGCACCGCGCCATCGACGACACCATCGCCGATCTGACCTCCGGACGGCCCATGGACCGGCTGATCTGCGGCGATGTGGGCTTCGGCAAGACCGAAGTGGCGCTGCGGGCTGCCTTTGCCACCGCCATGGCCGGCGCGCAGGTGGCGGTGATCGTGCCCACAACCCTGCTGTGCCGCCAGCATTTAGCCACCTTTCAGGAGCGGTTTCGCGGCTATCCGGTGCGCATCGAGCAATTGTCGAGGATGGTGACCCCCAAATCGGCGGCTGTGACAAAGGAGGCCATCGCCAATGGCGACGTGGATATCGTCATCGGCACCCATGCGCTGCTGGCCAAATCCATGAAATTCCGGGATCTGGCGCTGCTCGTCGTCGATGAAGAGCAGCATTTCGGCGTCGCCCACAAGGAGCGGCTGAAACAGATGCGGTCGGATGTTCATGTTCTGACCCTGACCGCCACACCCATCCCGCGCACGCTTCAGATGGCGCTGACCGGGGTGAAAGACCTCTCCATGATCGCTTCGCCGCCGGTGGACAGGCTGGCGGTACGGACTTTTGTGTTGCCGTTCGATCCGGTGATCATCCGCGAAGCCATCATGCGCGAACGGTTCCGCGGCGGGCAGATTTTCTATGTCTGCCCCCGTATCCGGGATCTGGCGGAGGTGGAGGAACAGCTCCGTGAACTGCTGCCGGACGTGAAAATCGCCGTGGCCCATGGCCAGATGCCCCCGACGGCCCTGGAAGACGTCATGAACGGCTTCTATGACGGCAAGACCGAGCTGCTGCTGTCCACCCAGATCATTGAATCCGGTCTCGATATCCCCACTGCCAACACCCTGGTGATGCATCGCGCCGATATGTTCGGTTTGGCCCAGCTTTACCAGCTTCGCGGGCGTATCGGGCGCTCGAAAGTCCGGGCCTATTGCTATTTGACCCTGCCGCCCCGCAAGCGGGTGACCGAAGCCGCCTCCAAACGCCTCGAAGTCATGCAATCTCTGGATTCCCTGGGGGCCGGCTTTACCTTGGCGAGCCACGATCTGGATATCCGCGGCGCCGGGAACTTGCTGGGTGAGGAACAATCCGGGCACATCCGCGAAGTGGGTGTGGAGCTCTATCAGCAGATGCTGGAGGAGGCCGTTGCCAATGCCCGCGGCATGGAAGGCGCGTCGGACACCGACTGGAGCCCGCAAATCACCATCGGCACGCCGATCCTGATCCCTGAAACCTATGTGGAGGATCTGGATCTTAGGCTCAGCCTGTATCGGCGGCTGGCGTCCCTGGTTGAGGCCAGCGCCATCGAAGGCTTTGCTGCCGAGATGATCGACCGCTTCGGGAAGTTACCGGATGAGGTGGAAAACCTCCTGCAAGTCATTACGATAAAACAATATTGCCGCCGAGCAGGTATTGAAAAGCTGGACGCCGGCCCGAAGGGCGCGGTTATCACTTTCCATAACGACACATACGCTCAGCCGGGCGCCCTGATCCAGCTCATCCAGGAAGAACCGGGCCGCATGTCCGTCCGGCCCGATCAGAAGCTGGTGGTGCGGCGAGACTGGGACGCTGAGGCCACAAGGCTGCGCGGTGCCCGTAACCTGGTCAATAAACTGGCGGAAATGGCGGGTTAGATCCTCAGACGACGCTGTTGGGCGGCAGGGATCATTTCGGGGTTCGGGAAACCCGTGTCAGCGTGAAGGGGCCAAACGGCACCAGGGGCAGGAGCGTTTCGTAGGGATGGGTCACCGTCACCTTCAGATAATTGATACCATTCAGCAATTCATCGGCCACGATGACGGTGACGTCGGCCTTGTCGATTGTTGTGAACTGGCTTTCCGCATAGGTTTTAACATCAGATGTTGTCGCTGACGGGTTGGCCAGGGCATAGCGCGCGGTCTGATCGGCGGCATAATCCAAAGCGTTTTCACTCCACATAAACCGCCCGAATTCAACGGTCCCGAACAGGAAGAGCAGGAACATGGGCAGGACCATGCCGAATTCGACAGCGGCTATTCCGGCGCGGTCGGTCAGGCAGCCACGCACCGTCTCGCCTAATCGCCTCCCGCGGGGGAAACAGCGGGACAGGGAGAGGTTTTTGAACAATCCGGTCATCTCATTCGCAGGGTTGCTGATTTAGCCAGCGAGAAGCTGGTTAAGAAGCCGCTTCCGTGGAAATAACTCTCGGCGGGCTGGGTCAGATTGACCGTAACAAACGAATTGTTGGTTTCCCCTCCCGAACAGGTATCACCGCAACCCACTGCTCCCACGCCGGGGCATTCGCAGAAGGTGCTGACGGCGACGTTCAGCGTATTGGAATCGAGATTTCCCGACTTTACAGCAACGTCGGCTATCTCCGTCACCGCCGCCGGGTCCTTCATGGCATGTTCGACCGCTGCCCGCGCGGCGTTGGACAGCTTGGTATTCTGGGTCATGACAGCGGTAAATTCGATGGCGCCGACCACGGTACCCATCAGGAGCATGGCGACCATGCCGAACTCGACCAGCACATTACCGCTTTCGCAGGAGGCGAAGCGGTTGAACATTTTAGGTTTTCTGATTTTCATCATTCGGTGACCTTCACGCCAACAATGGCAAGGGGCGTGATACCGGCGGTTTCGCAGCCCGTATTCACAATCTCTGTATTACCAACGAATTTGACCTGATTACCCACGATCTGCGTGCAGGTGGACCCGGCGGCGGAGTTCCCGCCGGACCATTCGATGGTCTGGCTGGGGGCATAGAGGGCACCCGTGAGCAGCATGGTCGAGCCGCCATTGAACTTGAGGCTCTGGCCCGCGGGGGCGAGCGGGTCCTGGTACACCAGAATTCCCTTGAAAGGGTCGGCCGGATCGGTGGGCGCCCGCAATATGACATCGGCACCACCATTGATGGTGACCGTGCCGATAGCACCGGCATTTCCGGCGCTACTGGTCAGCACGAACGTCACGCCATCCTCGGGATCGGGACAGGAGCAGCGAACATATGCGCTCGCGTTAAATTTTAGATCTCCTTCGTCGATGTAGTAGGTGCCCGGATTCAGCGTGATAACCGCACTGGTCCCGAAAGTAAGACCGGAGCAAAATACGCCGGGATCGATTGTCGCGGTCTCATTTGCATAGGTCTTGCTGTTGTGATCACACGCCCCGAAAGTGGGTATGGTGATGCCCGCGTAGGGGTCCTGAAGAGGCCACGCGTTGATCGTGGGCGCGGAATCCAGAGATACCGTCGCGGAGCCCCCGATGGATATGTCGCCCGCCGTCCAAAGGGAGTCAGCATCCACAATGGCCGAGCCCGATATGCTAATGGCGGAAGAATCGGTCGAGTTCGCCGCCATGACGCAGCCATCCATCAGGATGGTAGGGTTGCCCTGGTTCATAATGGCGTTGCTGGCACTGGGGTCCATGGCGAGAACGCACGCTGTTCCGGTGGTCTCGACCGTGGCGACGCTGCGGGACTTAACCGAGAGCTGGTTCAGGAAAAGAGACGAGAACAAAGGTTGTTGCTGCTCTGTTACGATGACTTCCACTGAGGCCTGGTTCCCCGCGCTCGGACCCGAGGTCGGCGGGTTGTTGATAACGATCGAATGGGGCGCGGCGTTGACGTAGCCGTTGCGCTCGGCTTCTTTCAAGGCAGCGGCACTAACGACGCTATAGGACGGATTGCCTCGCCGGCGTTCATAAGCGCCGGAGAGCGCCGCGGCATCAGCCTGGGTCTGGATATTACGCTTGGATGCGTACCAGATCCCGGATTCGACACCCAGACCGATCACGCCCAGCAGAAACGGCAATATGAGGGCATAGGTCACCATAAGCGCGCCGCTGCGATCCCGCCCGAAGCGGGTCAGGCAATCGGATAGCTTTCTCAGGCCAGAAAATTTCACCCAAACCATGTGAGCTCACTCCAAAACCTCTCCCGTCGTTTGATAAATATGGAGATTTTTGTTTAGCGATCTCTTAAGAAAATTTTCATGAATTTCTAATTTGGGTAAAATTTTAGATACTTGATCGCATATTGGCGGCGGCTGGCGCATGGAAAAATGGCGGAAAACAGCTGAAACTTGTGATCGGCCAGAAATCGGTCAGCTGCCTCGATAACGTCCAAAAATGGCTCGAAAGCGGACAATCGGCGTCAGAACGCCGGTTTTTCCCGGGGCAGGGGCCGTTTGTACAATGCCGCTGCTGTTCTAAACGCCTGTCCACAGGGGGCAGCAACGGCTGGCGACCACCTGATCATAGGATACCGGCCCACTCAGCTGACCGACGGATTGCGCGAAGCTATTAAGGCGTAGAACCGCTTCTTCGGTAATGGCGGGATCATAGAATTGGGCATCGCGCTCGACGATTGCCGCGATTAAAGCAGCGGATTCCGACGGAAATATGCGGTTGCCCACCTCGCGTGCCAGGGATGGATCAGCGCGTAACGCCTTCTGCGCCTTGACGATGGCGCGCACCGCGGCGTCGATCGCCTCCGGCTCACGGGCGAGATAATCGTCGGTGGTCGCCAGCCCGGCGAAGGTCGCAAAGCGGATGTCGCCGGGGTCGTCGCCCCGCCTGACGTCCACGTGAATCTTGCCAATTCTGCTTGTGACGGCGGTCTCGGCACCCATGGCATTGGCCCAGAATCCGTCGATTTTCCCTTCCTGGAGCCCCTGTGCCGCGAATACGCCAAACGACACGTCGCGTTCCTTGGCGCCCGGCAACTCTATGATCTCCAAATCGTTTTCCGGATCCAGCCCGCCACTGCGCAGCATCTGCTTGAACACCAGATCCGGCCCCTCCGCGGCGGTAAAACGTAATCCGCGCAGGGACTTAACATCACCGCGCTCCACCGCGAGATCGGCGCGGACTGTCAGGAGCCAGGGCGTGCCCTGGGACAGAGCCACGCAGATTTTGGCCTCTTTCCAGTCGGTGAATTCGGTGAGGACATCAAACACCGAACCGGCGATCATGGCATCGGCCGAGCCCTCGCGGAGCGCCCGTGTGGAGCCCATGGCCGACACGAGCTCGATCCGGGCATCAACCCCTTCTTCCTTGAAAAATCCGAGCTCGTCGGCGGCCAGCGCCGGAAAGCATGTATTACTGACGAGATCGACGGCTGCGATGCGCATCTGGTTGATTCCTTTGGCGTTTTTCAAACGATCTTATGGGACCGGGACTAGCATCGCCAATTGTGCCGGTTTTGTCACCTGTATGATGGCCTCAGCTTGCCGGTTTGCGCCAGACGGACGCTAGCCAGCGTTGTTCCTCATGGGGCACGCCGGCCGGCCGGTAATAGTGGTGAATGGGCTCGAATCCGGCCTTTTTGACTAGGGTGAGCCAGGTTTCATCCCGGTAATAGACCCCGAAACGCTTTCCCGCGACGTCTTCCTCGTCATTGCCACGGGGCATGGACGAAAACAGGATCCCGGCCGGAACCAGACTGGCCAGTATGGCCTGAAGAACGGCACCAATGCGCTCTCTTGGCACGTGAAACAGGGACGCATTGGCGAAAATTCCATCAAACCGGTCCTTTGGGAGGTCCGGTTCGGTAAAATCCTGGATCCAGATCTCGGCGCCGGAATGATCCCTGGCCATGGCGGCGAAGGCCTGAGATCCCTCCAGACCGACCGGTTCATGCCCCAAATCCCTGAAATAGCGGAGATCCCGGCCCGGTCCGCAGCCATAATCCAGCAGGCGGAAGGGGGGCTCGCCGGGGATGGCCTCGAGCAGGGCGGCATAGTTCTGGGAGACGTCATGATCCCGTGTGCCTTCCCAAAATGCCGCGGCGTTCTGGTCATAATGCCGGATGGTGGAGTCGGTCAGTTCCTTCAGTTTGGGATCGGTCGGATCGGTCATGGGCTGTGATTTATCCTGTAAAAACACGGAACTTATAAAATCAGCTACACTTTATAATAACAAATAACATTATAAAAATGATGTAACCCTTTATTATCACAAGAAATTACGTAAATTAAGAGCATAGGGAGTAGTGAATCCGCCGTTAATCATTCATTAAGCATAGCACGCAAATCATAGGGCATCGGAATCTATGGGGGGCGAGTAATGCGCCATTTCGTGCTGCAGTTGATGCGCGGACTACTATTTTGTTTGGTCGCGATATCGGTAACCGCGTGTTCGGACCTGGTACAGGAGTTACAGGGCGAACAGTCGGGCATGTACCCGGCATTGCAATCCAAGGTTAAGATCACGGAACTTGCCCGGATCGACAAAATTCGCATGCGTGTCGCGCAGAATGCCCTGTCCAACGAGGATTATGATACGGCAATCCGCTTCTTTAATTCTGTTCATGAGAGCGCCCCTGTTAACCCTCTGCCCCTGATCGGGCTGGGCGAGGCCAATCTCGCCCTTGGCAAGCTCCATGAGGCGGAAACCGCCTACCGCAGTGCCGTCAGGGTGGATCCCCGCTCTGCCAGGGCTCTGGAGGGTCTAGGCACGGTCCTGGTCTCGCGCAGCGCCTTCGAGGATGCCATCGATCATTTCAACCGGTCCCTGGCCCAGGTGCCGTCGGCGTCACTGCACAACAAGCTCGGCGTCGCCCACGATCTGAAAGGCGATGGAATCGGTGCCCAGCGGCATTACCGGGCTGCCCTGGTCCTTGATCCCAACATTGTCAGCGCCCGCAACAATTTGGCCCTGTCCCTGGTGGTTTCTCAGGCTTATGACGAGGCCATCGGCGAGATGGAACAGGTCGCGGCCCATCCCGACTCGACAGCCCGCCATAAGCAGAATCTGGCGTTTGTCTACGGAATGGCCGGGCGCTTCGATTCCGCCTCGGCGACGCTCCGGGAAAATGGCGTATCTCAGGACGAAATTACGCAGAACCGGTCGATTTACAGCCGCATGCGTGACATGGCCAAGAAGGGCAATCGTACCGAATTATTGGCCTTTCTCCGCAATGCCGAGCCGGGCGACAACCTTCCCGAAGTGGATCTGAGCCAGCCTGCGGCGGTCTCTTCCGATCTGGCAAGCGCTTCGCCCGACGCGCCGCCCGAGGTCCCCATGACAAACGGATCCGCGGCCAGTTCAATGAGTCAGGACACTCTTCGTAAAGAAGATAAGGTATTACCACCTAATGCGATGGAAAATATATCGAAACTTCCTGATAATATTTCCGAAAAACCGGGCGATATGTCTCCTGCACCCGGCAAGAAAATGCCGGAGCCGCTGCCAGAGACGCTGCCGGAGCCAATCACAAAACCGGTGACAAAACCGGTGACAGAACCTGCACCGGAAACCGCACCGGAAACCAAAATGGCGAAACTGTCCGATGCCGCCCAGCCAATAGCCGTCAAGACGCCGGTCAGCCTGCCTGACGTGGATCTGGCGACCGGTCCGTATCGAATTCAGCTTGCCTCCTACAGAACGTCCAAAAACACCGCGCGGGGCCAGAATGTTCT
>JABJKO010000280.1 GCA_018660305.1 Rhodospirillaceae bacterium
CAGCGGAACCAGAACAGAGCGGCCGGTGCGATGACCTGAGTGATCGCCGGCCTCTGCGATTCCTCGATATTGGGCATGTTGGGAATCTGGACAAAGTTGAAATACCAGAGAATTCCGATCCACATGACGCCGGACAGCACATGAAGCCACCGGAAGAGGAAGCCCCACCACGCATAATCAAGCGCGGCGCCGGCACCATGCCAATACGCCAGACCGAGCAACAGGAGCAACGCGAGAACAAATCCCATGATGATCGTGTTGGTAAGATTAGAAAGAATAGCTGCCATTTTAACACCCCCGTTTTGGTAATGGACTACCAGATATTGTTTATCCGCCTGGTCACGTAGCCTTATATTGAAGTATAGCCAGACTCACCGCAAGATTTAGATCGCTGTCAGCCAATTGGCAACCGGAATATTATCCGCTAATCGGTCTTTTCAGGCCTCTTCCACCTTCCGCGACACACAGGCGATAGCGTGTTTTGCCGCTGTAAAACCCGATACGACGCTACTTTCTATGGTCGCCGGCAGCCCGGTGTCGGTCCAGTCACCGGCCAGAAACAGATTCGGCAGGAGGGTTTCGGCGCCGGGACGCCTCGATACCACATCCGGAGTCTGCGCGATGGTCGCCCGGCGTTCCTTGATCACCCGCCACGGCGGCAGGCGGCCCATATTCTGCCCGAGGATACGGGTGATCTCGGCCCATATCTGATTGGCGATTTCCCAGTTGGGGCGATCCACATAATCGGTCGCGGCGCTGATGGTGACAGACAGCACGTCGTTTCGAACGAAAAGCCACTGCGCGTCGGTTCCGATCAGCCCGAGAAAGTGCCCGTCGCCGGGCAGCGCCACAGGGTCGGGGGTCCGAAAGTGCACATTGATGATGGGCCGGGTTTCCAGCGGCGGCGCCGCGTCCGGCCATATTTCCTGACAGGCATCGGGCGGCACGGCGAGAACCACCGCATCGCCCATCTCGATTTTGAGCAGCCCCTCGGGAAAGCGCAGCGCCATCACCCCTTCTTCCTGCCAGCGCATGCCGCGGACCCGCGCCTGATAGCGGACCTCGGCGCCGGTATTTTCCAGTACGGCGATTGCCGGCGAGACCAGAGCCGCTGACAGGCCTCTGGTGAACATGAGAGGCCGGCAGGCCTTTTCGCCCTTGAGGAAGGTCATGGAGATGACCTTCCAGAGCAGCTTTGCCGAGGCTTCCTCCGGCGATGTGTTGAGGATGGCTTCGGTCATGGGTCGCCACAGGCGCTTGTAAAGCGGCCCCCCGGTATCGACGCAATCTGCAACCGTGTCGCGCGGCCCGGCGCGGAAGAGTTTGAACGCTTCAGCGTAGTCGCCCGGGCTCGACCCCGGCACCCGCCGGTTCGCCTTCATCAGCCAGGTGGGAAAGAACGCCGATCCGGGCCTGACCGACCATTGAAGCTCGCCGGTCGCCTTGTAATAGGGCAGCAGGGCGTATTCTTCCTTGGCATTGGGCTCAAGAAAGGGAAAGGCGGCCGGTGCGATTTCCTGAACGGTCCGATCGCCGCCGATATCGTTCAGATAATCCCGTGTGGCGCTGTTGCCCCCCAACAGAAGATGATTGCCATTGTCGATGGTGCAGCCCAACCCCTCATCGAGGAAGGAGCGGCAGCGTCCGCCGGCCTGCGGCGATGCTTCATAGAGTGCGACGGCATGGCCGCCCTGGGCACACCGAACCGCGCAGCTCAGCCCGGCAATGCCGGCCCCGATGACATGAACGGTTCCCATCAGCGCGCCACCAGCCCCCAGCAAATTCCCTGAAGGACCGCCATGGCTTTCTGGAAGCCGGAAAGTTCCACCCGTTCGGCCAGCGGATCGTGCCGCCGCAGCCTGGCCGATAGTTTTTCGGCGATGGTGATAATGATCGCGGTTTCCAGCTTGAGGCCGAGATTCTTGATTTTGCCGGGGCCGGGCCGGGCCCGCACGATAAGCTCGTCGGTGCGGTCGAGAACCTGATCGAGCACGGCCCGCAATTGCGGACTGCAGCGTTCCGCTTCCAGCGCGGTTACGTCGATGCCCTGATCCCGCAGATAGTCGGTGGGGATGTAGACCCGGTCGAGGGCCTGATAATCATCCTTGCAATCCTGCAGATGGTTGAGGATCTGCAGCGCATTGCACAGCGCGTCCGTATGGGTTTTGGCGGTTACCGGATCGCCGTGCAGATCCAGCAGAAAACGTCCCACCGGCGCCGCCGAAAACAGGCAGTAATTGATCAGCTCCGACCAGTTGCGGTAGCGCAGCTTGGTGACATCCATCATGAAGGCCTGCAGCACGTGGCGCGCGTGATCGATGGACACACCGGTTTCTTCCGTGCTGGCGCGGTGATCGAGCGCGTAGGCGGTAATCCCGTTGCGGGGTTGATTGCCCTGCAGGGCTTCATCCATTTCGGTGAGAAGCTGCATCTTGCGCTCGGGCTCCATATCGCCGTCATCGGCGACATCGTCGGCGGCGCGGACACAGAGATAGAATAAATGCACATGCGGGCGCAGGGCCGCCGGAATCAGCCGGCTGGCAACCGGAAAATTCTCGTCGGTGCTGGTCCTTGTGGCGTCTTTCAGACCCGGCTGCGCGTCGCCCATATTGAGGCTATTATCCATTCAACCCCTGACTGTCTGTGTCCGTGGATGTATGACACAGCTTACCCTATGAGACATATAGCCCGTTGGACGAGTCGATAGCATCCCCCTCAGTCGTTAAAGCCGCCCAGGAGGCCATGGTCTATTGCCGCTCGGAGGTGCGGCGTTACGACCCGGACCGCTATTTTTCGAGCCTTTTCGCCGGTGAAGAGGGCAGCCGGTCGCTTCAGGCGCTCTACGCCTTCAATCTGGAGATCGCCAAGACCCGCGAAACCGTCTCCGAAGTCATGCTGGGCCGGATCCGCCTGCAATGGTGGCGGGAGGCCATCGACGGCATCTATGAAGGCACGCCGCGAAACCATGCGGTGGTGACGGCGCTGGCCCATGCCGTTGAAACACATGGTCTTGAGCGGAGCGGGTTCGAGCGGATCATCGATGGGCGTGAGTTCGATCTCGAAGACCGCGAACCCCATACCACCACCGAATTGGTCGATTATGCGGCGAAGACTTCGGGCGCGCTGACCTGCCTGACCCTGGCGTGCTTCGGCGCGACGGGGCGGGAGATCGAGGATTTCGGGCGCGATGCAGGTATCGCCTGGGCGCTCACCGGACTTTTGCTGTCCGTGCCGTTTCACGCTAGCCAGGAACGCTGCTTTTTACCCCGCGACCTAATGGAGCAGCATGAGATGATGCCGCGCGCGCTCTACAGGGGCCAATCGATTGACGGTCTCAAAATGATTGTCGCGGAAATTGCCGAAACCGCGAAAGAGAAATTGACCTTGGCACGGGAACAGCGCGGCGTGCTGCCGCGGTCGGCCGCGCGGGCCCTGAGCCATCTGTCGGTCGCCGCCGCCAATTTGCACCGGCTGGAAAAGGGCGGGCATGACATCTTCGCCTTCCGCCCCCTGAGCCCCCTCCGCCGCCAATGGCGCGTCACGTCAGCCGCTCTGCGAAAGCAGTTTTAGACCATTATTGTTTGACGCTGAGTAGCGTGGCGGACACCCCCCCCCC
>JABJKO010000231.1 GCA_018660305.1 Rhodospirillaceae bacterium
CATGGCCGGGATCCAGACTTACCATCGCACCGCTGGATCCCGGCCATGGGCGTGAAGCGCACTTGGGTCCGGGATGACAGGCAAGGTTAGCCGTCACGCCGGCTCGGTCATGAGTTGGGCGTCGCTGTGCGGCAGATATTCCGGATATTTGGGCCAGCTCGGAACGGTCACCCAGAGACGCAGCAGGAGCCGGCGGCGCTCCATCTCCCCGTGATCCTCGTAATCGGCGCGGCCATGCATGATGTGCCGGTTGTTGACGAACTGGATGTCGCCCGGCTGGAAATCCATCTCCAGGCGGAGATCGTCGCGCGCCGCTGTTGCGTCCAGTATCTCCAGCGCCTGCCGTTCTTCCGGGGTGAAATCCACCAGCCCTTCCTGGGCCGTGAGCAGAATGGGCCGGGGCAGATAATTGCAGACGATGTCACCGCCCACGTCGGCGAAGATGGGGCAGTAAAAATCGGTCAGTTTCGGGCCGCCCTGGCGGCGGTGCTCACGGCGCCGCTGGCGGTAGCCGCGATACAGTATTTCCAGCAAATCAGGGCGTTCGCGCAGGATCTCGTTATGTACCGTAATGGAGCTGACGACGCGGCTTGCGCCGCCACTTTTGGCTTCGCGGATGCACAGCAGCCCGGCCACATCCACCGGATCCATATGCATGGGCAGCGGCCCGCCCTGATGGTAATAATGGCTCTTGTCCACCGGGTCCACGTCGCGGACCTCGCCGATGGATTTGGCGCGACCCTCCTGCGGACCCACGGCTCCCATGTGATGGCCGATCACCAGCAGCGCCATCTTGAGCTCGTCCACCGAATAGCGGCCGATATCCATGCCGCGGATAAGCGCCACACCCGATCCATGCGCCAGCGCATCGATGATGGGGATCAACGCGGCGCGCAGCGCCGGTAAATCGGTGGCCTCGAAATCGAAATCGTCCGGGGTGAAATTCCGCGACGACGCGTCGCTCACCAGTTGGCCCAGATCAGCCAGGACGGCCTCCGGAAAATGGTGCACCCAGTCGCTGCGCCCGGCCATCTCCGCCCCGCGCCACGCCTGCGGTCCGGTGACCGGCTTGATCGCTGTTTTCATATACCCGCCCTCCCAAAAGGTTACCGGGGCCCGTTATGGGGACTTTTTATTGGTGGTATTATAGGCAGGTCGGGGGCGGCGGTGGAAGCACCGGAATTATGTGTCGCCGACATAGCCGGTTGAATGC
Source organism: Rhodospirillaceae bacterium (assembly GCA_018660305.1). Next base: position 1,214 of record JABJKO010000231.1, read on the forward strand.
AGGCTGGGGTATGTGCGAGCATCCATGAAGCTCAAAAATTCGAACAACAGGTATGCTCCAATGGCCTCAGACGATTTACATAACCACGATCATTCCCCCGATCATTCCCATGATCACGATCACGGTTCCGAGCTGTCGGATATGCAGGTCAGGGTCCGGTCTCTCGAAACAGTTCTCGCGGAAAAGGGCTATATCGATTCGGCGGCGCTGGACGCCATCGTCGAGGCGTATGAGACCCGTATCGGGCCCCATAACGGCGCCCAGGTGGTCGCCCGGGCGTGGAGCGACCCTCAGTTCAGGAAGGACCTCCTCGAGGACGCTACCAAGGCGGTCAATTCCATGGGCAATGTCAGCCCCGTCGGCAGCCATCTCATCGCCATCGAGAACACGGACGCGACCCACCATATGGTCGTGTGCACCCTGTGCTCCTGCTATCCGTGGGAAGTGCTGGGGCTGCCGCCGAGCTGGTACAAATCGGCGCCCTACCGCTCCCGCGCGGTGATCGAGCCCCGCGAAGTCCTGTCGGAATTCGATGTCACCCTGCCGGAAAAAACCGAAATACGAGTGTGGGATTCTACCGCCGAAACGCGGTTCATGGTGGTCCCCATGCGGCCCGCCGGCACCGACGGCTGGAGCGAAGAAAAACTCGCCACCCTGGTTACGAGAAACAGCATGATTGGTACCGGCCTCGCATTGAACCCGGAGGATGCCAAGTGACCAATTCCATCCACGACATGGGCGGCATGCACGGTTTCGGCAAGGTGGAAGTGGAAGCCAACGAGCCGGTGTTTCATTCAAGGTGGGAAAGCCGCGTCTATGCCATGAACCGGGCAATGGGGCCGCTGCGCCTGTGGACCATCGACGAGGGCCGCGCCGCCCAGGAAACCCTGCCGCCGGCGGTTTATGCCAGTGCGACCTATTACCAGCGCTGGCTGCTGGGGCTGGAGAAACGGGTACTGGAACGCGACCTCGCCAACGCGGAGGAGCTCGACGCCGGAAGGTCCCTGCGGACCAACGACAAGCCCAACCGCATTTTCACGCCTGAGGATGCCGCCAATCTGAACCGCGGCAGCTTCGAAAGGGACTCCTCGGCACCACCTATATTCAAGGCCGGCGACCGGGTCCGGACGCGGAACATAAATCCGACGACCCATACCCGCCTGCCGCGCTATGCACGGGACAAGGTGGGCGAGGTGGAAGCCGTTCGAGGTTGCCATGTCTATCCCGACTCCGTGGCCAATGGCGCCGGCGAAGATCCCCAGTGGCTTTATACGGTGGTGTTTTCCGGCGCGGTGCTGTGGGGCGAAGACAGCGACCCGTCGGTCAAGGTGTCCATCGAGGCATTCGAGCCCTATCTGGTGCCGGCATGAGCGAAACCGGCACGGAAACCGCCCGCGCAGCCTTGAAGGCCGTGCCCAGCATTCCCCGCGACGACGAGGGTCCGGTGTTCCGGGAACCGTGGGAGGCGCAGGCCTTCGCCATGACCCTGGGGCTGTACCAGCAGGAATTATTCACCTGGAATGAATGGGCCACGGCGCTTTCAGCCGAGATTAAACGCGCGCAGGAAGCCGGCGATCCCGACAGGGGCGACACTTATTACCGGCACTGGCTCGCTGCCCTGGAACGCATTGTTTCCGAGAAGGGCGTGACGGATTCTGCCACCCTCGGCCACTACCAGAATGCCTGGCGCCGCGCCGCCGACCGTACCCCCCATGGCGAGCCCATCGTGCTCGAACCAGGGGATTCTCTCTCTTAGAGTCTGATCCCCTAGGAGGGAATAGCGCCGGCTGGTTCCCCCTCCCGCATGTCGGGGAGGGGGAATTTTTACAGCCGGGCTACTTGAGTTCGACCGCTTTCTTGAACCGCGCGACCAGATCCTTGGGCGTTGCGATGGTCTTGTTGATGATTTTCTGGACGTCGGGACCGCTCATATATTCAAGCTCCATACGGCGTTTTTTTATGTCGGCGAGGAACTTGGGATCCTTCATGGTCTTGTCGAAAGCCGCGCGCAGGGCCGCGACGCGATCCGACGGCACCTTCGGCGTTGTTGAGAACGCCCGCCCAACGGCGGTGGTCGAGGCCATCAGTTCCAGCAGGTCCCGGTCGGCCTTGGTCTTTGCCATGTCGAGCACCAGCGGGATATCGGGCCGGTCCGGCGACGGTGTCAGCCCGACCATGGCAAGCGGCACGATCTGCTTCTTGTCGAGCCACTGACCGAGCCGCGCCTTGACGCTGCCCCAGCTATTGGCCATGGCATGCACTTCGCCCTTTTCCATGGCGTTGTTGATGGCGCGCGAGCCCTTGTAGCCGGTGACCACCTTGACCTTGAAGCCCAGCACATTCTTCATCAGGGTCGGGTTCATGTAATCCTGCCCGGCCCGTCCGGTGGCGCCAAAGATCAGGGTTTTTTTCTTGAAGTCGGCGAGGGTCGTCGCGGGTGACGTATGCCAGACGATGAGGGAGCTGCGCATGGAGACCATGCGGCCGAGATAGCTCAGCTTGCTGACGTCATAGCGGATGCGTTCTGGCCGCAGTACCTGCTGCAACGCCGCCGAGTTCGATAGATGAGACAGGACGGACCCGTCGCGCGGCGATACCTTGTAGAAATAATTCGCCGCCTTGTTGCCGCCGGCGCCCGGCATGAACTGCAGAATAATCTTTGGATTGCCGGGGATGTGGCGTCCCAGATGCTGGCCCAGTGTCCGGCCGTAAAGCGCATAGCCGCCACCGGCGCCGAACCCGACCAGAACAGTCATGGTGCGGTCTTTATAAAAATCGGCGACACCGGCGGCTTGGGCCGGGGCTGTCGAGAAAGCGGTGAGTACTACGCTGACGCTTACGGCAATGGTCGTGCTCATGGCTTTAAGCATGGTGTTCCTCCCTGTGATCGATTTTCGGTTATTTTTGGCTGATCAAGTCAAGCGACCGATTGTGGCACAAATAAGCGCGCAGTCCACGCCGCATTGCGGGGAGACGGGGAATTAATTCTCTATGAAATTAAAGAATAACGCTCAAATTCCGGAGGTTCTGGTCGCAATCGATGAGGTTGACCTGCTTGACCAGGATCTCCCAGCCATCGCCGGCCTCGCGCAGGCGGTGGCCGTACCAGCCGGTGTATTTGCGCAAGTCGCCGGCCTGGAATTCGGTGGTGTAGAAATTGGCGCGCACCATGTATTCGCCGGTGACGTTAGTTTCGTAGACAGTGACGTTTGAGATCAGCCGGGCGGTGCGCGACCGGGGCTGTTGCGACCAGGCGAAATCGTTTTTGAGGCGATAGATGCGGTCTTCGAGGCGGCGGCGGTCGTCGAAGCAGGTGGCGATTTCACGCCGCGGGTCACCGGCCGGGGTAGTGGCGGGCACCCAGTAGACGCATTCCGGAACATAGAGCCCGAGCCAGTCATCGAGCCGGTATTCATCCAGCAGCCGGGCTTCCTTTTCCAGCAGCCGGCGGCAGGAATCCCGCAAGGCCATGTCGGTGATTTCGGACTCGTCAGTCTGCCAGTCTGAAAAATTGTCCACCAGCGTCTGATAGAAATCATCGCCCACGTAGTAGGAGCTAAGTGAGGGGTCGTTCTTCATCGGATTATTCGACATCGCGCTGGATCATCAGCTTGGGCTCGGCCTTCATGAGCCGTTTGTATTCCTGCATGGTTTCGCGCAGGAACACCTCGTCGGTGGCGGGCCCGACGATATAGCCGTCCTCGTCGCGGGTGATGCGGTCGGGAATACCAAGGCCGCGATGCATATAGACCCATTCGTCTTCCTCGGCGGTGAGCCCCACCTGGATCTGTTCGAAATTCATCAGATCGTCGAGCTCGCCGAAATTGGGGAAACCTTCCTGGGTGCGCATGCGTAGCGCATTCACATCATCCACCGCGCCATGCAGCTGGTCGTCGTCATCGACCACGGCGGTGCCCCACCAGGTGGTGTCGGTCTCGGTGAGCGACACCGGCTGCGAGACCTGCACGTGGTTGCCGAGGATATGGAGATTGGGAAAGACATTGATGTTGACCGGCTCCGATGACGCCAGATCGAGCACCGCGTCGGCTTTATCCCCCAGCCGTTTGCGCAAGGCCGCCTCATAGTTTTCCATGCCGGGATGCGGGCCTTCGATTTCCCAGAGCGCACCGGGGCGTTTCTCGATGGCCGGGCGCTTATCCTTGAAGTGGTGCCCGTTGCCGAAATATTTGAGATACATGGGCGCCGTATCGGGGCTGTTCTTATAGTAGGCCATGCCTTTATCGGCGTCGTTGCCGGAGACCTGACGGTTTTCCATGGCCAGTAGCGAGCGGTGCGAGAAGATCACGTGATAGCCGTCACATGAATTGTCGTAGAGCAGCTTCCAGTTGCCGTTGAATTTGAGCCTGTTGGCGTCGCAGAACGCCACCTTGCCGCCGGGATGGCGGTCGAGCCATTCATCCAGCGGGCCTTTGACGCCGCCGAGATAATCCTCCAGCGATGGCGCTTCGGGGTTCAGCGTCCCGAAGATAAAGCCGCGGTAGCTTTGCACCCGGGGTACCTGCGCCAGATTGAACTTGCTGTCGCTGAAATCGTCGGCATAGCCGTCGGGCCACGGCACGCCGCTGAGCTTGCCGGAATTGAAAAAACTCCAGCCGTGATAGGGGCAGGAGAAAGATTTCGCCTTGCCCTTGTCCTGGCGGCACACGGTGGAGCCCCGGTGGGTGCAGCGGTTATAGAGCGCCCGGATGGTGCCCCCTGAATCGCGCACCACGATGATTGGCCGCAGGCCTAATTTTGAGGTGACGAAATCGTCGTTTTCCGGGATCTGGCTCTCATGGGCGAGATAGACCCAGACCGCGCCGAAGATTTTGCGCATTTCGTCGCGGAAAATGCCCTCGTCCGTATAGATCAGACGATGGACCTTGTCCTCATGGATCAGCTCGTCGAAATCGTAGAGCGCGGCGCTGCTCAGTTTTTCATGGATGGTCATGGCGGACCCTTTGCGATGTCATGCTCCTGATCATATCAGAAGAAATCGAAATATTCGTTCTGTTCCCACTGCGAAATTCCATTGCCCGCATCGTCGGCGGCATTGTCCTTCACATAGGCGGCATAGCGGTCGTACTCGGCGTTTTTCAGGGCAAGGTAATAATCGATATAAATGTCGCCGAACTGTTCGCGAAACAGCGCGCTCTTGCCCAGTTCCGACAACGCATCGGGGAGCGTGGTTGGCAGCAGCGGCCGTTCCGCCTCATAGGGCTCGTCGTCGGCCGGCCACGGCTTGGCCTCCTGATCGATGCCATCGAGCCCGGCGGCGATTTGCGAGGCGATAAACAGATAAGGGTTCGCCGCCGGTTCGCCGATGCGGTTTTCAATGCGGGTCGCCGGATCGCCAACGCCGCCCAGCACCCGCAGCATGGCGCCGCGGTGATCATGGCTCCACGCGACCCGGTCCGGCGCCAGTGAGTTGGGCTTGAAGCGGTGATAGCCATTGACGGTGGGTGTCGAAAACACGGTTGCCGGGGCCGCATGGGTCAGCAGACCGGCCAGATGCGCGTTGCCCAACGCCGATAGATGGTCCTTGCCGGTGTCCGGCATGCAGAGATTCTTGCCGGTCTTGGAATCGGCCAGCGACTGATGCAGGTGCCAGCCGCTGGTGTAGTAGCCCTCGAAGGCCGGCTTGGACATGAAGGTGGCGAAATAGCCGTGGCGGCGGCACACCTGCCGGGTCGCGGTGCGGAACAGGATATAATTATCGGCGGTTATGGCGGCGGGCTGCGCCGCGAAGGTGCATTCGAGCTGACCCGGCCCGTATTCGTTCTCGATGGAGCGCAGCGGCAATTGGAGCTGCTCATAGATGTCCGCCAGTTCGCTGAGAAGCGGCTGGATGAGATCCATGTTGGTTTCCGAATGATAGGAATAGCCCGGCTCCACCGGGACGGTATCGATGGCGTGGCCGCGCTGTCCCGGTATGCCCGTATTGTGCTCGCCATAGTCGTCGTCGATGCCGCGCAGATACCACTCGACCTCCAGCCCGACGATCAGATCCAGGTTTTTCTCGGCCAGCCGGGCGACCTGCTTGTGCAGGAGCTGCCGGCTGGAGAAATGGAACGGGGCCGCGTCGGTGAAATATTCATTGCACAGCACCCAGCCGATGCCCGGCGCCCAGGGCAGGGTGCGATAGGTGGTGGGGTCGGGGACGATGGTGAGGTTGGGTGAGCCGGTCATCTCGTCCAGCCCCATGCCGCCGCCCCTGACAAAGGACCGAAAGACACGGCCGCCGGACGAATCCAGCGTGAAGGTCGCCACATTAATGGCATAGCCCTCGGTCAGCGATGTCAGAAAAACCGGCAGGGAGATCAGCTTGGCGCGGGCATGGCCATGGGAATCCGCCCATACCATGCGCACCATGCGGATGCCGTCGGAATCCAGTCGCTTTCGGACGTGATCCGCGCTCTTGGCCTGTTGATCACTCCACAGACCGTGCTTCTCGATAAAACCGCTACTCATCACAACATTTAGGTTTCGTGACTGATGCGGGGGAGAATAGCCTGATTTGCCAACGCCTGACAGGGCATGGCACCCCCGGTAGAACGTAGTGCCGGTTCGGGGTCCTAACCCCAGTACGCAAACCCCATGGCGTTGCCGGTGCCGGCTTTCGAGCGGTAGCACGGCACGTAATCGACCAGGGTCATGGGGAGCCCGCATTCTGTCATCATGGCGGCGACGGGTATCCAGTTTTTGATCTCCGACGAGCCGGCCTGGTAGAGTTCTTCCGGGATGGCATTGAGCGTATCCGCATCGTTGCCGGCCAGGGCGTCCAGAACGGTGCGGTCCAGATCTTCGTCGATGACGAAATGGCTCAACCCGCCGGAAGCGAAGACAGCCACCGTGGCGTCCGATTCCCAGCTCTCGATGGCGGTCTTTATGGCCTTGCCGAATTCGTAGCATCGTGCGGCCCGTGGCTGGTTGGGCGGGTAGAACGTGTTGAGGATCACCGGCACGTTGGGGATCACCTGGTCTTTCATGATCTGGCGATAGATAAACCCAAAGGCGTGTGGAATGCCGTTCACATAGCCGGTGCCCTCGGGCAATTTGTTGGAGGTGGCAATATCGAAATCCGCATCCATCAATGAGTCGATCATGTGCCGTCCCAGCTCGGGGTGGCCGGGATAGACCCGTTCGTCGGGCGGCGCGAAGCCGCGCTCGGCGATGGCGATGCCGGGGGGCAGTTTGGCGATCTGTTCCGCGCTCCTTGGGCCGCTTTCGATGGTCTCGCCCCAATAGATCGCGAAGGCCGGATTGTTGTCGTCGGCAAACAGCTCCTTCTGGTCGTTGCCGATGATCACCGCCACATCGGGCTTGATCTCGGCATATTTGGCCGCCAGCAAATCCAGCGCCTTGCCGCAGGCTTCCGACCGGGCCTTCCAGCGTTCCGGAGTGATCTGGTCGGCGAAATTGCCGTCCCGGCGCAGGGTCACCAGCTCATCGAAGCTGTATTTGCCACCCTTGAAATCATGCGCCGCGTTCTGCTTGTCGAAGGCGACCCGCCCGGCCCATTCCTCCCACGGGGTCGACAGCATGGGTCCGTGCGACGTGCCGATGCCGAGGACTATCTTGGCCATGTCATTACCATGTCATTTTTCTCATTGTTGATGCGACGACCTTATCCCGGATGGCAAAAGACGCAAGCGTGCCGCAAAAAATTTCGCCGGTGGTTTGTCGAAAGGGCACGGGGGCCGTAAACTGCCGGCAATGATGTAACAATAATTGGGGTGAGACCAATGGCAGACAGTCCGAGACTGAATGGGGTGATCGCGGCCCTTGCAGCGGGGCAACCCGCGTTCACAGCGTTTTCCACACCGGACGTGCCGTCGGCCATCGCCTACAGCACCAACACGGGCTATGACGGCATCGTGTTTGAGATGGAGCACAATGCCTGGGATTCGCTGGCATTGCGCGATTGCCTGCAATACATGCTCAATCGCGGCCAGATCGCCAAGTCAGGCTCGCTTGCCCCTGCGGTTACGCCCATGGTGCGGGTGCCGCCCAATGGCAACGAGATGGCCCAGTGGCAGGCCAAACAGGCACTGGATCTGGGTGTCTATGGGGTGGTCTGGCCCCATGTGAGCAGCGTGGAGGAAGCCTATAACGCGGTTGCCGCCTGCCGCTATCCGCGCATGAGCGATGCGCCGCTTTATGAGCCTGCCGGCATCCGCGGCGATGGTCCAACCTCGGCAACGCGGTACTGGGGTCTGGGGCAGCAGGATTATTACAAGAAGGCCGATGTATGGCCGCTGGCGCCGGACGGCGAGGTTTTGGTGATCCTGATGATCGAGGACACCAAGGGGATCGCGAACCTGTCGGATATTCTCAAAAACGTCCCGGGCATCGGCGCGGTGCTGATCGGTGAGGGCGATCTTAGCCAGGAACTGGGCTATCCGCGCCAGTACGAACACAAAGTGGTGCTCGAGGCCATGGCGGAGATCGTCAATACCTGCAAGGAAAACAACGTGGCCGTCGGCCATCCGCATGTGAATGCCGGCAATGTGGAACGCATTTTGGATGAGGGCTACACGTTCCTGATGGCCGCACCGGTGCGCTCGACGCCGGGTCTGGACAAGGGACTTGAATTATCGGGACGCGGCGGCGTCGAAAAACCGTCCGCACCCGCACCGTCTTATTGAATTGAAAAACGCACCGGCCCTCTCCCTCTCCCGTCCACCCATTGCGAGTATCCTCTGGGTGGACGGGAGGGGAGAGGGCCGGAACCGCCCATTTATAGGAGAACAACATGATTATCGATTGCCACGGCCATTACACCACCGAGCCCGAGCAGCTCACCGAATACCGCAAGGCTCAGCTCGCGGGGCTCGACGCTGATCCGTCTTTTCTGCCGTCGCGGGCGGATCTGAATATCACTGACGATGAGATCCGCGAGCGGCTGGAGCCGGCACAGCTCAAGCTGCAGCGCGAGCGGGGCACCGACATGACCATCTTTTCGCCGCGCGCGGTGGGGATGGGGCATCATCTGGGGAACGAGCGGACCAGCTATTACTGGGCAGAAATCTGCAACAACATGGTGCGCCGCGTGTGCGACATGTATCCGGACAAGTTCGTGCCGGTCTGCCAGCTGCCGCAATTTCCCGGAGTAGAGCCCAAGAAATCCATCCCCGAACTGGAACGCTGCATCAATGAAATGGGCTTTATCGGGGTAAATGTGAACCCGGATCCGTCGGGCGCCATGTGGACCGACCCGCCCATCACCGACAAATGGTGGTATCCGCTGTGGGAGAAGATGGTGGAGCTTGACGTGCCCGGCATGCTGCATGTGAGCGGCTCGTGCAATCCCAACTTCCACCATACCGGCGCTCATTACATCGCCGGTGACACCACCGTGTTCATGCAGCTTATCCTGGGCGATCTGTTCAAGGATTTCCCGACGCTTAAATTCATCATTCCCCATGGCGGGGGCGCCGTGCCCTTCCATTGGGGCCGCTACCGCGGGCTGGCCCAGGATATGGGCAAGCCGACCCTGGACGAGCATCTGCTGGACAATGTGTTCTTTGACACATGTGTCTATCACCAGCCGGGTATCGATTGCATGACCAAGGTTATTCCGACCAAGAATATTCTGTTTGCGTCGGAAATGGTGGGCGCGGTGCGGGGTATCGATCCGGAAACCGGGTTCAATTACGACGATACCAAACGCTATATCGACGGGACGCCCAATCTCACCGATGCGGAACGGACGGAGATTTTCAGCGGCAATGTGCAGAAGGTTTTCAGCCGCCTGAAGCTATAGAAATCGGCAAAACTGATTCGTTTCGCGGGTGCGCGCGGTCGAGACGATTTGGCGGTCAATTCCCGTCTCTTCGCGGCCGATGGCGCATCCGCTGTGTTTTTGTTTGGAGCGTCCATAATACGAGTTCTTGGACGCCGTTTGGCGCGGACAATTTTTTTTGTGTCAGGGGGCGGCATCAGCTACCAGATTTAGGGGGTCGGTCGGGCCTGATTCCAAAATATTCTTGACAGGATCAACGCCCGGTTTTCCACAGGTTTTCCACAGGCCGTCCACAGGGTGGTCCCCCCTAGGGAGTGTGTTGCACACCCCCCATCCACCGTCTTCTCCACAAAATATTGTGTCTAATTTCGCTTCCCATACCAATTATTGTTGACTGAGGGTTTCGCCTTGGGGCATGATTCAATGGTTCCGTCACCTTGGAATAAGGAAGTATCGCTCTCCGTCTGCTGACCAAACAGGCCTTAAAAGGCCGGGCAGACGCAGAGCACTCGACTCCCTAATTCAGGCGACGGACGGGGGTTGGTAAGTACAGAGTTCGGGAGGGTTTAGTGCTCGATATAGTCCACAGAGAAGATGCGCCGGAGGTCTTTCAGACCGAGCGCGGTGTCCGCGTCACCATTGATCGCAGCCGTGATGAAAAACTGACGGAGTTTGGTAAGGAAACGCTGAGCGATCGGTACCTGATGCCGGGTGAAAGTTTTCAGGATCTGTTTGCCCGGGTGGCGACGCACTATGCCGATGATTCGGCGCATGCACAGCGTCTTTATGACTATATCAGCCGGCTCTGGTTCATGCCGTCGACGCCGGTACTGTCGAACGGCGGCACGACCCGCGGTCTGCCCATCTCCTGCTTTCTGAACGAAGCCACCGACAGTCTCGATGGCATCCTCAATCTGTGGAACGAAAATGTCTGGCTCGCCGCCAAGGGCGGCGGTATCGGCAGCTATTGGGGCAATCTGCGCTCCATCGGCGAGAAAGTCGGCGCCAACGGCAAGACGTCGGGCATCATTCCTTTCATCCGCGTGATGGATTCGCTGACGCTGGCCATCAGCCAGGGCAGTCTGCGGCGCGGGTCGGCGGCCATTTATCTGCCCATCGATCATCCGGAAATCGAGGAGTTCATCGAAATCCGCCGGCCCACCGGTGGCGATCCCAACCGCAAGGCGCTTAACCTGCATCACGGCATCCTGATCACCGACGAATTCATGCGGGCGGTGGAGGCCAACGAGGAATTCCCGCTGCGCAGCCCGAAGGACCGGCATGTGGTGCGCAAGATCTCGGCTCGGGCGTTGTGGATTCGGCTACTGACCTGCCGGGTCGAGACCGGCGAGCCCTATTTCATCTATATCGACCACGTGAACAAGGCGATCCCGGAACATCACAAGCTGGCTAATCTTGAAGTCAAGATGTCCAATCTGTGCAGCGAGATCACCCTGCCCACCGGAATAGATAAGGATGGCGAGCAGCGTACCGCGGTTTGCTGTCTGTGTTCGCTCAACCTTGAAACCTGGTTCGAGTGGGAAAAAGAGCAGCAATTCATCCCCGATATCATGCGGTTCCTCGATAACGTGTTGCAGGACTTTATCGATAACGCGCCGGACGAGATGGCGCGGGCCCGCTATTCAGCTGCGCGCGAGCGGTCGGTTGGTCTTGGCGTGATGGGGCTGCATTCGTTCCTGCAATCGCAGAACGTACCCCTTGAATCGGTCATGGCGAAGGTGTGGAACAAGAAGATGTTCAAGCACATCCGCACCCAGGCCGACGTCGCTTCGGGGGCGCTGGCGGAAGAGCGCGGTGCCTGTCCCGATGCCGCCGATTATGGCGCCATGGAACGGTTTTCGAACAAGATGGCCATTGCGCCGACCGCATCCATCTCGATTATTTGCGGCGGCTCTTCGCCGGGGATCGAGCCCAACGTGGCCAATTCCTTCACCCACAAGACGTTGTCGGGCTCGTTCAATGTCCGCAACAAATATCTGAAGCAATTGCTGGAGGAAAAAGGCCAGGACACGGACGAAATCTGGTCGTCGGTGACCACCCATGAAGGTTCCGTCCAGCATCTCGATTTCCTGACCGACGACGAAAAGGACGTCTTCAAAACGGCTTTCGAGATGGACCAGCGCTGGATCATCGACCTTGCCGGCGACCGGGCGGAATTTATCTGCCAGTCCCAGTCGCTCAACGTCTTTATTCCGGCCGATGTGCACAAGAAAACCCTGCACGACATTCACTGGATGGCCTGGAAGAAGGGCGTGAAGACACTGTATTACTGCCGCTCCAAATCCATCCAGCGGGCCGAGGCGGTATCGCACAAGCAGGAAGTCACATCGCTGGATTCGGTTGGCGCCCAGCCGCTGCCGTCGCCGGACGGGATCGACCTGCCGCTCGCGGCTTCCGCCGCGCCGGCGCCGTTGGACGGATCCGGGGATGGTTCAGGCAACGACAATGATTACGAGGAATGCCTCGCCTGTCAGTAAACGGGTAATCCGATTGTTATCCAGAGTTTAAAGCCGGGGCCCGTTGGCCCCGGTTCCAGTCAAAAAATGAATTGGCGCTCCAGTGCTAAGAGCGTCCGGGGGAAAAGAAAATATGTCGCTGCTGGATGAACAGATTGTCTATAAACCGTTTCGGTATCCGTGGTGTTATGACGCGTGGCTGACCCAGCAGCGGGTTCACTGGATCCCCGAGGAAGTACCGCTGGCCGATGACGTCAAGGATTGGCACAACAAGCTTGAGCCCGCGGAACGCCATACGCTGACCCAGATTTTCCGCTTCTTCACCCAGGCCGATATCGAGGTCAATAATTGCTATATGAAGCATTACAGCCAGGTCTTTAAACCGACCGAGGTGCAGATGATGCTGGCCGCGTTCTCCAATATCGAGACCGTGCATATAGCGGCCTATTCGTACCTGCTCGACACCATCGGCATGCCCGAGACCGAGTACCAGGCCTTCCTCCGTTACAAGGAGATGAAGGACAAGTACGACTACATGCAGGGCTTCAACTGCGACAGCAAGAAGGATATCGCCATGACCCTGGCGGTATTCGGCGGTTTCACCGAGGGGCTGCAGCTTTTCGCGTCGTTTGCCATCCTGCTCAACTTCCCGCGCTTCAACAAGATGAAGGGGATGGGTCAGATCGTTTCCTGGTCGGTACGGGATGAAAGCCTCCATACCGAATCCATGATCAAGCTGTTCCGCACGTTCGTGTCGGAAAACCCGGAGATCTGGAACGCGGAGCTACAGCGTGAGATTTATCTGGCGTGCAATACGGTGGTCGAGCATGAGGACGCTTTTATCAATCTCGCCTTCGAGATGGGTGGGGTGGAAGGGCTAAACGCTGCCGAGGTGAAGCAATATATCCGCTTCATCGCCGACCGCCGTCTGTCGCAACTCGGCCTGCAGCCGATCTTCCGGATCGAAAAAAACCCGCTGCCGTGGCTGGACGAGATCCTCAACGGCGTCGAGCACGCCAATTTCTTCGAGAACCGCGCTACCGAATATTCCAAGGCCGCTACCCAGGGCACCTGGGAAGACATCTGGGATAATTGACCAATACTGATTGTCCGGGGTTGGATGTCAGGCCGGCGCCTCAGGGCGCCGGCCGTTTCTATGGGGTGCTCGCGGGAATCGTCTCCGGTGACCGCCGGCAGGGCGGATCAAAAATACACTCTCGTTCGCCGGATCCCTGCCGCCAAATTGACGCGTCGGCCCATGAAAAACCCCTGGAATTTTGCCAATTTTGGCCAGTTTCACGAAATTGCCATGCCGGGTTAAAGCTTCCCTAACGACGTTTCGCTAGCCTGATCCCGTCATGCCATATTTCCGCCATTTTCTCTCGACTTTGGCGGCGGCTCTATGGCACCCTGTGTCGCAATAGGGGTGAGGAGGCAGACAATGCCTTGGAATCTATCCGGGGAAAATTCGGGGATCCGCCGAGCTAAGATTGCGGGTGCCGCCATATTGATGGCGTCGGTCTTTGTGGGCAGTGCCCATGCCGCTGACTGTCTTGGCGCACGTGACCGCGATTCTCAAGTGGTCCGGGCCCTCCAAAGCCGTCTCATGGTCGCCGCCTTCAGCTGCAACGCGCGTAGTGACTATAACCAGTTCGTACGGCGTTACCGGCCCCATTTGGCCTATCACGGTCGTGGGTTGCAAAGCTATTTCCGGAAGCAATATGGCCGGTCCCATACCAAATCCTTGAACCGGTTTGTCACCCGCCTCGCCAATGGCGCATCGCAGGTCAGCATCGCCGATCGTGGTCTGTTCTGCGAGCAGAGCCGGGTTGCGTTCTCCGAACTTATGACCGCGCGGAGCTATGAGGCGCCGCTGGTGTTGCAGGCCGTCGCGCTGCAATCCGATTGGCGCTTCAAGCCGGCCCGCGTGTGCGAGGCGGTTGCCGAAATGCCCGAAGAAGTCCAGTAAGTTTCCGAATTCAGAAATTAAATCAGAAATTAAAAGGGCCCCAGCAAGGGCCCTTTTTTGTGTCCTATTCCAGGATGATCTCAACCCGCCGGTTCTGCGGTTCCCGAATGCCGTCGGCCGTGGGGACCAGCGGCTCTGCTTCGCCGCGGGCCAGGACCGCAATGTCATTCCTGCCAATGCCCAGCCGTTCAAGCAGGCCCCGGACCGCGACGGCACGGCGCATGGAGAGGCCCTGGTTGTAGCGATTGGTTCCAGACCGGTCGGCGTGTCCGGTCAGACGGAGCCGGGCCTTGCCTGCCCGCCGCACTTCACTGGCCGCGCTCTGGACGATGCTGCGCGCCTGGCTGGTTAAAGCCGAGCTATCCCAATCGAAGAACACGAGGAAGTTGCGGGTGATCGGTTTCGGCGGCGGCGCGGGTGCCGGGGCCGGCCGTACGACCGGTGCCGGAGCGGGCGCGGGTGCCCGTCGTGGCGCCGGAGCGGCGGCGGGCATGACCGGATCGGCCATACGCTTGGGTGCGCCGAATGAATAACGAAGACCCACCAGAATATCGTGGCTGGTGTAATCGGAATCGACGGAAGCGCCGGCGGCCGTGGTGAAGCCCAGATCCGGAACCGAGAAATAGCGATAGGTGAAGGTCAGTTTCGTCCGTTCGCTCAACGCGACCGAGACACCGGCCGACCCGTGAAAGGCAAAGGCCAGATCATCATCGTCGATGGAGCTGCCTGACACAGGAGAGACGTTGTCCGCATCAACCTGCGCAAAACCGACCCCAAGACCCACATAGGGCTGGAACTTCTTGTTGCGGAAGAAATCGTAATAGCCGCTGACCATCAGGCTGAGGGTCGCGAAATCGCCCGATGCGGCGGTGCTTCCCACATTATCAACATCGTTGCCGTGGTAATCGAACTCCAGGGCGCCGCGAAATCCGTTGCCATAGCCATAGCCGATCCCGAGGCCCGTCGCGAGCCCAAGCTCCAACTCGGCATCCTGGTTACTGGTGGCAGTATCGAGGCTGGAATCGGTCGGGATAGAGGCACCGGCCCTGCCTTCCGCATAAAAGCCTTTATCGTCGGCCAGGGCCGGGCTGACGGCACCGGCCAGCGCGACCGCGCCGGCCACAGCAAGCGCCGTAATGTATTTATAGATAGACATACCCAACCTCATTTCCCCGGATCAGCCACTCAACGGACTCGCGCCAAAATATATACCGTTTAGCGAGTCGCCCACCAGCACTCTTGAACGAATTATTAGCCGTTGGCTGGAGGCGGACGGTCGCGGCTGATATCATGGTAGTTCAGGAAACCGGAAGGGGAGACAGTCCATGGCTCACAAACGCGTCAATCCCGATACCATACGGCCGCCGGGCGGCAACTATACACATTCGATCGAAGTCGATCCGGGTGCCAGATTTCTCTATGTCGCCGGCCAGACCGGCGTCGCGCAGGATGGTACTATTCCCGATGGCATCGAGGCCCAGGCCGAACTGGTGTTCGACAATATCAACAAAGTCCTGGCGGCGTCCGGCTACGGTCTTGAAGACGTGGTGTTTCTCAAGACATTCATGACCAGCCGCGATGACCGTGAGGGCTATCAGGCAATCCGCAGCAAATTCTGGGGCGATGTCAAACCGGCATCCACATTCCTGTTGGTGTCCGGTCTGGCCAATCCGAAGTTCCTGCTGGAGGTGGAAGTCGTTGCCGCCAAGCCCGCTTGATCCGCCGCAAACACCAACCGGAGATCAGATTTTTCTCGATCATGTGGGCTGGTTCGTGCCGGATATGGAGGCTGCCGGCGCGGCCTTCGAGGCGTTGGGGTTTGTCCTGACGCCGTTTGTCGCCCAGCAGAATGCCGATCCGGCCGGCGGGCCGCCGTTGCCGGCCGGAACCGGCAACCGGTGCGCCATGCTCAGCCGGGGCTATCTCGAAATCCTCACGACGGTGCCCGGGGTGGAGACACCCTTGGCGGCGCAGATGCAGGCGGGGATTGAAAGCTACACGGGGCTGCATCTCATCGCCTTTACGGGGGATGATGCCGAGGGCGCACATGCCAGGCTGGACGCGGAAGGGTTCGGGCCCCAACCGCCGGTGCATTTGCGCCGGCCGCTGCAATTGCCCGACGGTGGCGAGGCGGAAGTGGCCTTTACCGTCCTCCGCGTGCCACCCGATGCCATGGAGGAGGGGCGCATTCAAATGCTGCGCCAGGAGACCCCCGAGCTCGTGTGGCAGGATCATCTCATCGCCCGCGACAATGGCGTGGCCGCGCTGGGTGGTGTCCTGCTGTGTGTCGATGATCCCGGGGCCGTGTCGGATCGCTATGCGCGCTTTACCGGCCGCAAATCGACCGGTGGCGGGGATTATCGTGTCATCGATCTCGATCGCGGCCGTCTGGCCTTTGCCACGCCCCGGAAATGCACCGATTTGCTGCCCGGTGTTTCGGTACCCGGAACCCCCTTCATGGCCGCGGTGGCGCTTCGGGCCGATGATCTGTCTGCCCTTCGCGGGCGCTGCGAATCAGCCGGTATCCGCCAGCTTTCTGCCGATGACGGGACGGTCCGGATCGATCCGGCCGATGCCCAGGGCGCCGCCCTGGTGGTGTTTGGTCCCGATAATTCATGGCCGCCTGAAGCGGCCCGGGCGTAGATCGAAAACGATGGAGAGGAACCCATGATGCAGCCGGTTTCCGAGCAGGCAAGGGCGCTTCGGCAGGGAAAAACCACAAGTCGTGCCCTGACAGAAGAATCCCTCGCCCGGATCGACGATCCCGACGGCGAAGGACCACGGACATTCATTCGGGTATTTCACGATGCAGCGCTTGCCGCCGCGGACGCCAGTGACCGGCTGCGGGCAACCGGAATTGTCCCTTCGCCGTTGGCAGGGATTCCGGTTTCCATCAAGGATCTGTGCGATGTCGGCGGGTTCACCACCCATGCGGGCTCGGCCACCATGCGGAACGCGCCGGCGGCGGCTGGCGATGCGCCCGTGGTATCACGGCTGCGGGCGGCCGGTGCGGTGATCGTCGGCACCACCAACATGACGGAATTCGCGTTCGGAGGGCTGGGGCTCAATCCGCATTTCGGCGATTGCCGTAATCCGTATGACCGCGAAACGGGTCGGGTACCAGGCGGCTCGTCGTCAGGCGCGGCCGTATCGGTGGCCGATGGTATGGTCGCCGCCGCCCTGGGGACCGACACGGCCGGTTCGGTCCGTATTCCGGCATCCATGTGCGGCCTCGCGGGTTTCAAGCCCACCCGGGCGCGTGTGCCCACCGACGGCCTGTTCCCGCTTTCCACCACATTGGATTCGGTTGGCCCGCTGGCCCCCACGGTAGGCTGCTGTGCCCTCATGGACGCGATTTTTTCCGGTGAACCGGCGATCATGCCCGAAGCGGTTCCGCTGGATGGGCTGCGCTTCGCCGTGCCCGATACGCTGGTGACCGATGATCTGGAGCCCGAGGTCGCCGCTTCGTTCGAACATGCCCTGCAGGCTCTGTCCGGCGCCGGTGTCCGCATCACCGAGATGGCTTTTCCGGAACTTGGCGAACTGGCCCATGTGGGCCGCGCGCGCTCCCCGTCCATAGTCGAAGCCTATGCCATCCACCGGGAGCGTCTCACGGACATGGCCGACCTCATGGATCCCCGTATATCCAAAAGGCTTCTCGCCGGCGCCGCGCTGAGCGGCGCGGATTACTATGACATCCTGCGTTTTCGGGAGGATCTGATCCAGCGGGCGAACCGCGTAACCGCGCCGTTCGATGCGGTCATCATGCCCACCCTGCCCATCATTGCACCGCCCATCGCCAATTTCATGGGCAGCGAGGACAGGCTGTGCGATCCGCATATCATCATTATCCGCAATACGGTGATCGCCAATCTGCTGGCCCGTTGCGCCCTGTCGATCCCCTGTCACGAGGCCGGAACGGCGCCGGTCGGCTTTACGCTGATGGGCGAGAACATGGCCGACAAACGGCTTCTGGGAATTGGTCTGTCGGTGGAAAAAATCCTGAGCCCAAATGTCTGACGTGCGGATCAGGGGCTATCTTATTTATTAATGTGTCTCGAAGACCCGCTGATAGTCGGCGATCTTCTCATTAAGCGCAGCGGTTTCGGCGTCTGTTGGATTGTCGGGGTCAGCCGCCGGCGGCAGAGCGCCGAACCGCATCAGGCAGGCAATGAGTAGCAGCCGGGCCTTGGTGGAGGTCAAATTGCTGCCGCCGATGAAGCCGCCACCGCCTGACGAAAATCCCTCGTTATTGCCCCGCCCGACGCGGACCACCGGCATGCCACACCGGATGGCGCGGGCTAGCAGCCGTTCGCGGGACTTGTTGGTCATGGAGCCGTAGGGCGACTGCCCTTCGATGACGAAACCGGCCAGCGGATTGTTCCGCAGATTGTCGTCGATCTGGGCCAGCGTATCGACTTCCCGCTCGGGTCCGCTGTGGAACGATTCCGCCGTGTAGTTGCCATCCTTCACGATGGACACATGGGGCACGGCGGATTCGATCAGATTGCCGGCGCCGTCCTTGATAGGAATATCGGTCAGTCTGATGCCATTGTCGGACTTTACAATGCCTTCGACGCTCTGTGGGATCCGCGTCCGGTTGACGTCCGACTGCCAGCTATGTTTGGCGCCGGGCAGGTAGGTCAGGATCGGGTCCATGCCGTGGCGGATGCCGCCCAGCAAGCCGCCATGACCGCCGGTGACGATATAGCCGCCGGGCCGCGCGTCGCCTTTCTGCACTTCGCGGGAAGCGAATATCTGCTGTTCCTGGATGACCACCATGCCCGCCTTGTTACGGCCCTGGTCGTCCTGCCACACCTTCGAGGTGATATAATCCACGGAATCCACCAGATTCTTGGGCCCATCATTGCTGATCTCGCCATGGGGGCGCTGGGCGGCATTGCCGATAACCGGCAAGTGGGTGTCCAGCAGCAGATTGAGCCAGTAGAGCGTCTCCTCGATGCGCGGGCTGCCCTGGGTCCAGATGGCGCCCAGATAATCGCCCGTATCGAGAATGCGCTGGGCCTCGTTGGCGATGCGGGCCAGGGCCGGGCGCGGCGGCGATACCGACAGATGCCGTGGCCGGTAGACGAAATAATCCTCACCCAGACTCTCGGGCGGAATATCACCGTCGCCCGTGTCGGTCCGTTGATCCGCCGGCAGGCCCTTGGTGTAGCCGCTGGACGGCAGGACCCGGAAAAAATCCATCTCCGCCCGTGCCGAAATCAGATTGCCGCTACCGTTCTCGGCGATACTGAACCGATCGATTTCCTCGAAGATCCGCGAGCCGTCAGGATAGTAGGGCTGGCGGCTCTGTTCCGCCGGGGCGCCCGGATAGGCGCAATCATCCTCCCAGGGGCTGCCATCCGCCTGCCGCGCCATGTAGGGCAGGGGATAAAGCCCATCCTCCGGTGTCAGTTCGACCCGATAGACCGCCCGGTCGTCATCGCCTTGCCGTGTCGGGTGAAACGCGCCGCCGGTGTCGAGATAGCCGTCGGGCGGGCCGTAGAGCTCCGCCGCATCGGCCTCCAGCGGGTGCGCGCTGAACTGTTCCACATAGAGGGTGGCGGGCGCCGCGAGACGTTGCGGCCGCAGCACGTCGAAACGCTGCGGACTGCCGTCGGTGTTGGTCAAGGGCGGCAGGCCATATTGCTGGCGCGCCTTGTTGCTGGTGACCAGCGGCGGGCTGTTGCTGATGGTGGCGTTGGATCCGGATAAATGCGCGATGCGGGGTTTGTCGGCCATGGGTCAGGCTTTCCCTAGCGTTTTCCGCCGGTGCAGCGGAATTTGTCTCGGCCAACCATGCCCGAGCGCCAGACGGTGCAGGCGATGATGTGGCCGGTCTGCGCATCTCGCAGCCAAAGGGTGTTGCCGCCGGTTCCGATGGGTTGCAGGCCGGATATCTGCCTCTTATGCGGGACAGCGTCCTCCTCCACCGGGGCTGGCGTGCCGCGTAAGACAATTGGCGGGTGCGATTCGCCTTCGGTCGACAGATTTTCCATCTGATCGCCGCGGATGACGGTGAGGGTCGCGGCGCTGCCGACGGTCCCGTTGATCGTCCAGAACGCGCCAATGACGGCGCAGAGTATGAGGATCCTCATCATGATGCCGGTTCCTTTCCCTGATGTTTTGTGAATAAGCCTAGCATGTGGCCGGCGCGCCGTCTCGGGCCGTGCCGCTCGCCATATCAAGGGTTTAGGGTATGTCGGGACAGTGCGGAATGCGTTAGAACCGTGTCATGGAGGATGATCTCTGGATTTTCGGCTATGGCTCTCTGGTGTGGCGTCCGGATTTTCCGTTTCGTGAGAGACGGCCGGCCTTCATCGAAGGCTGGGTCCGGCGTTTCTGGCAGGGCTCGACCGATCACCGCGGTGTCCCCGGAGCGCCGGGCCGGGTGGTGACGCTGTTGCCGCAGGCGGACTCCGTTTGCTGGGGCATGGCCTACAATATCGGCGGCGAAACAGTCGATGCGACACTGGCCCATCTCGATTACCGCGAGAAGGGCGGCTATCAGGTGGAGCGGACCGTGCTGAATTTCAACGCGGACAAGGCTGTACCCGATGGCCTGGTCTATGTGGCGACTCCGGAGAATCCCAACTATCTCGGCCCCGCTGATCCCGGCGATATTGCCCGGCAGGTCTGCGGATCCCATGGCCCCAGCGGCCCCAATGACGAATACGTCCTGAAGCTTGCCGACGCGCTCCGCGCCATGGGGGTGGACGATCCCCACATCTTCGAAATCGAGGCGTTGATACGGCTCTAAGTCGCATTCCGCGGGGACTGGCTCTCCGGCTACCACTTTCCAGCCGGCTAACTCCCTCACATATCACGATGAATCCGGATTGTTCACGGATAGTAGAAATTGCCAATTAACTAATCATTTTAGAAATTTTTTTCTTCGTTTAATTGATATAACAGTATTATAATCCGTTATTATGTTAATTTTCGGTAATTTCAGATATGCATGATTTGATCGACCCTTCGGCCCAAGACGCCACGGTCCTGCCGGTAAAGGCGCAGGCGGTGCTGGAACAATTTTGCCATGCGGTTGGGGCGGTAATCGAAAGCACATCCCTGCAGGCGGTGCCTGCGAAGGTAGCCGATATTCTGCCCGGTCTGCTGGCCCGGCCGGATCTTCTGACCGACACGCAGCGGCAGGCCCCGGCGGATAGCTACGGCCGCAACCGGGTGTTCATCTGTCCGCAGGACAAGTTCTCGGTCCTGGCCATGGTCTGGCCGGCCGGGGTTACCACACCCATCCATGATCATCGCGACTGGTGCTCGTTGGGCGTCTATGAAGGCGTGATCGAGGAAACCTATTATCACCCTCTGAGTGATGCGCCGGCCTGCACCATCGCCGTGCCGCACAAAGTTGTACGCCATGAACCTGGCGCCATCGGCCATTTGCCGGTGTTCGCGCCCAACATACATAAAATCCATAATCCAACGGACGAGGTCGCCATTTCGATCCATGTTTACGGGGGAAATTGCGAGACCCTCGGACCCAATCTGGACAAGATATACACAGTCCAGTCTTGACGTTGAGCGCTCGATGGGGCACATCGCCCGGTCAGGGACGCTCGATAAAATCCTAGCGCAATATTTTCAAGGAGAGCCGCCATGCGCGCCGTCTGCCTGCATGAACAGGGTGGGATCGACAAACTCATTCTGGATGAAAACTATCCCGATCCCAAGCCCGGCGAAGGCCAGGTTGTTATCCGTGTCGGGGCGACATCGCTGAACTATCACGATGTCTTCACCTGCCGCGGCATGCCCGGGATCAAGATTCCCATGCCCATGATCATCGGCCTCGATGTGGCCGGCGAAATTGTCGAGCTGGGCACCGGCGTCTCCAACTGGAAATCCGGCGACCGGGTTCTGGTCAATCCGCTGGATCCCACCGATCCCTCCAAGGGCCTGATGGGCGAAATGGTGCCCGGTGGCACCGCGGAATATTGCCTGGTCGATGCCACGCGGCTGATAAAGATGCCCGACGGGGTCAGTTTCGAACAGGCGGCGGCGCTGCCGGTTGCCTATGGCACGGCGCATCGCATGATGTTCACCAATGGCGGTATCCAGGGCGGCGAGCGTATCCTGATCCTGGGCGCCAGCGGCGGCGTTGGATCCTGCTGCGTTTTGCTTGCCAAGATGATGGGCTGCGAGGTGGTGGCCTGCGGCAGCACCGAAGACAAGCTCAAGGCGCTGACCGAATGGGGCGCCGATCACGTTATCAATTACAAGGACGAGGATTTC
>JABJKO010000159.1 GCA_018660305.1 Rhodospirillaceae bacterium
CCTCTTCCTGTGTCTGGAGATGGGCCTGTATCCGCTGGTCGCGATCCTGATGAATCTCGTCTTCCTGCCTGGTTGGATGTGGGACTGGCTGGGGGCAAAGGTGCGAATTGTCGCGCAGGATTCCCTCGTCATCTATTACGACGAGGGCTGTGCGTTCTGTCACAAGACATGCCGTCTGCTGACCACGTTTCTCATCCTGCCCGATGTGTCCATTCAGCCTGCGCAAACCGATCCCAAGGCAGCGGTTCTGCTGGCCGTCAACAATAGCTGGGTGGTTAGCGATGGCGGGGAGGGGGATTATCTGGAATGGGACGCTGTGCTGCATCTGGTGTCCTGCTCACCGCTTTTCTGGCCCCTGGCCCGGATCATGTCTCTTCAGCCGCTGAAAAGTCTCGGCGAGCGGTTTTATCAGCTCGTCGTGCGTAAGCGGCCGCTGCTGGGCCGGGCCACGGCCGTCGCATTGCCCTGGCGGCCGGCCCGCATGAGAAGCGGGTTGGTCAACCATGTCCTTGCCGGTATTTTCCTCGCCTTCGTGACTTTCCAGAATTTTACGACGCTCCCCGGCTTTCCGCTTCGCATGTCCGACGATTTGACGGCGTTCCGCCAGACCATGGGGCTCTACCAGAATTGGACCCAGTTTGCGCCCCATCCGAAAATGACCAGCGCCTGGCCGGTCATTCTTGGTGAGCTTACTGACGGCGCCGTGGTCGATGTCTATAACCGGCGGCCCAAAATTCCGGACTGGGAAAAACCGGCTGTGGTTTCCGCGGTTTACGCCAATAATCGCTGGCGCACCTATCTGTCGGCCATGGAAGACCTCAGCTATGAGGATGGCGGCAATTTGCTTGCCCTCAACTATGCCCGCTATCTGTGCCGGACCTGGAACGCGACCGCGTCGTCCGGCAAGGAACTCTCTGTCTTCAACATTTACTTCAATGTGGAAGCGTCGCTGCCCGAATATCGGCCGAGGATTGTCAGAAATCGCCTCATCTGGTCCCATGACTGCGCGGCTTGAAAGCTAGGCTATAATCCCGCGTCACCGGGGGAGGCAAGATGCCGGAATATGTACTGGCCATCGATCAGGGAACCACATCGTCACGCGCGATCCTGTTCGACCAATCCTATACCATCAAAGCCGTCGCCCAGCGGGAATTCACCCAGCATTTTCCGCAATCCGGCTGGGTCGAACATGATTCCGACGAGATATGGCAAAGCGTTATGGCGACCTGCCGCGAGGCCATGGAGAAGGCCGGGGCGGAGGCTGGCGATATCGCCGCCATCGGCATCACCAATCAGCGCGAGACAAGCGTCATCTGGGACCGGGCTACGGGTGCGCCTATCCACAAGGCCATCGTCTGGCAGGACCGCCGGACCGCCGGCGCCTGCGATGCGCTGAAGGCAGCCGGACGGGAACAGGTGGTCACGGCCAAGACCGGGCTTCTGCTGGATCCCTATTTTTCCGCGACCAAGATCGCCTGGCTGCTGGACGCTGTGGACGGCGCGCGCGAGCGGGCGGAAAACGGCGACCTCGCCTTTGGCACCATGGATTCCTTTTTGCTGTGGCGGCTCACCGGTGGGGCGGTGCATGCGACCGACGCGACAAACGCCTGCCGCACGCTGCTTTACAATATTCATGACGGCGGTTGGGACGACGAACTGTGCGATCTGTTCCGGGTGCCGCGCGCGCTCCTGCCCGAGGTGCACGACTGCGCCGCTAATTTCGGCACCACCGATCCTGGTCTGCTGGGCGGCGAGATCGCCATTACCGGCATCGCCGGCGATCAGCAGGCGGCTACCATTGGCCAGGCCTGTTTTCAGCCCGGCATGATGAAATCCACCTACGGCACCGGCTGCTTCGCGGTGCTGAACACCGGCGAGGCGGCGGTGCCGTCACAGAACCGTCTGCTCACTACCATCGCCTATCAGCTCGATGGCAAACCGACCTATGCGCTCGAGGGCTCGATTTTTATTGCCGGCGCCGCGGTGCAATGGCTGCGCGACGGGTTGGGCCTGATCAAATCCGCCGAGGAAACCGGGCTACTAGCCGCCGCCGCCGATCCCGGTCAGGAAGTGGTGATGGTGCCGGCCTTCACCGGTCTCGGCGCCCCGTGGTGGGACCCGCAGGCGCGCGGCGCGATTTATGGCATCACCCGCAACACCGGCCCGGCCGAGATGGCCCGCGCGGCTCTCGAAGCCGTCTGCTACCAGACCCGCGATCTGCTGGAGGCCATGAAAAAGGATTGGCAGGGCGCGGTGGCGGACACCGTGCTCAGGGTCGACGGCGGCATGGTCGCCAGCGACTGGACCCTACAGTTCCTCGCCGACATGCTGGCCGCCCCGGTGGACCGGCCGCAGGTGCTGGAGACAACCGCACTGGGCGCCGCCTATCTGGCCGGCATGAAGTCCGGCTTCTATCCCGCGCCGGACGATTTCGCCAAAGACTGGCGGCTGGAGCGGCGTTTTACGCCGGCGATGGACGCCACGACCCGCGACGCCAAATACGCGGCGTGGCAGGACGCGGTTAGGCGGACGCTTAGCGTGAGGAGATGAAAATCGTAGTGCAGTTAGATGTCACAACTAAAATTATTGGACTAATAGACCTAATGCACCACATATTACTTGGAAATCCCATCGAGGAAACTCCGAAGGAAACAAAACAGGTGGGCGATGGACGCGGAGGAAACCAAACGCAGATTTATTCAACTTGCTAATTCATGGAATGTGGGAAGCCGTCTTCTCATTCGTCGATATTTAGCGATCCGGACGTCTGATGGTTGGCAGCTTCAATATGCAATCAATATTATTTCAGGTGACCTCACGGGTGAAATTCGAAAAAATCCACCTTTGCCACTACGAATTGAAACCAATTCATTACTTTCTGTAAGGGAAACAACCGCTTTAACTAAGCGTGATGTGGCGGGCCTTATTAAGAAAATTGAGACTGAGCCTTGCGTGCTTCATTTGTCAGAAGACAAATTATCGATCCTTCAAAATTCCGAATCAAATGCGTCATACTATTTGGACCCAGTCGGCCATCCGCAGTTTCCTAGGAGACAAAGATTGCCGACATTAACTGCTTCTCTATCGTCAGCTGAAGTACCTAGGAGTTTGATTGATAGACGTCTACTCGATCTAGAACTGAATGCATGTTCAACGCCATTTTACGGATTAGACGATCTTTGTGGAGAGCTGTCCTTCCCACAATCAGTCTTCGATGCTTCACGTGGGCCACTCATTGAGTGGGTCATCGTTCCTCCTGCGATAATAGAATCAGATAGTAATCTCGCCGATGGGAAAGCGAGAATCGCAATTAAGTGTGACAGGGAAATTTTGCCCGACGATTTAACTTGCGGATACAGATTTTTCTCAAAAAACGGTGCAACTAAACGAGGCCAGGTCCGAGGTGATCAGATGACTTGGCACACAATTGATTCACAGGTGAATGCCGAATGTGTAGTCGAAGCTAATGAGGCGGCGTTTGGCAACTTATTTTTAGTATACCAAGGTGAGAATCTGGATCTTTTTTGGTTGAAGGACCAAAGGCGTTACTTCAATGAAAAATTAGCGGTGCACGAGTTGTTCGATAGACAAAAAATTATAGGAGATTCTTTTTTTGATCGTAACGACAACCAATTCGAAGATCTGGTAGCAATCCTTCTGGAACTATTAGGATTTTCCGTCGTGAAATACGGGGCTGCAATATCGGATGCGCCTGACATTTTGGCTTATTCTCCTCATGGACACTTATTAGTTATTGAATGCACAACAGCAGGCATCGGTAAAGAAGACAAGCTTCTTAAGCTCCACCGTCGAACACAAATAATTCGCGAAGCGAAGGATAGTCATCCCTCCGACCTATCAGTTATTCAGCCTATAATGATAACGAAATATTCGCGTGAAGAAACCAAAGCGCATTGGGATGAAGCCCGAGGGTTTGAGATAAGTCTGGTGTGTAGAGAGGAGTTGGAATGGCTTATTAATCGTGTAGACGCTCCGCCGTCGATCCAACAACTGATTGAAGCGGCCATGAATTGCATCCCAAATAGAAACACAATTCCAGAATAAACCCTTCGTTCACATCGTAAATTGGGTAGCTATCTATTTGAAGCTCGGGGCTATTGTCAGTTCGTTCTACTAGCGCTTTAGGGACCAAGTTCCTCTCGGAGACATTTCGGGTGACGCCACTGTTCCTTCATCTCGAAGTCGCTTAGCTGCCCAACGCATGTCATATTGCCAAGTATAGAATAAATCACCCGACGACCGCAGGTCGGCTTCGTGGTTAGTCCAGATGTGTTTCGCTACGTCGACAATTCGGCCTTCCCCGCCACTGTCCGTTAGGGCCTCACGTACCCACGAACTTAGGTCTATTCGTGTTGCCATACCTAATCCTCAAACAATTTAGTCTCCAGCTTCCGCGCCTCTGCTATCACATCTTCATGCGTGACCGCCTGCCCCGCATCGAGCGATGCGATTCCGGCAGCCACCTACTGCCGGAACCAATCGCCGTATTCATCAGAGGGGTAAAGAACCCCTACCCCCCGAAGAACTCGTCCTTGAAGATGACTTCGACGTGTTTGTTCTCCTTGGATTCGCCCTTCATCTCGCTGCCATCCATGTTGATGCGGCTTATGGCATCCATCTTGTCGTGGCAGGGATTGCCGACGCGGATCATCACCAGCGGTTCTTCACTGGTGGCGAAGAATTTGTAGAACTTGCCTTTGGGCAGCATGATGCCTTCGTACTTGCCGAGTTCGATCTCCTCGTCATTGGGGCCGAAGAAACGGCCGGAGCCCTGTAGAATCATGAAGGCATGGTCCTCACTCGTGTGGGCGTGCAACTCGTTTTCTCCGCCCGACGCATAGATCTTCAGGCGTACAGTCAGGTCTTCGGTTGCCGCCAGCACGGAATCCGTGCGGCCC
The DNA here is from genome assembly GCA_018660305.1 of Rhodospirillaceae bacterium. The sequence continues at coordinate 4,920 of JABJKO010000159.1, forward strand.
TGTTCAAGAAGCTGTCCCTTGAGCGAGAAGACGTGAGCATCGTCGCGGGCGATGTGTGCGTTCTCGTGTTCGGTCATTTCGCCGCTTTTCAGGGCGGGGGGCGCGAATTGCGGTGCGTCTAGCATGATGGTCCTCCTGTTGAGTTTTGCTGCTCTTATTATAGCGTTGTTTTGAGCCGGCAGAAATCATTGTGTGCATTCTTCGTTTTCCATTGTCATCCCGGCCCCTGAGCCGGGATCCAGTCTTGCTTCTTTTACTGGACCCCGGATCAAGTCCGGGGCGACAATCCGGTTTGTGGTGTCCGACTGGAGCTGTGCAGTTGACGCTGACCGAATATTGTTTGTACACATACAATAATTATGGGCCGCGGTTACGCGGAAATTTGACCCGCAGGAGGAGAGATTATGGCGGACCGGATGGCGGTGGAGCTGGAAGAAAAAGGCGCGAACGGACAGACCCGTGAGGAAGCGCTGGTGGATCTGCGTTCCACGCTCGACTGGCTGGGCGACGATGTGCAGTACATCGATGCCGAGGTCGATCCCCATGTGGAGATGTGCACCATCACCAAGGCGTTCGACAATTCCAAGGTGATCGTCGCCAACAATATCAAGGGCTATCCCAACACCCGGATGATCTCCAATCTTTATTCGCGTAAGGAGCGGGTGTGCCGCTTCCATGGCTGCGAGGATTTCCGCGACATCAAGCACCAGCTTCTTCGCCAGGTGAATAACCCGATCCCGCCGCGCATTGTCGATGACGCGCCGGTGCACGAGGAAACCCTGATCCCCGGCAAGGACTTCAACAATATCGAGGAAATCATCCCGGTCGCCCAGCACACGTTCCGCGATGGCGGGCGTATCTTTGGCGCGGGATCCCATCTGTTCATGGGCGAGCCCTGGGTGCCCGGCGGCGGCAGCCAGATTTCCATGTACCGCATGTCGTTTCGCGAGGGGCAGAAATACGCCTCCATCAACATGGTGCCGGGCGGCGCCGGCGATGTGATCTGTTCGCATCATCCGGGGAAGAAAGTGCCGGTCACGGTGAATATCTGTCCGCCGGTGGGACCGGAACTGGTGTCGGTTTCCACCATGAACCCGGTGATCTTCCCGGGCCAGACCGACAAGCTCGGTTTCGCCGGGGCGATCCAGGGTTTTCCGGTGGATGTAGTGAAGGCGCAGACCGTCGATTCCTACACCATCGCCAATGCCGAATGGTCCTTGGAGGGCTATATCCTCGAGGGCGAGCGCGTGTGGGAAACCGCCGAGGCGGAAGAAATGGGCCGGCAGGGCGTCGCTTTGCTGCATCCCGAATGGGCCCGCACCATGGGTCATGCCTACCGTACGCCGCGGGCGTTTGAGCTCACCGCGGTGACCCGGCGCAAGAAAAATCCCATCGTCTACACGCCGCATTTCGGCGCCTTCTGGTACGAAGCCCCATTCATGTGCGCCAGTGTCTTCGAGCTGTGCGAGCGCATGGCGCCGGGCCTCGTGAAGGACGTGGCCACCTGGCTCGGTCTGACCCTGTGGGGCGGGCTGGTAATCCAGGTCAAGAAGCGCCGCCGCTCGGACGAGGGGATGCAGC
>JABJKO010000233.1 GCA_018660305.1 Rhodospirillaceae bacterium
ATCGTCAAGGTTGGCGAGGAGATTGAGATCGTCGGCATCAAGGAAACCGCGAAGACCACGGTGACGGGTGTCGAGATGTTCCGCAAGCTGCTGGACCAGGGCGAGGCGGGGGACAATGTTGGTTGTCTGTTGCGCGGTGTTGGTCGTGACGAGATTGAGCGGGGCCAGGTTCTGGCCCACAAGGGCTCGATTACGCCGCACACCAAGTTCCAGGCCAGTGCGTATATTCTGACCAAGGACGAGGGCGGGCGGCACACGCCATTCTTCACCAATTACCGGCCGCAGTTTTACTTCCGAACCACGGATGTGACGGGTGTTGTGTCACTGCCCGAGGGCACGGAGATGGTGATGCCGGGCGATAATATCGAGATGTCGGTTGAGCTGATCGCGCCGATCGCCATGGACGAGGGTCTGCGCTTCGCGATCCGCGAGGGCGGCCGCACGGTGGGTGCCGGCGTCGTCGCATCCATTGACGAATAGCGGCGACGAATAGTGGCGACGAAGGCGAAGAATTGGACCAATAGGAGTGTAGCTCAATTGGCAGAGCACCGGTCTCCAAAACCGGGGGTTGTGGGTTCGAGTCCCTCCACTCCTGCCAACCTGGAAGAGTAATGAGCAGTGCATTTAGGCGGATGATTTGATGGCGAAAGCAAGCCCAGCGGAACTTGTCAGACAGGTACGCCAGGAAACCTCCAAGGTGACCTGGCCGTCCCGTAAGGAGACCGGCCTGACCACGGCCATGGTGTTCGTCATGGCGACCCTGGCGGCAATTTTCTTTCTGCTGGCGGATAAGATCATCACCTTTGGCATCGAATTGATCCTCGGTCTGGGGGGCTGAACAGAATGGCGGCGCGTTGGTATATCGTTCATGTCTACTCGGGTTTCGAGGGCAAGGTGGCGGCCTCGATCACGGAACAGGCCGAACTGCAGGGCCTGGACGAAGACATTCTGGAGATCATGGTGCCCACGGAGGAAGTGGTGCAAATGCGCCGGGGCCAAAAGGTCAATGCGGAGCGGAAGTTCTTCCCGGGCTACGTGCTGGTCAATATGGATCTCTCCGATGAGGCCTATCACCTGATCAAGGACACACCTAAAGTCACCGGCTTTCTTGGTACGGGCGGCAAGCCCTCGCCGATCTCGGATGCCGAGGCGCAGCGGGTCATGCGCCAGGTCCAGGAAGGCATCGAGCGGCCGAAGCCATCCATCACCTTCGAGGTGGGCGAACAGGTCCGGGTCAGCGACGGCCCCTTCGCATCCTTCAACGGCATGGTCGAGGAAGTGGACGAGGAGCGGGCACGGCTAAAGGTCTCGGTCTCGATCTTTGGCCGGGCAACGCCGGTCGAATTGGAATACGGTCAGGTCGAAAAGACCTGATCGAACATAACGAACCCGTGTGGGAGGCCCGCCATGGCCGTACCACGCACCCTTCGGCTACGTCTTAATCAGGCGGGCCAGAATATGAGCCAGAACACAAGAAGGACAAGATAATGGCAAAGAAGATCGCCGGTTACATCCGGCTGCAAATCCCGGCTGGACAAGCCAACCCCTCACCCCCCGTGGGCCCGGCCTTGGGTCAGCAGGGTGTGAACATCATGTCGTTTTGCAAGGCCTTTAATGCGGAGACGCAGAACCTTGAAGGCGGCATGCCGATCCCCTGCGTGATCACGGTGTACGGCGATAAAAGCTTCAGCTTCATTACCAAGACCCCACCGGCGAGCTTTTTCATTAAGAAGGCGGCCGGTCTGCCAAAGGGCTCTCAGACGCCGGGCCGCGAGACGGCCGGTTCCATAACCATGGCGCAGGTGCGGGAAATCGCCGAGCAGAAGATGGTTGATTTGAATGCCAACGACCTGGATCAGGCCAGCAAGATGATTGCCGGTTCGGCCCGGTCCATGGGCATCACGGTGGAGGGTTTGACAGATGGCTAAAAACAGCAAACGTACCAAGGGCGCCCGCGAAAACATCGACCGCGAGGCCGAATACGAACTGGGCGCCGCGGTCAAGATGATCAAGGAAGCGGCGACTGCGAAGTTCGACGAAACCATCGAAATTTGCATGAACTTGAACGTTGATCCCCGCCATGCGGACCAGATGGTGCGCGGCGTGGTGCAACTGCCCAACGGCACGGGCAAGTCCGTGCGCGTGGCCGTGTTCGCCAAGGACGCCAAGGCGGACGAAGCCCGGGAAGCCGGTGCCGATCTGGTCGGGGCCGAGGATCTGGCGGAAAAAATTCAGGCCGGCGAGATGGATTTCGATCGTTGCATCGCCACCCCGGACATGATGG
>JABJKO010000213.1 GCA_018660305.1 Rhodospirillaceae bacterium
CACCGAATGGCGCATGGCCTTGAGCTCGGCATATTCCGGGCTGTCGTACCAGGCTTTCAAAGTTGCCCGGTCGGGAAATTTAATAATGGTCATGCGATCGATATCCCAGTCGCCTTCGATGCATTCCGGATCGCCGCCGCGCACTATTTTTACGCCGCCATAGGGCTCGAACGTCGCATTCACCTTGGACGAATAGAGATTCATGGTCTCTTCATCGCCCTCGGTGACCCGGTGGGTAATGTAATAAGCCGTCATGAAATGACCTCCATCAAGCGCCGTCGACCATCATGGCGTTGCCCTTCGCGCTCGCCAGCCGCAAATTCAAGATTTTTGAGTATTCTGGCGAGCCATACCAGGCCTTGAGCCCAGCCTTATCGGCGAACTCAACGATAATGACCCGCTTCGGGTCCCAGTCGCCCTCCACGCCCTCCGGTTCACTGTCACGGGCGATCACCTTGCCACCATACTTTTTCAACGTGTCCATGACGCCGGCGCCATAGGTTTTCAGTGTTTCGGGGTCGGTGACTTCCTGTTGATCGGAAATAAAATAAGCAGCCATCATTTCCTCCTGTGCTGGGTTGGCCAAAAATCAATTTGTCTCCCGGCGAAAAGCACACCAGCGGCAATTTCTCATCCTCACGCGCCATCAACCGCTATGATATTGGCGCTGGAACTCGCGATGCGCATGGCCTTGAGATCGGCATATTCCGGTGAATCGTACCAGGCCTTGAGCGCCGCGCGGTCGGCGAACTCGATGATGATGACGCGCTTGGCCGGCCAATCACCCTCGATGACCTCGGGGTCGCCGCCACGGCACACGAACGTGCCGCCATATTGTTCGACAGTGGCGGCGACACCGGCCGAGTAGGTCTTCATGGTGTCGGGATCGGTGACTTCTCTCTGATCGGCGATGAAATAGGCGCCCATAGTTTCCTCCCTCATTTGATGTCTGATTGCGTATCCTGCCCTAAAGCGGCCGTTCCGCAACCCCGCGCGGCCTGCTATCGTTCCTGCAACACAGCGGGAGACCACACATGGCCGGACTGGCATCTTTCAATCTGATGCAGTGGATCGAGGACAATCGAGAGCTGCTGACGCCGCCCATGCTGAACAAGCCGATCTGGCGCGACACGGATTTTACCGTGATCATTCTGGCCGGGCCCATCGTTCGGAACGATTATCACATCAATCCAAGCGAAGAATTCTTCTATCAGCTCAAGGGCAATATGTTCGTCAAAGTGGTGGAAGACGGCACCATCCGCGATGTGCGGGTGGATGAAGGCAATGTCATGCTGATGCCGGCGGGCGTTCCTCATTCACCGCAACGGCCGGAGCCGGGAAGTATCGGACTGGTGGTGGAATGCCAGCGGCCCGAGGGCGCGCCGGATGGGTTCGAATGGTACTGCGAAAGCTGTGTCACGCCGGTGCATCGCGGTGAATTGCTACTGAAGAATTTCGGCACCGACCGGCCCAAACTGTTCGATCACTATTACGACACCATCGCGCCGGGTACCTGCCCCAATTGCGGCGAACCGAACCCCGGACGGGTCACCGTCTGAACCACCCTTGCCGCAGCGCGGCCATATGATAGGTTCCGCGCGCCCGACAACCGGGTTTGACCAATTTTCGCCAGAGTTTCCCGTGTCCTCAACCCCATCCGATAGTCCGCAAAAGAACCAGACCGCGATTGGCGTCGTCGTCCTGTTCGTCGCGATTTTCGCCTATGGCGGGCTGTGGCCGGTGATGCGGATGTCGGTGGATTTGATCCCACCGTTCTGGTTTGCGACGGCGCGGGTTTTTATCGGTTCCATCCTTCTGTTCATTCTGCTGGCGACGACCGGCCGGTTCAGGTTTCCACCACGGACCGACCTGCCCATCATTCTTTCCGTCGGCATCTGTATGATGGGCCTCTATGTCACCCTGGTGCATTACGCGCTGCAGTTCGTACCGGCGGGGAGAGGCGCCCTGCTCGCCTACTCGACTCCGCTCTGGGTGACACCGGTCGCGGTGATTTTTCTGGGCGCGAAGCTGACAGCGTTACGCTCCATAGGACTTGTCATGGGTCTCAGCGGGCTCGGATTCATGTTCAACCCGGCAGGATTCGACTGGTCCGACCCGAATGTCCTGATCGGCAACGGCATGTGTGTTCTCGCCGCCATGATCTGGTCTGTCGCCATTTTGCATATGCGCCGCCAGCATTGGACACTCAGCCCCCTGCAGCTCGCGCCGTGGCAGCTCCTGGTGGCGACCATCGTCACCCTGCCATTCACCCTGCTGCTGGAAACCCGATCCGATGTCGAGATGGGTTGGCCACTGGTCGCGCTCGTCGCCTATGGCGGGGTCATCGGCACAGGACTCGGCATCTGGGCCGTCACCTCGACGGTGCGCTATCTCGGACCGGTAACGGCATCGGTGGGCATGCTGGGCGGGCCGGTCTTCGCCACCACAATCAGCGTCCTGTTCCTCGGCGAGATGCTGACCTGGACCCTGAGCGGCGGGTTCGTTCTGATAATCGGCGGGATCGCGCTGGTCACCCTGGCACAGGCGCGGACTTCCTAGTGAACTTTGCTATCCCGCTCCCCCTCCC
>JABJKO010000127.1 GCA_018660305.1 Rhodospirillaceae bacterium
AGACGTCTACTTCGGGCGTGGGCAGGCCATTTTAAAACAAAGAGAAAGGAGTAATCGGAAAACGATGGAATCCCGGCGCTTGCAATACCGCAAACACGCCGCTTGATATCTTGAACCAGATGAGCCAGACCCTCCTTTAGATCAGGCCCTTGAGTGTTCCAATTTATATGACGACGGACAGGTCTGACCTACCGGCATAATCTTTCGGGAACGCCGGAACAGACGACCATGGTCGATTCCGCGCGCCAGTTTGCGGCGATTAAGGCGCTGGTCGCGCTCACCGAACCACGCTTTCTCGATATACCGGATAGAATTCTCAGTTCCTTTCCGCCGCGGACCATCGGCTATCGGCCGGAGCGGGGCAGCCCGCGCGACAACACAGGCAGGTCGTTTGACGCGCTGGGGGTCGCGGTAAAGGGCGCGGCTTATGTTTTCAATGCCCTTTTGGCGCCGGCGCGCATGTCGCGGCTTGTGGAATTGTCCCGCCGGGATAAGGGCGTACCGTCTTTGGATAGTGTGCTTGACGCCCTGACCGGTTCGGTGTTTCGAAATGCAAGAGAGCCGGAAAGACACGCCGAGATCAGACGGGCCGTCCGACAGTCGCTGGTCACGAAACTTCTGGCTTTGTCGTTGAAGAAGGAGGTCTCGGACTCGGCGCGGGCGCGGGTGGATATTCATCTGGCGGAATTGCTCGAACGGCTGAGTAAAAGTCAGGACAGGCATTCCCTATGGCTGGCCGGAAAAATTCGCAGACAGCTTGAACGACCCTTTGGCAGCGGCAAGATCATGGCCTCGAAAAATCCGCGGGGCCGTCGGGCACATGACGATCATCTGGATATGGACGCCGATCTCTGGGACAATGAGCCATCCGTATCGTTTACCGACTCCGCCATCACGTGGAGTGACTAAGGGCCAGATCAATGCCAGACACCAGTTCAGCGGGCGACCCACCGACACGGGAGGCGCTGGTCGCCCGCGCCTCGGCACTGGTCCCGTTTCTACTTGAGCGGGCCGATGAGACCGAGCGCAACCGCTCCCTGCTGCCCGATGTGCGCCAGCGTCTGGCCGATGACGGGCTGCTGCGCATAATGCAACCGACAACCATTGGCGGTTATGGCCTCGATCTGACGACCCATCTTGAAGTGGCCGGCGAACTGGCCCGGGGCTGCGGGTCGACGGCCTGGCTGCAATGCCTGATCGGTAACCAGAATTGCCACATCGCGTGGTATCCCAAGCAAGCGCAGGAAGAAGTCCTGGCCGACGGCACATCCCTGTTTTCCCCGCTGGTCATGGGGCCGCCGGAGATCGCCGAGCGCGTCGAGGGCGGCGTCCGGCTCAAGGGGCGCTGGCCCTATGTGACCGGTGTGGATCAGGCGGGCTGGATGATGCTCAGCGCTCGCGATCCCGACGATCATGCCCGTGTCCTGACCTGTCTCATGCCGAAGGGCGCCGGCACGGTACACGATGACTGGCATGTGATGGGCATGCGCGGCACCGGCAGCAAGACCGTGCTGCTCGACGACGTGTTTATCCCGGACCACCGGGTGCTGTGTTTCCGCGAGGCGGAGCTCAAAGGCGCTCCCGGCGCCGAAATCAGTCCCGATGCCCTTTATATCGGGGCGCCAAATGGCATCATGTTCGCCATGGTGGTGGCGGGCCCGTCCATCGGCCTCGCCGCCTGCGCCATTGATGCCTATAAGGACCGGCTGAGCAGCCGGTGGAGCGCGCGCATGCCGTCCTCCCAGACCGAATGGCCGGGATCGCAAATGCGTCTCGGGCGCGCCATGGTCCGTTGGAAGTCCGCCAAGCGCCTGCTCCTGGAAAATGCCGATGCGTTCACCGATCAGGTAACACGCGGCGAGACCATGACCCTCGAGGACCGCACCAACTACCGCATGGCGGTGGTCGAGGTGGTCAGCCAATGCACCGACATTGTCTATGATCTGTTCTGCGATGCCGGCACCGGTGTGGTGATGGAAGGCTCGGTCCTGCAGCGCGCGCTCCGCGATACACTCACGCTGCGCAGCCACTTCATGATCATGCCCGACCTCGCCGCCGAAAACGCCGGCCGAATACAGCTCCATATGCCGCCCAAGGCGCCCTACGCGGGGGGATAGATTGTCTGCTATCAGGGAAATGGCGGATATTCTTAATTGAGACAGTCACGTCATCTGCGTCGCCTCAACAGACTTCTTCATCAGCCTCAGGCAAAACCAGACCTTTCGGCTCCGCAAATTCACCCGGAAAATACGCCTGAATTGCTGCCGTCGGCCCACTTTACAGTTTTTCGGCTAAAACCCCGATTTCGGCAAAAAACTGTCGGAATATTTTACAGTTTGGTAAATCGGTCGATTAACCAACTTCGTAAATCATTGATATTCATCAAAACCTGAAAGTTGGCATGCTTCTTGCATAGTTACAGGCAGGGCAACGTTCGTGGTGGGCGTCTCCCTGGATAAAACAGCGATGGATGGGTTGGCGTTGAAAGCGCGGGTCTCCATTGCACAACGATGGGAGACTTTAAAATGAAATGTAAACTTCTTGCGGCGGCGATGGCCGTTGGACTGAGCACAGTCGGGTGGAGCCAATGGGCCCACGCAGCACCGATAAATCCAAATGCTAGTTTCCCCAGCGTTGCTGGAGGCGGCGGGGCAAATTGGATCAGTATCGGGAACTTTGGCGGCGGTGCCGGATTCGGCATAGCCGACGCCAGTATCGGTGGGCAGAGTGACGCCTATGACATTGGCGGTAACTTGCAGGTCGGCGGTACGACCTATGTCGCTCCTAATCCTTCCGATCTCACCGGGAACCTTTATACTGGTGGCGTCGCCTCGGTGAATGGTCTCAACACCTCGCTCCAGTATTTTTTCGATAACGCAAGTCCCATCGTCCGGTCTCTGGCGACCTTTACTAACCCGGGAGGCGCCGCTGTCACACGCACCATCACATGGCAAAACAATCTCGGCGCCGACGCCAGTACGCAGGTCACGGGATCAAGCAGCGGAGACACCACTTTTGGTATCAATGACCGCTGGGTCACGACGGATGATGTCAACACTGGCGCTGGCGATCCCGCGACTTACTTTGCCCTGTATGGACCGGGCGCGCTTGTCCCGACCTCCGCTACGTTTCTGACAACCACATTTTTAGCGGCTGGCGCCCAAGGCGTTCGCGCCGAATACATGTTGACAGTTGGTGCAGGTCAGACGGTCTCGCTTTTGTTCTTCAACGGCATTGACACGACCACAGCTAACGCATTGGCAGCGGTAACACAGTTTGACAATCTCAGTGCAACCGATCCCCTGTTAGCTGGAGTTGATCTGTCTCAAGTCGCTAACTGGGATATCGCGCAGATACCCGAACCCGGTACGCTCGGTATCCTCGGCCTCGGCCTTGTCGGTCTCGGTTTAGCGAGACGCAAACGGGCTGCCTGACACCTCCGAGACAGTTCGTTGCGAACACGGCGGCCTGACGAGGTCGCCGTTTTCTTGTGCGTCGATCGGTTGAGATGACAGTCAAAAGCTGACATCCTGACCGAAATTCGTAGCGTCTGTTTCCGGAGGCGGTTCGGACGTCCAACGGACGAACACGACCTTATTTATTCTTCCAAATTCTGGCCCAGCTTGGGCCACAGGCGGGTATAGACCTCGGTGTTCTGGAAGCGCGGGAAATAGATGTCGTGGAAATAGTGCTTGATGTTGTCCTCGGTCAGCGTCACGCCGCAGACAGTTTCCACGTATTCCTCGAAATCCTCATAGATCATGTAGTGATAGATGTTGGTCAGGGACGAGAAGAACAGATCGGAGTAATTGACCTTCACCGCCTGTGACACCCGGTTGGCGATATACTGGCTCACCGGCTTGTTCTTGTCGGCCGCCATGGGGGACGCCAGGAAGGTGAAGATATGGCGGGTATCAGTCACTTCGCAGAATTTGTCGAACAGCTTGTTGTCTTTGTATTTGGCGGCTTTTTTCGCGAGTTTCTCGCGCTGCACGTCCTCACGCCGGAATTGCCGCCGGCGTTCCTTGGCGTCCTTGATAGCCCGTTCCCGTTGCGTCGCGCGTGCCATGCGGTTCTTATAGGGGCCAAATCCTGACCATGTCTATCAGTACCGTGGGAAGTGAACGGGGAATGACAATCGTATGATGGCGTTTTTGGAGTTGGTCCCCGGTATCGAGCCCTGGACTTTCATCGGGCTGACCATCCTGAGTTTTTTTACGGCGGCCTTTGGCGTGGTCGCGGGGCTCGGTGGCGGCGTGATGTTGTTGGCCGTGATGGCGACCATCGTGCCGCCCACAATTCTGATCCCGCTGCATGGCACGGTCCTGTTCGGGACCAATGTGGGGCGCGCTATAATTATGCGGCGCCATTTCCTCAAGCATCTGCTGCCGGTGTTTTTCGTGGGGGCGGTTCTCGGCGCCTTTATCGGGGGAAAGATCGTCGTCACGCTGCCGACGGCGACGCTGCAGATTATTCTCGGGCTGTTTATCCTCTATGTGTGTTGGGCGCCCAAGATCGCCGCCCGTGCCTATTCCCACACCAAGTTTCTCCTGCTTGGCCTCATCGGCACCCTGATGGGGATGTTTGTTGGTTCCAGCGGCACCATCATTGCGCCTTATGTGGCGGCCGCCTGCCCCGACCGCCGCGAATATGTGGCGACCCATTCGGTGTTTATGAGTTTGATTCACGGTTTGAAGGTGGTCGTCTTCGGCATTCTGGGCTTTTCCATCGGCGCCTATTTGCCGTTGATGGCGGCCATGATCGGGATGGCCTTCCTGGGCAGCCTGTTTGGCCGGGCCGTTCTGAACCGCCTGCCGGAGGCTGTTTTCCGCCGAATTTTTCAAGTCGTTCTGACTCTACTGGCACTCCGTCTCCTGTATTCCGGAATAAGGAATGCCGGCGGGCTTTAGCGGAATTGTCGCGTGAGATAGAATGAACCCATGAGTATTGTTTACAGAGAGTTCGATCAACAGACGCTGGATAGGGAATATAACGCTCGGGCGAAGATATTTGCCGATGCCTGGACAGGGCGGGGCTGGCCGTGCCGTCATTTTCAGGTCGCAGGACGCAACCATTTCGATATTGTGTTCGAGATGTGCAATCCGGCGAGCCTTGTGTCCAAGGAAGTCTTTGCCATGATGGGAGTCTGACCATGAGCAAGATCTACCGCAATTTCGACCGTGCCCAGCTCGACATCGAATATAACGCCCGCGGCACCGTGCCGGATTACACCATCCATGGGCGTGAAAATTCCGCTTTCAGCGAAGAAGCGCGCCAGACGCTGGAGTGTCTGCTGGATGTGTCCTATGGCGACCATGTGGACGAGGTGATCGACATCTTCCCGGCGGGGCCGGATGCACCGGTGTTTCTTTATCTTCATGGCGGGTACTGGCGGGCCAACAGCCAGAAGGAGGCGGCCGCCATGGCGCCCAATTTCGTCGCCCATGGCATATCGGTGGTGGCGGTGAACTACAGCCTCGCACCGGCCGCCTCACTGGATACCATCACGGCGCAGTGCCGCGCGGCGGTGGCCTGGGTGTGGAAAAACGGCAGGGAAAAATTCGGCGCCGATCCCGACCGCATCTATGTGGGCGGCACCTCGGCCGGTGGCCATCTGACGGGCATGATCCTGGCCAGCGGCTGGCATGAGGCGCATGGCGTGCCGCACGATTTGGTCAAGGGTGCGCTGGCGCTCAATGGTCTCCATGATCTGGAGCCGGTCATGCTGTCGGAACCTAACGACTGGATACAGCTCGACGCGGACTCCGCCCACCGCAACAGCCCGATCCACCATCTGCCGGATCAGGGCTGTCCGCTTGTGGTGTCCTATGGCGGGTCGGAGACCTCGGAATTCAAACGCCAGAGCGAGATCTACGCCGCCGCCTGGCGGGAGCGCGGCTGGCCGTGCTCCTGTTTCGAGGTGACCGAGTGTAACCATTTCAATATCCCGCAGGAACTCCGCGACCCGTCCACGCGGATGTGCCGTGAAATGTTCGAGATGATCGGGGTTTAACTTACGCCACCTCGATCAAAATCTCCGCCAGCCGGTCGGGCATGTCGACCATGATGTCGTGGCCGCAGGGGAGGGAATAGGTGGTCCAGCTTGGGTCTGCCGCGCAATTTTCCAGATAGGAATCGAAGGCGGGGTTCTCGTAGGGCGCGGCGCGGATATAACTTTTCTTCGGGATACGGTCACGGGCGCCGGTCAGTTTGATGGGCTGTAGCGACACGCCGAGCGGCTGTTCGGTGGTTTTCGAATCCACCCAGGCCTGATCTTTTGCGCTGGCGACCAGAAATTTCTCGGCGGTCGGGCCGGGACGACTGACCTTGTCGGCTTCTTGCGCCTTGGCAATGCTTTCCCGGGTAAAGGCCGAACCGATTGTCTGACCGGAATCGCCGTCTTCGGGCATATAGGCATCGAGGAAGATGATCGAGGCGATGCGGTCCAGCATCTGCTCGGCAACGCCCGAGACGATCCAGCCGCCATATGAATGGCCGCACAGGACAACATTCTCTAGATTTTCCCATTTCATGACATTCACAACGTCGGTGATATGGGTGTCGAGATTGATGGCCGAACTCATCAGGTGCGACCGCTCGCCAAGGCCGGTCAGGGTCGGTGTGAAGACCCGGTGACCCTGGGCGCAAAGAATGTCCCGCACCCGCCCGTAACACCAGCCGCCATGCCAGGCGCCATGAACCAGTACGAAAGTGATCGGATCTGTCATGTTGGTTCCCCCTATTGGTTTAGGGCTACTCCACCCCGGCCGCCTCCCATTCTTCCTGTAGTGAGAGCCAGGCTTCCTCGGCGGCGGCGAGGTCGTGTTCCACATGGCCGTGCTGGCGCTGAAGATCCATGAGAGCGCCATTGTCACCATCATAGAGAGACGGATCGGCCAGGGCTTCGGCGATTTTGGCCTTTTCGACTTCGAGCTTGGCCATGTTCTTCTCGGCGCGCTGAAGTTGGCTGCGCAGCGGGGCCAGGGCCTTGCGCTTTTCCGCGGTTTGCCGACGCTGTTCCTTCTTGTCTATGATTGGTGCAGGCGCCGCGGGTTCCGTTTTGCCCTTAACATCCGTTGATTTGTTGGTGTTCTTGCGGCCCAGCAGCAATCGCCGATAATCATCCATGTCCCCGTCATAGGAGGACACGCCGCCGTCGGCGACCAGCCACAGCCGGTCGGCGGTGAGTTCGATCACATGGGGGTCATGGCTCACGATCACCACGGCGCCCTTGAAGCTGTTGATGGCATGCACCAGCGCCTCGCGCGACTGGACGTCGAGATGGTTAGTGGGTTCGTCGAGCAGCAATATATGGGGCTTTTCGCTGGTCATCAGGGCAAACAGCAGCCGCGCTTTCTCGCCGCCCGACAGATTTCCGATGCGGGTGTCTGCTCTCTCCTGCGAGAACCCGAAGGTGCCCAGATGCTTACGCAAGATGACATCGAGATCCTTGGGCCGGCGGCGCCCCAACTCGATGACCGGCGTGGCGTTCATGTCGAGCTCATCGGTCTGATGCTGCGCGAAATAGCCGACCCGGAGCTTCTTGGAATGGCTGTGATAGCCCGAGAGCGGCGCCAACCGCCCGGCCAGAAGCTTGATCAGCGTCGATTTGCCGTTTCCGTTGGCCCCGAGAAGCGCAATCCGGTCATCCTCGTCGAGGCGCAGCGACAGTTTGCTGAGAACCGCCTTGCCGTCATAGCCCACGGCCACATTGTCGATTGTATAGAGCGGTGGCGGCAGGGGATCGGGATCGGGAAAATTGAAATTGGTGACGCCTTCTTCTAGATGGGCGGCGATGGGCTGCATTTTTTCCAGCATCTTCAGGCGGCTCTGTGCCTGGCGTGCTTTCGTGGCCTTATAACGGAACCGGTCGACGAATTTCTGGATATGGGCGCGCTGGGCCTCCTGCTTGACGCGCTCGCTCTCCAACTGCGCCAGTTTCATGCGCCGCGTCTGTTCGAACCTGTCATAGCCGCCCTGATAAAGCGTCAGCTTGGAGTTTTCCAGATGAAGGATTTCGCCCACCACCCGGTTGAGCAGACCCCGGTCATGGCTGACCACCAGTACGGTTCCGTCATAGCGCCGCAGGTAATCCTCCAGCCACAGGCTGGCTTCGAGATCGAGATGGTTGGTGGGTTCGTCCAGCAGCAGCAAATCCGGCTGGGTGAACAGCAGCGACGCCAGCGCCACCCGCATGCGCCAGCCGCCGGAATAACCGCTGCAGGGTTTCCGCTGATCGGCTTCGGAAAATCCCAACCCGGCCAGGATACGGGCGGCACGGGAGGGGGCGCTATGGGCCTGCTTGTCCTGCAGTCTCGCATGAACTTCCGCAATCCGGTTCGGGTCGGTGGCGGTTTCAGCTTCTTCATTGAGTGCGACCAGTTCCTTATCCGCCGCGAGAACCGTGTCGATAAGGCTTTGCGGACCATCCGGCGCCTCCTGACGGGTGATACCCACACGCCAACTGGTCGGCAGTTCGATGGTGCCGTCATCGGCATCCAGCGCGCCGGTAATCAGATGCAGCAGCGTCGTCTTGCCGGCGCCATTGCGGCCAACCAGCCCGACGCGGTGGCCGGGGTTGATACCGGCACTGGCGTGTTCGATCAGGATTCGCCGCCCGATGCGGTATGTCAGGTTTTCGATGCGCAGCATGGCGCGCGGTGTATCACGTAGACGCTGTTAGATGAAATTTATTCTTCGGGCGGGAGGATCTCGATTGTACAGATCTGATCAAGCAAATGACCGCGGCCGACATCTTCGATGTGAAGCTTTTTCTGTTCGTTCGAGAGCGGCGCTCCAAGGCCCTGGGTCATGGCGAGGACCAGCGAACGGTCGCTCATGTCGAGCCAGAATCCCCGCCTGACCAGCTTTGCGTCGGCATCCCGCGCAAACGGGTCATTGGGGCTTTGCCCAAGATCGGGCGAGTAAAAATCTGCCATATTGGTTTCCTTATATCGTCGTGCCGGCCCGCTCCCCCTCCTGGCCACCCATCGCGAGTATCCTGTGGGTGGCCAGGAGGGGGAGCGGGCTGGAACCGCTAGTTCTATGATGCGCCAAGTTGTTGCGCCATCCAGTCGGAAGTCTGTGGGCGAAATTTGTAGGGGCGGTTATGACAGACATGGACGCCGTCCTCAACGATGGAAAGCACCTTGGGACCGGAGGCATCGGCGGCGATCTGCTCGGCGGCTTCGACGGCGGTGAGCTGGTCGAGGCCCCCGGCCACTATATAGATGGGGCAGGTGATGTTTTGCGCAATGCCCTTGAGGGAAATGGTCTGCGCTTTCTCCTTTGCCTCCTCCATTGAGGCGCTGTGGCTCCGGATACGGAAGACCTCGCGGTTAAGGTGCGATTTCTTGTCCCAGTTGGCGCCCCAGTCATAGGCCCCTGAAACGGTCACGCAGGCCTTGATGCGTTTTTCGAAACAGGCGGCGCGCGGGGCGTGGTACCCGCCGAGGCTGACGCCGTAGATCCCGATGCGGTCGGTATCCACATCGCCGCGGCTTTCCAGCCAATCGATGATGGTGCCGGCGACGGTCTCGTAATTGCCACGGATTGGGAAATCATATTCCCCCTCGCCCTGGCCGGGGCCGTCGATGGACAGGCTTGCCATACCGCGCGCCAGCAGAGCGTCTTCGTAACGAACGACTTCCTCCTTGGTTGCCTCCAGCCCCGGGATCATCAGGACGATGGGCGGTTTGTCGATGCCGGGCGGGCGCCGCAGATTGGCGGCCAGCCATTTATGCTCAAACGGGATTTCGCACCGTTCCCCCGGCGGCTGGAGATGGGGCAGGGCGAGGGTGCGGCATTCGACAGCCTTCATATGCGCCGCCTTCATCTGGTCGGGGAAGTCGACCGCCATGAACTTGCCGAAATGATACAGCAGCCCCGCCGTTGTCAGGTGTTCGCTGGCGGTCAGCATATTGCCCGCCACCAGGGCCTCGCGACCGAAGGCTTCGTGGATCTCGGCCCGGGCCGACCAGCGCGGCAACCAATCCTCCCAGAGCTCGATGCCGTCCGTCGCCTCCTGAAAATCGGCCAGCGGCACACCACTGGTGATAAAACGGTGGGTGAAGATGCGGATAACAATGTCGATCTGCTCGTCGCGCGCCATGGCCGTCGCCCCTGCAAGGTCTGGTTTTATGTATGAGGGGAACATGCCCCAGCGCCGCCACTGCCGCAAGAAGTAGCGCCGAAAAGTGGCAGGTTAGCGCGTGAAATTCCTGATATTGCGGTAGATCTGTCGGGCTCGGTCCAAATCAAACCTTTGTGCGTGGATGTGGGTGTGCCACGCGGTTACCAGAGCGGGCGCGGGCTGTCCATAGACCGGCTGAAAATCCTGTTCTTCAAATGGTTTGTCGTAGATCGCGAGGAATTTTGTGATGCCGTGCGTGTCGATCAGATATTTGCAGAACGAAGACGACTGGGCGTAGGCCAGAAAACGGTGCCAGAGATTTCCCTTCCCAAAGAAGTTCTTCCGTCGCCGGTCCCGCATGACTTCCAGCATGGGAAGGGCCGAGTTTTCTTCCAGGATCAAACGCATCAGCTCATGGGGCAGACGTCGGGTCGGGTAGGCAATGTCTTTGCCGTATTTGTCCTGCATGTAGGAGGCGAACCCCTCCGTCGTCCAATGCCCATGGGACCATGTGTAGCCCGCCAGCATGTGGGTGAGTTCGTGGATGATGGGCGAACGCCTGCCGGCAACGCGATGCAGCACGATCGGACCGCGCCCGTGGTAGCTGCGCGAGATGCCGCGGCCGCGCTTCAGATGAACGGTAATAGGGAATTTTTCGGTGCGGAGCGGGACGCCGAGTGCCTTCAAAGCCCTGATCCCCGTTTCCAACTCGCTGGTCACATGAGCCACATGATTGTCGGAAAACCCTGCATGGTTTTCGATGCTGAAGAGGCCCCCGGCAGCCGTTTGCGCTAACGCCGCGCTTGGCCATGTGTTGAGCAACGCGAGTGCGGATATAAATATCGCGACGTATTTTCGAATACTGCCGGTCACCGCTTCAATTTGCGTAGTTTCCACCAGGTTAGCAGGGCGAATGCTGGAGCGCCTATCGATGCGCCAACCACAAACGGCATTTGCCAGCCGAGCCACACGATGGGGGCGAACAGGTACAGGACGTCGTCGAAATCGAACCCCCAGATGCCGGGATAGGCTTTCTCGCCGGTGTCGGACTGACGGCTATCGATTGCTTCGGCGAATAGTTCGGCGGCGAATACACCGGCCGCTCCCATGGCGCCCAGCAGGATTGCCCAGTCGCCGAGAAAGCCGTTACGGAGACCTATGCCGGCACCGAGGAAGAACAATGACGTGACGGTAATGTCGCAGACCATGTCGTATCTGTGGCCCCCGGGGCTGGTCTTGCCGCTGACACGGGCCAGTTCACCGTCGGCGCGGTCGAGAAAGGCCGACAGTAGCCACAGCCAGCCGCCCCAGATGTCCCAGTCTCGGTTGCCGACAGCAAAGGCGGTACAGGCCGCGATACCGGTCACCAGCCGAAGGGTGGTCAGGTGGTTGGGGGTGACCGGGCTATCCACCAGCGGCAGGATGCACACGCGCGCGATCTTATGGGTCCAGGAATCGCCGACCATCAGATGTCCCTGAATGCGATCAGCTGGATATTGGACGACCTGATGGCGTTCTGAACATCGCCATCCAGCAACGCCCGGTATTCGTCTTCAAACCGGAAGTCGGATGCGGCGGGATCGAGGCCTGCCCACCGCTCCGTCGCCGGGTGGAAAAACATCTCCGACACCCCGTCGGGTAAGCTTTGAAGCAAGGGCATGACATGGTCGCGGTCCATCTGGCCGGTATGGCGCAGCCCGAAGACATTGTCGTTGAAAAGAATGTTGGCGGATGTCAATTGCGTCTTCATGCGTTCGACCCAGGGCTTTAGAAACAACGATCCGGGCGGCTCAAAGGGAACGCGGATGGCTCTTAGTCCGTAGTCACGGCCGATGTCGAGGATCAGGCGCAGCACTGTTGGGTGAAGATGCATGTGGTTGTGGGCGTTTACGTGATCGAGGGTCAGGCCGGTCTGTTTAAACGCTTCAAACTGGGCCCGGATCTCCGCAGCGAGTTGGCGACGTACCCTAGGTAAAAAGAAAAACCGGATACCGGCGCGGACAAGGTTTGTATCGAACTGGCCGTTCTTGTCGGTGAGGTGAGGTATGTCCCGGTGCGGCAACAGGGACTGGCCACGGGCGACAACCACATGAAGCCCGACTGCGAGGTCCGGATGTCTTTTTGCGCGGGCAACCGCATCGCCGATTTCGGGCGCGCCCACCATCAGGCAGGTGGTCGTCAAAATGCCGTCGGCGAAGGCGCTCTCGATGGCCTTATTGACAGGTAATGAGAGTCCGAAATCGTCGCCGGTAACAATGAGGCGTTTCAGACCGCGTTCTCCCGTCCCCACAGGAAGCGGAAGAACTCGACCCCTTCTCGGAGTTGCCGCTTCATGACCTGCCAGTCCTTGCACATGTCATAAAAGAGCGCCGCCATCTTCGTGGGGCGGAAGTAGAACCGCTTGTAGAATGTATCGACGGCGCTGAAAATTTCTTCCTTCGACAGATGCGGATAGTTAAGCACACTGTTCTGCACGCCACTATTGGTCACCAGCTGGTCGCCGTCTTCCGCCACCAGCCAGCCATTTTCCGTTGCCTGCTTGTACAGGAACGTGCCGGGATAGGCGGCGGGCAGGGACACCTGAATGGTCTTGGGGTTGAGTTCCTGGGCGTAATTGATGGTCTCTTCAATAGTCTCGCGTGTCTCGCCCGGCAGACCGACGATAAACGTGCCGTGGATCAATATGCCCAGCTCATGGCAGTCCCGTGTGAATTGCTTGGCCTTGTCCACCAGAATACCCTTCTTGATGTTATTCAGGATTTTCTGGTTGCCGGATTCGTAGCCGACAAGCAGCAGCCTGAGCCCGTTCTCCTTCATGATCTTGAGCGTCTCATAAGGCACGTTGGCCTTGGCATTGCATGACCAGGTCACGCCGAGCTTGCCCAATTCGAGGGCCAGCGCTTCGACGTTCTCGCGATTGTCGGTCAGCGTGTCGTCGTCGAAAAAGAATTCCTTTATTTCCGGGAAATTGTCGCGGGCATATTTGATTTCGGCGGTGACGTTCTCGACCGAGCGGGTGCGGTAGTTGTGGCCGGCGATGGTCTGGGGCCACAGACAGAACGTGCAGCGCGACTTGCAGCCCCGACCGGTATAGAGCGACATGTAGGGATGCAGCATATAGCCGTTGTAATAATCCGAGGTGACCAGGTTTTCCTTATAGACCGGGGTCACCCAGGGCAGGGTGTTCATGTCCTCGATCAGCGGACGGCTCCCGGTAAAGTGGGGCGCGCCGTCCTTCAGGATGGTGATCCCGACAACGTCTTCGAGCGGCTTGCCTTCGGCGATTTCCTGAATGGTGAAATCGAATTCACTGTCGCACACGAAATCGATGGCCGGCGAGGTGACGATAGAGGCCTCATTATTAATCGCGACATGGGCGCCACAAAAGCCGATCAACAGGTCGGGATTTTTGGCCTTGAAGGCTTCGGCGACTTTCACGTCATTGAGAAAAGACGGCGTGCTGGTGTAAAGCACCAGGAATTCATATTCGCCGGCCAGCGGCAGGATATCGTCGATCTGCAGTCCACGGGCCGGTGCGTCGATGAGCCGGCTGCCCGGAACCAGGGCCGCCAGCTGCGCCAGCCAGGTCGGGTACCAAAACGACTTGACCTCGCGTTTGCACTGGTAACGGGAACCCGCGCCACCATCATATCCGTCATAGGTTGGCGGGCTCAGAAATAGGGTCTTTTTAACTGTCGGCATACTTACCCGTGAACTTTCCATAGGAGACGATCTATAAACTACTTGGCGATCTTAAGCTGATTATTCGCATGAATTTCGAACGCGCTTTCCCGCCATAATACCTTGCTGCTGAAATAGCTGACAATGCGCACGGCAACCGATACCAGATCCCGGGCCGGGATAAGCCAGGGCGCGAACATGGACCCACCGGGCACAGATATCGAAACCGCATAATGCAGGGCAAGCCGCACCGCCAGGGCACTTCCGACGACGGCGAGGGCAAGAATCGCCGATTCCGTGAAGAGATAAAGCGGAAGCGCCGCGATCAACGACAGCGGCATAAGTTCGGTAATAAAGGAAAGCGCATAGCCGAGCGGCTGCACCGACCGGATTGTCCGGGCCCAGCGGAGTTCGTGCTGGAACAGGCCCGTCAGATCGCGCTCGTAAATAATGTTTTCCACAACATAAGGTGCAAGGGCAATTCGATAGCCTTGCTCGACGACGAACTGCCCCAGCATATAATCGTCCGCCAGATAATCCGCGAGCACATCAAAATTTCCCATCTGCTCGAGGACATTGCGCCGAACGGCCATGGTGGCCCCGAAGCAATAGGTAAGCGGTCCGAACATGGTGGGCAGCAGCGCCGACGGCAAAAACCAGTCGTTTATAAACATAGCGCCCAGCTTGGAGGGCACCCCGCCGCTGGCAGTTCCCGAATACAGGCATGTGGTTGCCCCCACCGTGTCGTCGGCAAAGGGAGCCATGATGATTTTGAGGTAATCCGGCCGGACGCGCATGTCGCTATCGGAAATAACGAGGATGTCATGCTTCGCGACGGACATCATATTGGCGAGATTGCTGATTTTGTAGTTGGTGCCGATAATCCGGTCGTTGATGACGAGCGAAATGTCCAGCGCCGGAAATTCCTCGATGATTCCGTTGATGACGGGAATGGCCGGGTCGTCGCGATCACGGACCCCCAGGACGATCTGGAAATTCTTGTAATCCTGATTGCAGAAAGTGCGCAGATTATCGGCCAGACCGGGCTCCATGCCGCACAGCGGCTTGAGCATGGTCACGGGCGTCAGGCCTGGAGACTTCGGAGAGGTCTTTAGTTTGAAGCCAAACCGCAACACCCCCATGATCGCCACTGCGACGTAACAGAATGACAGGCTGAGCAGGACGCACGCGGCGAACGACAGAATTTCCAGCATGGGATAACTAAACCAGACTAATGGCTGAAGGCTGTACTGCAGGAGCTTGCCTACATAACGTGAATCGTTGAGTCACACAATTGCCATAAATCCTTGATTTTCCGCCTAGTCCCGTAGAGGGAACCTGCGCCAAAGTCCTAATTGTCATCATCGCCATGATTGCGCCGCCGCCGTAACAAGGCGCGTCCCTCCGTATGTTGCCAAAAGACCAGCCCGGGGACGTCGATGAGCACTTCCCGAATCCGTATGGCCAGGGATATGGCTATGGAAACGTCAGGAGACAACCCGACCAGCGCGCCAAGAACAACGAAAGCCCCTTCCTGAACCCCATAGCTGTTGGGAACCACAAAAGCGGCGTCGCTTAACGTGCTGCTCAAGCTCTTGAGCATCAACGCTTCGAGAATTCCGATGGGATAGCCCAAAAGATAGGCCGCGAGCCATACTTCGCCGGTTTGCAGGATAAGGGCCGCGAGGCGCCACGACGTGGCGGCGGCCACCCGGGAGCGCTGCCGGTAGAGATCACGGACGATGGCATCGACGTCATCCGCGGTTTCAACCATGTCGGCGAAATAATCGGCCTTGGTGACCTTAAGCGCCGATTTCACCATGAAACCGAAAATGCCGGCGCGCTGAACGACGAGGAAACCCGCCACGCCCGCGCCCAATATTGCCAGCCCGATCAGGGAAGCGACAGCGAGGTCGTTATCGACGGCCATCCAGGCCAGCAGGCTGACTCCGGCGAGACCCCAGAAAATTATGGTGATTACCTGTACGGTCTTGTCCACCACCGCGGAGGCGCTGGCGTGACGGGCATCCGTGCCCCACAGGATGAGCGCCCGGGCCTTGACCACTTCGCCGCCGATGGAAGCCACAGGCAATAGCGTATTGACCGACCGCCCCATCCATTGGGCATAGAACGCCTGCCAGAAATTCGGTGCGTGGTCGGGGCTGAACAGAAGTTGCCAGCATCGCGCGTTCATCAGGACGGTGGGAAACCAGATCAGCGGCACCAGAAGCAGCGACCAGCCCGACGCGATGAGGAGCCCGGCAATGTCCGAGACTCCCTGCCAGGCGATAAGCCCGGTCAGCAGGGCGAGCCCGACGATCAGGCCGATATAGGACGCGATTTTCATAGGGTTGAGTGCCAAACCGGATGGTGTTGCGCAAATCAATGGTGCGGCGCAGTTTTACGGGCCATCGAGTTTCGTTACCAGCGGCAATTGACTTTCTCGGGTCTCTCCGATTGGCTGATCAGAGGTAATTGATTGCGAGGGGGTAGGGGATGCTTGAGCTCTATCATGCGGGCCTGACCGCCTGTTCCAAGAAAGTCCGGCTGTGCCTTCGGGAAAAAGGGCTCGATTATGTGAGTCACTACGTGGAACTGGGCAAGTTTCAGCAGCACGACCCGGATTATCTGAAAATCAATCCCAACGGGCTGGTGCCGACACTGGTTCATGACGGGGTGCCCATAATCGAGTCCAGTGTCATCAACGAATATCTCGACGACGTCTTTCCGGATGTGCCGTTGCGGCCGGGCGATGCGGTGGAGCGGGCGTGCATGCGGGTGTGGAACAAGCTCGCCGACGAAGCGCTGGGGCCGAATATGGTTGTTGCGTTTTCGGGTCCCAGCAATATCGGCCAGGCGGCGCGCGCGCTGGAGGGCGCTGATATCGACGACCGTCTGGCCCGTATACCGCTGATTGAACGGCGTAACGTTATTCATAAGATCGCCCGGCATGGCGGTTTTACCGATGAAGAATTCGCCACCGCCCGGGAGAAAGCCGGTTTTATCGTTCGCCGCGCTGAGCAGGCCCTTGAGGCCGGCCCGTACCTTGCCGGTCAAAGTTATTCCCTGGCCGATATCAACATGATGCCCTTCCTCGATCGCTATCGGGAACGGGTGGTTCCGGATGTCTTTACGGAAAAGGAAGTGCCGCGCTTATGCGACTGGTACGAGAGAATGATGGCGCGACCGGCGGTGATCGCAACCTGGGCCGATTCAGAAGAGACGCGGGCGCCGGCTGCCTAGAGCCCCGTAAACAGGTTTTTTACAAACCGTTAACCAATCTACTCCTAGTTGTTCTGATGTGCCTGTCTGGAACTTGAACTGTTTCACCATCGACCCTCTAGTGAGTATTCGAAAACATGATTAGCAATCCAGGGCCCGTGTCCCCTGAAACAAGAGTTGCGTCGTTTGACATGGCGCCGTTACTGGAAGAGCACGAACGCATAGAACGTGCCGGCAAACTTCACTGGTTTCACTGGCTGATCGTCGGCGCCTCTCTGATCCTGACCCTTTCGGCGTGGTATTTTGTCCAGGCACAGGGTGATGAGAGAATTAGCAATCAGTTCAACCGTGAATCCGACCAGGTCGTGGAGTTGATTTCGGAACGGATGCGAAAATATGAAGACGCCTTATGGGGCGGTGTCGCGGCCATTCATGCGCGAGACGACAGAATTAGTTATCAGGAATGGAAGCGCTTCAGCAAAACGTTGCAGATCGAAAAAAAATACCCGGGCATTAATGGCATCGGCGTTATTCACCATGTTTTACCTGAAGATGTAGCGGCCCATCTGGCGGAACATCGGGCGAGCAGGCCGGGTTTCAGGATCCATCCACGCCATAATCGAAACGAGCTTTTTCCCATTACCTTTATCGAGCCGGTCGATATTAATTCCGCCGCCGTCGGGCTCGACATTGCTCATGAAATCAACCGGTATACGGCCGCCAAAAAGGCGCAGGATACGGGTAAGGCGCAGATCACCGGTCCAATTATCCTGGTCCAGGACAAGGAACGAACGCCAGGGTTTCTTTTTTACGCTCCGTATTATGAAGGGGGTTTTTACAACACGGCAAAGGAACGGCGGAAACATTTTATCGGGATGGTCTACGCGCCCTTTATTTTCAAGAAATTGATGGAAGGGACCCTGGAAAAGGAAAAACGCCGTGTCGGTATCAGAATCATGGATGGTGGCGATGTCCTCTATGACGAAAACCGGGTCAGCGAAAAAGATTACGATTCAGACCCTTTGTTCAGGAAGACCGCCGAGGTGCAGATGTTCGGCCGCACCTGGAATTTCGAGATTTTGAGTACTCTGTCGTTCCGGCAAACCACCGGCGACAATAAACCCTGGATGATTTTGGCGGGCGGTATCGTCATCGATTCACTGCTTTTCGGTCTCTTCATTTTCCTGGCCCGTTCCAACCGCAGAGCCATTCAGTTCGCCGATAAAATGACCAGGGAATATCAGTCGAAGACGAGTTGGCTCAGTAATGTGATCGAGTACGCCGTCGATGGCCTGATTACAATTGACGAGAACGGTTTGATAGAAAGCTTCAATCCGGCCTGCGAAGAGATATTCGGCTACAAAGCCAAAAATGTGATGGGGCAGAACATTAAAATTCTTATGCCCGAGCCGAATCACAGTGAACAAGATCGCTACCCGAACAATTTTCATGACACGGGGGAGAAGCAGATCACCGGTATTGGCCGTGAAGTCCAGGGCAGAAAGCAGGACGGCACGGTATTTCCTCTGGAACTTTCGGTCAGCGAAATTTCGATCGAAGGCCGCAGGCTCTATAGCGGCATTGTCCGGGACATTACGGAGCGAAAAAGGGCCGAGGACGAAATCCTGCGCTCAAATATTGAACTGGAGCGGTTTGCCTACATCGCCTCCCATGATCTGCAGGAACCGTTGCGGATGGTCTCAACGTTTACGGACCTGTTGAGAGAAGATTACAGCGATAAGCTGGATGATCAGGCCAGACAATATATGAGCTTTACAACGGATGCGTCGAAACGCATGCGGGCGCTGGTTCTCGATCTGCTTGAGTATTCGCGGGTCGGTGCGGAAGAATCCGGCTTTTCAGAATTCGACGGTGAGGCGCAGCTTGAAGCCGTGCTGGAAAATCTCAAAGAGGCCGTCGATGAAACAGGGGCTGAAATTACCATTGACGCCATGCCGACGATCTTTGCCAACCCGGTTCGGTTCTCTCGCCTTATGCAAAATCTTATTGGTAATGGCATCAAGTATCGGGCGCCGGATAGAACGACCCAAATTCATGTGAGCGCCGAGGAGAGAGAAAATGACTGGCTGTTTGCCGTCCGCGACAACGGTATCGGTATCAGGCAGGAATATTTTGAGCAGATATTCGTCATCTTTAAGCGGCTCCACAACAAAAACGAATACACCGGAACCGGTATCGGCCTTGCGATCTGTAAGAAGATAGTCGCCAATTTTGGCGGTCGGCTATGGGTTGAATCGGACGTTGGTAAAGGCAGTGTGTTTTACTTTACCGTGCCCAAACAAAGGAAATTAAAGAGCGCGGCATGAATGATGACACCGGAAAATGCGTCGAAATTTTGCTCGTGGAAGACAATGAGGGGGATGTCTTTCTGACCAAGAGAGCCTTTGAAAAGGCCGGCATCGTCAACAATATCAGCGTTGCGCCCAACGGCGAAATTGCGCTGGAAATGCTCCGTGGCCAGGAAGGTTATGGGGATGTGCCGAGACCCGATCTTGTTCTGCTGGATGTCAATCTGCCCAAAAAAGACGGCAAACAGGTTCTGTCGGAACTGAAATCGGATGAAAATCTTCGGCGCATTCCGGTGATAATGCTGACAAGTTCGAACGCGCAGCAGGACATCACCAGCGCCTATGATTTGCACGCTAGCGGCTACATCCTGAAACCGTCCAATATAGAAAATTTTCATCGGGTCGTGTCGGCCATCGAAAATTTCTGGTTCCGTGCCGTCGTCATGCCGAGCGCGGTCTGAAGCAGCTGAGCGATCCTTACGGCTCTCGGCGTTGACTGGACACCCGTGATCCCGGCACGATAGGTGACAGAAAGACAATGGCACGGTCGGCGGTGGTTGCAACTGGGGGGATCCCAGTGAGACGCGGCCCCCGCAGCTTAAAATTGAATGTATGCCAACGAACCGTTACGCTGTAAGCAAAGTAAATAACCCTGGATAACCGGGGTGTTGGGGGAGGGACGCATGACCATAGAAGGCGAGAAATTCGTCGATGTTGGCGGCATCCGGACGCGGTACGTGGAAAAGGGCACGGGCGAGACCGTCGTGCTGTTCCATGGGGGCAACTTTGGCTCCACCAGCAGCGCCGATGCCATAGAGGATTGGGGACGGACCATCGGCGATCTGGCCCAATGGTGCCATGTGGTCGCCATCGACAAGCTGGGCCAGGGCTATACGGGCAATCCCAAGACCGATGAAGATTACACCATGGAGGCCGTTGTGGAGCATGGCGGCCAAACCCTGCGGGCACTGGGCATTGAAAGTGCTCATCTGGTTGGCCATTCGCGCGGCGGCTATCTGACCTGCCGCTTGACGGTGGATCATCCGGAACTGGTCAAGTCCTGCATTATCGTCGACAGCAATACCTGCGCGCCGGGTACCGGGACCAACGAAGTTGTTTTCGCCAATATGCCAAAACCCGCACTGACTCTGGAAAGTCAGCGCTGGGTGCTGGAGCGCTATTCCTATAGCGCCGATTGCGTAACCGACGATTGGCTCGAGGCGCTGGCGGGCATCGCGCAGCAGCAGAAATATGCCGAAGCCATCGACAAGATGAACAATGAGGGTTTGCAATGGACCAGGTTCCTGCCGGGTCTGCAGACCGATAAGGAAGAGATGTTCGACATTCTACAGTCCCGCGGCATACAGCGGCCGGTGCTGCAGATCTGGGGTTACAATGATCCCACCGTGTCGCACGCTCAGGCGTTCGAGCTATATCGGATTTTGGCGTCCCAGGAACGCCGGGCCCGCTGGCAAATTTTGAACCAGGCGGGTCATTTCAGTTTTCGCGAACAGCCCAAGCGGTTTAACGAGATCGTTCGCAGCTTTGTGACAAACGCTTGACGGCCGGAGAAAAACAGATGGATTTTTCACAAGCCAGATTTGTCGACGTGGACGGGATCAATACACGCTACTTCGACAAGGGTGAGGGCGAGACGATCGTTCTCTTTCACGGCGGCAATTTCGGATCGCCCCATGGCGCCGACTGTGCCGCCGACTGGAATTTGAATTTCGATGGGCTGGCCAAGGAGTGCCGGGTTATTGCGGTGGACAAGATCGGTCAGGGCTATACCGATAATCCCGAAACCGATGATTCCTACACCATGGCCCGTGTGGTGCGGCATGCGTTGCGGTTCCTCGAGGTTCTGGATCTCGGTGATTGCCACATCG
The DNA here is from genome assembly GCA_018660305.1 of Rhodospirillaceae bacterium. Next base: position 21,234 of record JABJKO010000127.1, read on the forward strand.
TCGGCCATTCGCGCGGCGCCTATCTGACTTGCCGCATGACGCTGGAGGATCCATCGCGGATCAAATCGAACATCATGGTCGATACCTCGACGCTGGGGCCGGGGCACGGCCGCAATCACATCGTCTTTGCCGATACGCCGCTGCCATTTCTGACGCGGGAAAGCCAGCGCTGGGTGATGGAGCATTATTCCTATAATTCCAAATGCGTAACCGAAGACTGGCTCGATGAGCTGATGCGGGTTGCCGCGCTACCGAAATATCTGGAATCGGTCGAGAAGATGGAGGCGGGCGGGTTGAATGAAAAGGTGTTTCTACCCAATCATAGTCGTCAAAAGTCGGAGACTTTCGACTGGCTCATGGAGCGGGGCACCGGCAGACCCAATTTTCTAATTTGGGGACACAACGATCCCACGGCCACAATCGATCAGGGTTTTGTCCTGTTCGATATGCTGATTCATAGGGAACCACGGACGGAGATGCATGTCTTCAACGAGTCGGGGCATTTTACCTATCGCGAACATCCCGAGGCATTTAACCGTCTGGTACTGGATTACGCGAACAATCTCTAGCCCGACTGGACACCCGTGATCCCGGCACGATAGATTTCAGCGTCTCTCGGGTGATGAAAGAAGAATAATGGCGCATAGGGATTTTCGGGATTTTCTGAACGATCTGGAGTCAGGCGGGCATCTGCGGAAGATTTCCAAGCCGGTCGATCCAAGAGACATGTCGGCCCTGGGCGAGCAAATACCCGAGGCGACCCTGTTTGAGAATATTGAGGGCTATCCCGACTGGCGTGTCGCGACGGCGCTGGTCTCGACGCGGGCCCGGCTGGCCGTGGCCATGGGGTGCACGGAAAACCGCATTGCCTTTGAATTCGAGGAACGGGCCACCAAACCCATCGATCCGGTCGTCGTCGAGGACGCCCCCTGTCAGGAGGTGGTGCTTGAGGGCGATGACGTTGATCTGACCTCCCTCCCATTGCCTCTGATGCATCTGTTCGATGGTGGAGCCTATATTTCCGGCACTTTCGCCGTGTCGGAGGATCCGGAACATGGCCCCAATGTGGGCTGTTACCGGCTCATGTACCGCTCGCCCAAGGAAACCGGCATCGATCTGGTGTCACCGTCGGACATGCGTTTCTACTACCAGCGGGCGCTCGATGAGGGAAAACCTCTGCCCATTGCCATTGCGGTCGGCGTTCATCCGTTGGACATGCTGGCGGCATCCTACAAGGCACCCATTGATTCCAGTGAGCTGGCGCTGGCCGGCGCCTTGCGGGGTGAAGCCCTGCGCATGGTCAAATGCAAAACCCTCGATCTGAAAGTCCCGGCCGACGCCGAACTGGTTCTGGAGGGCGAGCTGTTGCCCGTCGGATGGACCGCGGACGAAGGGCCGTTTGGTGAGTTCAGCCAAATCTCCGGCGATGTAAAATGGAATCCGATCTTTCGAGTCAAATGCATCACCCACCGCCGCAATCCGATTTTTTATATGCTCCAGATGCCCTGGGAAAACGATTGGCTGGCGGCTCCCGTCACCGAGGCGGCGGGGTTGCAGGCGCTGCGCATCGCCAGCGTCCAGCCTGTGGATATTCGGGCGCCGGTGGGGTCCTGCGGTTACTGGTCGCTGATTGCCTCCATCCGTAAGCGGCCGGGCGAAGGCAAGAACGCGGTGGCGGCGCTTCTGTCGGTGGCCGAGGTCAAGCACGTGATTGTCACCGACGACGATATTAATATTCATGATCCCGACGATATCGACTGGGCCATCGCCTTTCGGGTTCAGGCCGATGAGGACACGGTGATCATAAGGGGCGCGCGGGCCAAGCATATCGATCCCAGCGTTAAATCATGGGAACTTGGCAAGGGCGGCCTGCCGACGACGGCGAAGCTTGGCATCGACGCAACCATTCCCGAAGGGGTGCCCAAAATTCTCTATCGCCGTATTAAGAATTATCGCCGCGATAAAGTCCGGCTGGAGGATTACGAATGAGCCCGCTGGCCACCAAACTCGCGGCAGAGCTAGAAGCCGAACCGACGCAGTTCCATGATCTTGTGGATTCCCATCGGGACGAGGCCTGGCGTGAATTTCTGACCGCCTGGGGTGAAATGCGCGAAGCAGGTATCCTCGGCCGCGCCGATGACGGCTGTTACTATGTCGGTGATCCGCCGCCGGAAACGGATTAGCCAGGCCCGTATTTGTGTCTGCCAATTCTGATCAATCCTCTGCCTATGTGCTGACCCCACCGGATCAGATCTTTCCGTTGACGCGGCATTTTTCGTACTGGCTGACACCGGTGCTGATGCGAACCCCGCTGACGCCCAATCAGGTCACCGCCCTGTCTCTGCTGGCCGGTCTAGGTGGCGCTTGCGGCTTCGCTCAGGGGACGTGGATCGGTGGGGTCTGGGGCGGCGCCCTGCTGGTCCTGTGCTACACCCTGGACAATTGCGATGGCGAGATCGCGCGCCTCAAGAAACTGTCCTCGGAATGGGGCGCCCATTTTGACGATGTGGTTGACTGGCTGGTGGATGGCGCTTTCTTCGCAGCCTTGGGATACGGGACGTATGTGGCAACGGGCAACATAATCTGGTTGTGGCTGGGCCTCGCCGCCACGGCCGGAGCGACCATCGATTACGGGATAGATCTGATCCTCAATGCCCGGGCCAGGAATGATCCGGCGGAAAAATCGCGGGAGCAAGAGGCAACGGACGTGCGCAAGCCGGAGGACTGGCGCGATTGGCTGATCTATATTTTTCACAAGCTCAGCCGTGCCGATTTTTGTGTGATCGTCCTCACCCTGGCGGTTTTCGATATTGCCTGGATCCTGGTGCCGCTGGGTGCCATCGGGGCTCAGGCCTACTGGATCACGGATCTCTTTAAACGCGCCCGGGGCTGGCACACCTAGGAAAAATCAATGGCTGAACGCCCGAATTTTGTTTTCATCATCACCGATCAGCATCGGGCTGATCATCTCGGCTGTTACGGGAATTCCACCGTGCGGACACCGCACATCGACAGCCTGGCCAAGCGGGGCACAATGTTCGACCGCTTCTATGTGGCTAATCCGGTGTGCCAGCCAAACCGGGCGTCGCTGATGACCGGACGCATGCCGTCCCTGCACGGCGTCCGCAATAACGGTATTCCGCTATCACGCGATCATGTGACCTTTGTCGAACTGCTGGCTGCGGCGGGGTATCACACCGGGTTGGTCGGTAAATCGCATCTCCAGAACATGACCGGCCGCCCGCCACCCGTCGAATATGAAATCGACGAGGGGAAGATTCCTCCGCCGGAAGGGCTGCGAGAGGCCAGCCGTCGACCGCTCGCCGGCCCCGACTATGACAACGAGAACGCGCGCCTGTGGTCCGACCCGGCTCATCAGGTCCAATTGCCGTTCTATGGATTTCGGGAAGCACGGATCTGTACCGGCCACGGGGATATCGTCGGCGGGGATTACCGCCGGTGGCTGGAGGAGAAGCAGCCTGGCGCGTCGGCTCTGATTGGTGAGGACAATGCTATTCCCGATCAGCGGAGTGTCGCACCCCAGGCCTGGCGCACGGCGGTGCCGGAAGAATTGTATCCCACCAATTATGTCAAAGAGCTGAGCTGCGATTTCATCGAACGTCAGGCGGAGTCAGAAAACGACACTCCCTTTTTTCTGCAGGTGTCCTTTCCTGATCCGCACCATCCCTTTACGCCACCCGGCAAGTACTGGGACATGTTCGATCCCGATCAAATGACGCTGCCATCTTCCTTCGACGCAGGCGACCTGGCGCCGCTGCGCTGGATGCGCGAGGAACTCGCGGCCGGAACGGCTGACCGGGGCGGGCCCCTCAAGCCGTTTGCGGTAACCGCGGCGGAAGCGAAGACCATTATCGCATTGACCTATGGGATGATTGCCATGGTCGATGACGCCATCGGCGAGATTCTGGCGACTATCGATCGGGCAGGACTGACAGACGACACCATCGTGATCTTCACCGCCGATCACGGCGACTTCATGGCTGATCATGGCATCATGCTCAAATACATGTTGCATTATCAGGGGCTGATCCGGGTTCCCTGTATTGTTGCGGATCCGCGCTCGGACAAGTCAGGCGCTGTTCGGTCGGACCTTGCGGGCACCATCGATATCGGCCCCACGGTACTGGGCCGCGCCGGTCTCCAGTCGTTTAACGGCATGCAGGGGCGGGATCTGTCCGATACCTCCCTTACACCCCGCGACTCCATTGTCATCGAAGAAGACACCGCGACCGTGCATTTCGGCAACGATACCGTCGACCGGGTCCGCACATTGGTCACCGACCGCTGGCGGCTGACCTATCACCATTTCGATAGCTGGTGGGAGCTTTACGACCTGCAGGAAGACCCGGACGAAAACAAAAATTTGTGGGATGCGCCGAACCGCCCTGCCGAGGCTGACGCGCTGGTCCGGAAAATGATCTCCCAACTGGTTGAGCTAAACGATACCAGCCCGCTGCCGACGGCACGGGCCTGACTGCCGCGCGTTAGCGCGTCATTCAGGGGACCAGATTAGTCTCCGCCGGACGACCGCTTTCGGGGGAAGAGCGGAAGTCAATTCGCAAGGCCCAAACTTCTCAGATTAGCCAAAAGCAGACATTCATATGGTCCCAAAACTCGATCACACACTCGTGATTATCGGGGGTCGGTCAGCTTTACAACTTTTCGGCCAAAACCCCGAAATCGGCCAAAAAGTGTCGGTGTACTTTACAGTTTGGTAAATCGGTCGATTAACCAACTTCGTAAGCCATTGATATTCATCAAAATCCGAAAGTTGGCACGGTTCTTGCATGATTATGTAAATGCGGGGCCCTGCCGCCTCGATAACAACGGAGACTTTAAAATGATTTTAGTAAAGAACCTGACAGCGATGGCTGCAGGTGCACTGATAATGTTTGGTGTTGCGTCAACAGCTCAAGCAACGCTACTCACCGGCGATATTTTAATAAACGGCAGTACGTTTACCGTCATGCCCGGATTGACACCTGAGTATTCGGAAACTGATGACGATGGCGATAATGTTAGCGCCAATATCAACGCAGCGTCGATCGACGTCACGTTCGAAAATTTTGGCACCGATAGTTGTTTTTGTCATAACTTCCTTAATCAGCTGTTGTTCACAGATCTGTTCTGGGTCGACTTCCCCACGGCTGTTATTGACGCGATTGTCGTTACAAACACCTATGTCGGAACGGCTAGCGCCGTGCAGCAAGGCACCAATGGCATTCTCGTCAGCTTTAATACCATCCAGACCAATGGCCCACTGGGCGCCCTTCACATCGACATTATTGCCCAGCACTTGCCAGTCCCCGAACCCGGCACGCTGGCCCTGTTGGGTCTCGGCCTCGTTGGTCTCGGTTTCGCACGGCGTCGTAAGACGGCGTAATTTCGAACACTGCCTGACTGTATTTAGAAGCGGCGGTTCCCCTTGGGTTGGCGAACCGCTGTTTTTATTTGTGAAACTTCCGCTATGGGTCAACTGCAGACCTTATTTGCAGTGGCGGCGGCGTCTGCTTCCGGGGATGAAACGGACATCAAGCCGGGTCAAAAAGAACACTCAACGGCCTGCTGCTTACCGCCCTATGCGGCTTCTAAAACGGCACGAAAACCGTTCTACAGTTTCACGCAGACATTGCTCATTTCGGTATAGAACTCGAGGGAATACGTCCCGCCTTCACGGCCGATACCCGACTGCTTGGCGCCGCCGAAGGGCGTGCGCAGATCGCGCAGGAACCAGCTATTGACCCATAGAATTCCCGCCTCGATTTGCGGTGCGACTCGGTGGGCGCGGGTAAGATCCTCGGTCCATATGGAACAGGCGAGGCCATAGGGCGTATCGTTCGCCAGCCGGACCACCTCGTCCTCGTCGTCGAACGGGCGGATGTGACAGCACGGACCGAAGATTTCCTCGGTAATGACGTCGGACTCGTCGGGAAGCCCGGTCCAGATAGTCGGCTCCACCCAGGCACCTTTATCGAGATCGCCCCCCATGGACGGGGCACCGCCACCGGTCACCACCTCGGCGCCCTGTTCAGCGGCGCGCTTGTAGTACCCCAGCACCTTTTCCTGATGTTCCTTGCTGATCAGCGGGCCCATGGATGTCGTCTTGTCTTCCGGCCGCCCGCAGACCAGCCCTTCGGCGCCTTTCTTCATCCTGGCGACGAATTCGTCGAAGATGGGGCGTTCCACATAGACCCGTTCGGTGCCGAGACAGACCTGGCCGCAATTGGCGAACACCGACCGCATGGTGCCTTCGATGGCCTTGTCCATGTCGCAATCGGCAAACACGATGGCGGGATTCTTGCCGCCAAGCTCAAACGAGACATCGCGCACACCGATGGCGGCGTTTTGCATGATGGCTTCGCCGGTCCTTGTCTCGCCGGTGAAGGTAATGGCATCCACGTCCGGATGTTTGACCAGATGTTCGCCGGCCGATCCGGGGCCAAACCCGTGGACCACATTGTAGACGCCGGGCGGGACGCCGACCGCGTTCATGACTTCGCCCAGCATGGCGGCAGTGGACGGGGTTTCCTCCGACGGCTTGACCACCACCGTATTGCCGCAGGCCAGGGCCGGGCCCACTTTCCAGGTCATCAGCAGCAGCGGCAGGTTCCACGGACAGACGACGCCGATCACGCCCTTGGGCCGGCTGACCGTATAGTTGAGGGCGCCGGTGCCATCCGGTGTCGGCATGCGGAAGGATTCGCCGTGATGGTTCCGCACAATATCGGCGAATATCTGGAAGTTCGCGGCGCCGCGCGGGATGTCGAGATGCGATGCCAGGCTGACCGGTTTGCCGGTATCGGCCACTTCGGCGGCGAGAAAATCATCGAACCTGGCCTGGATACCGTCCACGATTCCGCAGACAATTTTTAACCGCTCGGCCAGCGCCATGGTGCCCCATGGACCTGTCAGAGCGGCTTTAGCGGCCCGCACGGCGGCATCCACATCCGAGGCGTCGGCTTCCTGGACCACCGAAATCAAAGAGCCGTCGACCGGGCTGATATTGTTGAATGTTTTGCCCGAACTTCCCGGCCGATAGTCGCCATTTATAAAGTTCATGGCGCCAATCGTGTCTATATTCTTAACGGACGGCACGGCTATCTCCCTCACACATGGTCGCGTGGCGCCAAACTGCGGCGGGTGGCGTGGATAGTCAACCGGACACCGCAGAATCCTTATCTATTAGGGTTTTTCCTAGGGATTTTTCCGTAATTTGTTAATAAATGACCGGTAAAAATAGGGTGGAAATTGCATATTTATCATCGGAAACACCAAGGCGCTCATGAGTAAAATCGAAAAATTGCCTGACGCAAAACGTCTGGGAGAAAATCTGAACGCGCTCTTCAATTACGTGGACAGGGTGCGTGTCGAAATCGCCTTGCTGAACAAGTCCGATGAGGGCGACGACCAGTTCATGACCATGAGCAAGCAGTTGGATGGTGTTGTCGAGGCGACAAGCGATGCCAGCGAGCGCATCATGGATGCCGTCGAAAATAGCGGGGAAGCCGCCGAGAAGCTGCGCGCCGCTCTGACCGACGCTGAGCACATAGAGCTTCTGGACCGGATTGTCGGCAGCAACAATGTGGTGTTCGACGCCTGCGCCTTTCAGGACCTTACCGGCCAACGGGTAAGCAAGATCGTTAAGTCGATCAGCTATGTGGAGGACCGGGTGACCGCTTTGCGGGAAATCTGGGGCTGCGATGTACTGGATTCCATCGAGCTGGACCTCCACGATTTACGAAGCGACGACGAGAAACTGCTCAACGGCCCTCAGGCGAAGGCCGAAGCCCTCGGCCAGGACGACATCGACGCGCTTTTCGATTAGAGCCCTATACACCTAAATTGACCCATTTGACCGGGATTATTTTTCCCCGTGGTTAGGCGCGCTTCGCATGGCGATGCCCCGCATCGGCAAAGACGCGCAACGACGCCACGGGGTAAAAGAACCCGGCCTTCGGTGGGGCGTATGGGCACCCCGGCTGCGTTGCGGCGCTTGCCCGATGCTTTAGCATCGCGCTGCGCACCGCGCCTGACCGGGAAGCCCATACGCCCCATCAAATTGAGTCAATTTAGGTGTATAGGGCTCTAGGCGAAAATTTTCGTCGTCAATTTCTATCGTTCGCTCTTGCAAGACACCTCTTGGCGTCGCGGCTCCGACAGCCTATTTTCAAACCAGATAAACATGTCCCTGGAGGCCTGCTATGTGGTTTTCACCGAAGAAGGTGTCGATTCCCAGTCCTGAAGAGGCGTTACCCGGTCGCGATTATCCGCTGGTGATTTCCGGAATGCATTACGTCAATGGCAATGCCATGAAACCGCCGTTCGCCGACGGGCTGGAGCGCGCCATTTTCGCTCTGGGCTGTTTCTGGGGGGCCGAGCGACTGTTCTGGCAGGCCGATGGTGTGTTCTCGACGGCTGTGGGCTATATCGCCGGGCCAACCAACAACCCCACATACGAAGAAGTGTGCAGTGGCGGGACCGGCCACACGGAGGCGGTGCTGGTGGTGTTCGACCCCGCCAGGATTTCCTTCGAGCAATTGCTGCGCATTTTCTGGGAGGGGCACGACCCCACTCAGGGCATGCGGCAGGGTAATGATGTGGGTTCCCAGTATCGATCGGGTATCTATACGACGTCGCCGGCCCAGTACGAGATGGCCGTTGCCTCCAAGGAGGCCTATGAAGTGGTGCTCATGGAAAAGGACTTTACCGGTATCACCTCGCAGATCATCGATGCGCCGGAATTCTTCTATGCCGAGGAATATCATCAGCAATATCTTGCCAAGAACCCGGGCGGCTATTGCGGGCTCGGTGGTACAGGGGTGTCGTGCCCCGCGGGAATAGGCGCCAGCGTCTGAGCGGGGCGCGGACCTATGGACGTTACCCGTCTTTGTGTCGCCCTGGGCGCGGAAGTGACCGGCATCGATCTTTCCGGGACCGTTGATGACGGACTAATCGCATCGATCACGGACGCGCTTCTTGAAAACCATGTGCTGGTCATTCGCGACCAGAATCTGACACCCGAACAGCAGGTCAATTTCAGCAAACGCTTCGGCGAATTGGTGGTGCGGGTGTCCGGCGAGTTTCTGCATCCCGAGTTTCCCGAAGTCCTGATCCTGTCGAACCGTCAGGTGGACGGCGAATATCAGGGTGCCACCGGCGCCTATGCCGGCGAGCTCTGGCATACCGACCTGACCTATGCCGAACGCCCCAGCTTGGGCTCCATGCTGCATGCGCTGGAAGTCGCCGACGAGGGCGGCGATACCGCCTGGGCC
>JABJKO010000240.1 GCA_018660305.1 Rhodospirillaceae bacterium
CGCCGATCGCATACTCGACCGCCGGGTCAAGATTCGCTTCAATGCCGATACCAATATGGCGCTGCCCTGGCGTTTCGCGGCGGTGCAGGATTCGGTCACTATCCGCGTCGGCGAACAGGTGCTTGCCTTCTATGAAGCGCAATCCAATGCTGAAGTCCCTGTCGTGGGCACCGCGACGTTCAACGTGACGCCGGCAAAAGCCGGGCAGTATTTCAACAAGATCGATTGCTTCTGCTTTACCGAGCAGACGCTGGATCCGGGACAGCGTGTTGACTTGCCCGTGCAGTTTTTCATCGATCCTGCCATCGCGGAAGACCGCAATTTGGACGATGTTAAGACGATAACCCTGTCCTACACCTTTTTCAGGGCGCCGGAACGGAATGCGGAAAAATTGCCGCGCGCCGCGAAGGCCCCTGGTTTCGACGTGACACTTACAACCAACCCAACAAACAATGACGGGAAGAACGGATATGGTCGCACCCGCTGACAGCTCAGCCGTGGCGCACGGCGCCGAACACAAACATCCCTGGCACCTGGTCGATCCCAGTGCGTGGCCGATTATCGGTGCCATTAGCGCTGGTGCGCTAACCGCCGGTACTGTGGTCTATATGCATGATGGCGGGCCTTGGTGGCTGATCCTCGGGGCGGTTGGCCTTCTTTACACCATGGCTGGCTGGTTCTGGACGGTTATCAAGGAAGCGACTTTCCAGGGGTTCCATACACCGGCGGTACAGATCAGCATGCGCTACGGCATGGTGCTGTTTATCGCGTCCGAGGTGATGTTCTTCTCCGCCTGGTTCTGGGCCTTTTTCAATGCCAGCCTGTTTCCGCCGGAAGCCATCAAAGGCATGTGGCCGCCGCCCGGCGTGGTGCCGTTCAATGCCTGGGAACTGCCGTTCCTCAACACGCTGATCCTGCTGACGTCGGGCGTTACCGTCACCTGGGCGCATCACGCGCTGCTCGAAGGCAACCGTCAGCATCTGCTGCAGGGGCTGGGGCTGACCATTTTACTGGGGCTGACCTTTACCGGCGTTCAGGCCTATGAGTACGGCCACGCCGCGTTCGGTTTCAAGGACGGCATCTATTCGACGACATTCTACATGGCAACCGGCTTCCATGGCTTCCATGTGATCGTCGGGACCATCTTCCTGATCGTCTGCTTTTTCCGCGCCAAGGAAGGTCATTTCAAGACCGACCATCATTTTGGTTTCGAGGCAGCCGCGTGGTATTGGCATTTCGTCGATGTGGTCTGGCTGTTTCTGTTCATCTGCATCTACTGGTGGGGCGCGGGGAATGCTGCTCCGCATTAATGGGTGATCGGCGACGGGTCCCTTTGAGGTGACCGACGGGATGCCGTCGCCAAAACCCTGGCCGCCATTACCGCCTGTCCAGACCGGTTTGCGGTGCCGGTGCCCCCGTTGCGGACAAGGCTCCCTCTTCAGCGGACTTCTCAACGTCGCCGAGAGTTGCACGAATTGCAGCCTCGATTTCTCGCCCCATGATTCAGGCGACGGGCCCGCGGTTTTCGTCATCTTCATACTGGGGTTTCTCGTGGTCCCTCTGGCGCTCTGGCTTGAAGCGGCCTGGGCCCCGCCCACCTGGGTACATCTGGCCGTCTGGCCGCCGGTGATTATCGCCCTCGCCATTCTGATGCTGCGGCCCATGAAGGCCATATTGGTCGCCTATCATTTCCGGAACCTGCGCCACGAATACAATGAGTGAGGACGGGCACGCGATTACGGCCGGCCGGTCGAAGCGCGGCTTTCTTATGCTGACGCTGGGTGGTATCTGCCTTCTGGTGGGGCTGGGAACCTGGCAGCTCGATCGTCTGGCCTGGAAGGAAGCGCTCATCGCCGAACGGCAATCCATGCTGGCGGCGCCACCTGTGACGCTGTCCCGTGCAGCAGACGCAACGGATATATCACCCTACAGTCCCGTACGTCTCACGGGCCGTTTTCTGCACGACAAGGAACGGCTGGTTGGTCCGTACACACGCCGGGGTGTGGCCGGCTGGCACGTCATTACGCCTTTGCGGTTGGCGGCGGGTGATTTCGTCCTGATCAATCGCGGATGGGTGCCGGAAAATCGAAAGAGCCCGGCCAAGCGGTTCATCGGTCAGATGACCGGTCCCGTCACGCTGGACGGGTATGTCAAACGGCCGTCGAGGCAGGGTGCGTTCGTTCCCGATAACGATCCAGCCGCCAATCAGTGGTTCACCGTAGATCCCGCCGCTCTGGCGCGCCATCTCGGATTATCCGGTGTGGCGTCTTACTGGGTGATTGCCGGGCCCGCCGCTAATCCGGGTGGTTATCCCAAGGGCGGGCAGGGGATCGGCATGCCGGTTAACAACCATCTTCAATACGCTGGCACCTGGTACGGTCTGGCGCTGGTTCTGGGGGTCTGTGCGGTGGCCTATTGGCGCCGCGGCTGATTATTCAACCCACGCAGCCGGTTTTCAGAAAGAACGTGCAGCCGTCCTTTGTAAAAGGCTGGTGCATGCTGTCGATGGGGCTTCGAACCCAGGTGCCGGGCGGATAGACACCAAACTCATCCTCCAATATCCCCTCCAGGATAAAGACCTCTTCGCCCCACGGATGGCCGTGCCTGGGGCCCTGGGTGTCCGGGGCGAAGCGGATCAGGCTGGTACGTCCGTCATAGCCGTCCTGTGAATAGAGCGGCATTTCGGAGATGCCGCTTTTGCCACGGGGCTCAAAGTCCATTTGGCTTGTGTTCGATCGCAATTGAGGCCGGTCGGACCCGGCGAACTGCCGTAGCTTGACAAAAATTATGCATCCTTCGTCGGAATGGGGCGTATGGCTGAAGCCTTCCGGGTTCAGAATATGCGTGCCCGCCGGATAGTCGCCCGCCTCATCGGAGAACACGCCGTCGAGTACGAATATTTCCTCGCCGTCGGGATGTTCGTGGGGGGCAAAGGCGCTGCCGGAATCGTACTTCACCACCGAGGTGACCGGTCCTTCTTCCGCCGTCCCGGAATGATGCAGCCGCTTGCGCCAGACTGTCGGGCTCGGGCTCGATTGCCATTCCAGGGCATCGGTATGGATTACCACGCGCTGGGTCATATCGGCATTGATATCCAGGGTGCCACTCATTGCCCTACCGCCTTAACAGGAACTCTCGGCCAATCTTGACCCGTGCGACGCCGTCATAATCGACTATATCCGCTGTTGCGTAGGTTTCGCCCCAGGTCGACGGCAGATAGCTGCCGGTTCCAATCACGTCAATGGGGGCACTGGCTTCGGCCATGAGGTGGCACTTCGCCGGCCCAAATCCACTGGAGGCGACGATTTGTACTTTTTCATAGCCCTCCTGATCGAGAGTCTCGCGCAGGCGCCACACGGCGGCGGCCGAGACGCCGGCGCCCACCAGACTGGCCAGTTCACTTTCCGACCGGTAGCCGCGGACGACATCGGGGACATGACGTTCCAGAACCGCATAGGATTGCGAGGGATCGAGTCCCTCCACGTAGCGGCTGCCGGGGGTATCGAGCCGCACCGACAGCGTCCCGGCGGCCACCCGTTCGGGAAAGCGCGCGCTGACCGCCAGCGAGTCGGTGATTTCCTGGCCGAAGTAATCCACCAGGACTGTCATTGCCATATCGGGAAAGGCCTCGTCGAACATCTCGGCGGCGCGCAAGGTGCTGCCGGCATAACCAATAAAGGCGTGCGGCATGGTGCCGAGGCCGGACTCATTGCCGAAATAATGGGCAGTCGCATCGGTGGCGTTGCCGATAAATCCCAGCGCGCCCACTTTCTTCTGTGCCTTGGCGGATCCCACCGAGGCGGCATAAGCCATCATCTCCGCCATCTCGGTGCCGGCGCAATGGCGCGCATCCATGGCCATGAAAGCGACGCGGGGCAGATCGGCGCACATGGCATAGGCGTTATAGGCCGCGACGCAGCACGGGCCGAGCTTTTGCAACAGCAGGGTTTCCAAATCCGACAAATGAAGCAGGGATCCCGTGACGTAGAGAATTGGCTCACCCGCGCCGACCCATTTGCCTTCCGGGTAACGTAGATCGATCTCGAACGCGGTGTCCCGCCGCCGTGCCATCTCATTCAGCCAGTCCACCGCAAGCCGGGGCGCCGAGACCACCGGACGGCGCATGAACAGGGCATAGGTTACCCGGGCATCGCCGAATTTCTCGACCGCCGCTTTGGTATGGGAAAAATACTTATCGGTCCAGCGGGCGATGTCCGCATCGTCTACCGGCCAGGCCGCCGTTGACGGCACGATCCCGCCGGCTGAGGAATCGCGATTCGCCTCATTTTTGGCCGAATTTGGCCGAATTCTTGCTGCCATGATAGCCTTCTTACCGATTTAGCAACGGAATTGCGGTATTCAACCACAATTGGGCTTGCATCCGATAGGCGGTATTCGCATCTCAAGTCTGGGCGCTTTCGGGGCGCAATCGTGGTTAGTCTGGTTGGGATGGCGAGATGAACGCGTATCAGGAACTCGAGACCATCTTTCGCCGGATTGGCGCGCTGGGCGAGGCCGAGGGAGTCCTTCATTGGGACATGTCGGTGATGATGCCGGACGGCGGCGCCGATGCCCGCTCCGAACAGCTCGCCGCGCTCAAACTCACCACCCACGAAATGATGACGGCGGCCCGCATGGGCGATCTGCTTGATGCGGCGGAGAGCGATCCGCCGGCGGGTGACTGGCAGGCCGCCAATCTGAATGAGATGCGCCGCCGCTGGCGACACGCGACTGCCGTGGAAGCTGATCTGGTCGAGGCTCTGTCGTTTGCATCGTCACGCTGCGAGATGATCTGGCGCGAGGCGCGTCCCGCCGGTGATTTTGCCGCCGTGGCGCCGGCGCTCGACGAAGTGCTTCAACTGGTCCGGCGGCAGGCCGACTGCAAGGCGGAGGCGCTGGGTCTGTCTCCCTACGAAGCGCTGCTGGATCAGTATGAGCCGGGAATCGGTGTCAGCGACATCGACAAGCTGTTCGACGACCTTGCCGATTTTCTGCCGGGGTTCCTGCATCAGGTTCTGGAAACACAGGCTGCCGGCGCCGCGCCAGGCACACTCGAAGGCCCGTTTGATCTGGAAGCCCAGCGTAAGCTCGGTGTTGATCTCATGTCTCACGTGGGATTCGATTTCAATCACGGAAGGCTGGATATCAGCCTTCATCCCTTCTGTGGCGGCGTACCCGACGATGTCCGGATCACCACGCGCTACAACGAGGAGGATTTCGCCCACAGCCTGATGGGTGTGCTCCATGAAACCGGCCATGCCATGTATGAGCGCGGCCTGCCCGAAGAATGGCGGCGCCAGCCGGTGGGCGATGCCCGAGGCATGGCCATGCATGAAAGCCAGTCGCTGCTGATCGAGATGCAGGTTTGCCGCGGGCCTCAGTTTCTGTCCTTCGCCGCGCCCAGGATGCGCCGGGCGTTCGGCGGAGACGGTCCTGCCTGGCAAGAGGATAATCTCTATGCGCTCTATACAAAGGTGACACCGGATTTTATCCGGGTCGATGCCGATGAGGTCACCTATCCCGCCCATGTGATCCTGCGCTACCGGCTTGAGCGCGCGCTGATCGCCGGCGATCTGGTGATCGCCGATCTGCCGGGCGCGTGGAATGACGCCATGCAGGATTTGTTGGGGCTGACCCCGGACAGTGACCGCGAGGGATGCCTGCAGGATATTCACTGGTATGACGGGGCAATCGGGTATTTCCCCACCTACACCATGGGTGCGTTGGCCGCCGCTCAGCTTTTTGCCGCGGCGAACGAGCAGGACAGCACCATCCGTCCTGCCATTGCCCGGGGTGATTTCACGCCTCTCATGACATGGCTGCGGAACCATGTTCATGGCCGGGCGTCGCTACACACCACGGACGACATTCTCACCGCGGCGACGGGGGCGCCGTTGGGGACAGAAGCGTTTAAGGCGCATCTGCAATCCCGCTATATCGACAGGAGAACCTGATGGATATGCCCACCCCCGGCGCATCGGCAAACGGCCTTCTGCGCACCAGAACCCTGGCGCTGATCGGCGCTGCGACCGGTATCGGTTGTGGGCATCCGACGGCGGCTCAGGCCCCCGCCTGGCTGCGCGATCACGATCTGGTCGATCATCTTGCCGCCCAGGGCGTGGCCGCCGACTGGTCCGCCATCATCGGCACCTGCACCGACGCGACGCCCGAGCCGGTGGAGGCCATCGCCCAATCCTCCCGTCTGCTGGCGGCCGCCGTCGCCGGTGCCGTCGCCGAAGATGCACCGTTCGCTGTTCTGGGCGGGGATCATAGCTGTGCCATCGGCACCTGGGCCGGTGTTGCCAATACGATGCGGCCTCGGGGAGCATTGGGGCTGCTGTGGGTCGATGCCCATATGGACAGTCACGTGCCGGAGACTTCGCCCAGCGGATTCTACCATGGCATGCCGCTGGCCTGTCTTCTGGGTCATGGCGCCAACAGCCTGACGTCGATTACGGATGACCAACCGGCGGTTCTGCCCGAGCATGTCGCCGTGGTTGGTATCCGTAGTTTCGAGCCCGAAGAAGCCGCGCTCCTGCAGCGTCTCGGGGTTCGCATTTATGATATGAAGGAAATCGCAATGCGGGGTCTTGCCGCCGTGATGGCAGAGGCGACAGAGATTGTCCGCCGGGGCACCGTTGCGACCGGTGTGTCCATCGATCTGGATGCGCTGGACCCCACGGAAGTGTCGGCGGTGGGCTCGCCTGAACCGGGCGGGCTATCGGTGGCGGAGTTATCGGCGGCATTGACCGAATTCGCTATCGATCCCGGCGTTGTCGGGTGCGAGATCGTCGAGTTCAACCCCACCCTCGGCCATGCCTGTCAGACCGCCCGCGCCATCGAACAACTGATCGTAGCTTTCCAGGGGAGACGATAATGAGTACGCACGCAGCCAAACTCGAAGCCAAGTACGGCGCCCGCAATTATGCGTCGCTGCCGGTCATCCTCACCCGCGCCGAGGGCGCCGATGTGTGGGACGAAGACGGCAAGCAGTATCTCGACATGCTGGGCGCCTATTCGGCCGTGAGCCACGGTCATCGCCATCCGCGTCTGATCGCCGCGCTGACCGACCAACTTGGTAAGATCGACGTGGTCAGCCGGGCGTTTATGTCGGAGCCGCTGGGCGGGTTCCTCGAATGCGCCTGTAAAATGACCGGTATGGAGCGCGCCCTGCCCATGAATACGGGTGCGGAGGCGGTAGAGACCGGGCTCAAGGCGGCGCGCAAATGGGCCTATAAGGTCAAGGGTGTCGCCGACGATAAGGCGGAGATCATTGTTTGCGACGGTAATTTCCACGGCCGTACCATCGCCATCACCGGGTTTTCATCAGTGGATCAGTATCGCGACGGGTTCGGACCATTTCCGCCCGGCTTCGTGGCCGTGCCGTTCGGCGATGCCGCGGCCCTGGAAGCCGCCATCACGCCCAATACGGCGGCATTTCTGGTGGAGCCTATCCAGGGCGAGGGCGGGGTCGTGCTGCCCCCCGACGGCTATCTCGCCAAATGCGCCGAGATCTGCCGGGCCAACAACGTGCTTCTGATCTGCGACGAGATTCAGACCGGGCTGGGGCGCACTGGCAGGTTGCTGGCCTCGGACCATGAAGGCGTCAAACCCGACGGGTTGCTGCTGGGCAAGGCGCTGGGTGGCGGGTTGATCCCGGTATCCCTGTTTCTCGCCCGCAACGACGTCATGGACGTGTTCACGCCGGGCGATCACGGCAGCACCTTCGGCGGCTATCCGCTGGGTGCCGCCGTTGGCCACGAGGCTCTGAAAGTCCTCGATGAGGACAATCTGATCGAGCGGTCTTCGGTGCTCGGCCAGTATATGCTGGATAAGCTTAGTGGTCTCAACCATCCGGCCATCCTGGAAGTCCGCGGCCGGGGTCTGTTCGCCGGTGTGGAGTTCGATCCCAAAACGGTTTCGGCGTCGGACGTCTGTTATCGCTTGCTGGACAAAGGCGTGCTCACCAAGGACACCGCCCGCAACACCACCCGCTTCGCGCCGCCGCTCATCATCACCGAAGCCCAGATCGACAGTGCGGTGGACGCACTGGCGGCGGTGCTGCGGGAGCTGTAGGTGGCTGCTCGCTATCGCAATTGTTTGTCATCCCGGACTTGATCCACTGGTGTCCGAAATTTTGAGAACCTGTTGAAACCGGCATGGTTCCTGCGTCTGCAGGAGATCGAGCCTTTTGAGACTCTGATTTCCGGGTCGGAGCCGTATCACCCCCACCCTAACCCCTTGATGAGCTTCGCTCCTCAAGCCATCGAGGGGGAGGGGACTTAAAGGAGCAAGTCCCCGAAATACTTTCCCTCCCCCTTCTACAGGGGGGAGGTGTAGGTGGGGGGTCGCGCGCCGTCCGGCGCGCTAAAAGCACTTCCGCACGTTAAACCGGAGGCCAGTGGAACAAGTCCGGGGTGACAGCCATGTGTTTGCGCCTGACCTTACCCCGTCTGGGCGAGCACGAAGTAGCGCATCTTGGCGTTGCCGGCGTCGGTTATCCCTCCATAGGTCCTTCTATGACGAGTTTTCCGTCTTCGTATGCCAGGCACTGTCCGCTTGATTCCAGGGTCAGCTGAGCGGCCAGCACGAAGGCGTTACCCAGAATTTCCGGTCCCGGCATGGTTTCCTTGGCGGTCTCCGGCGCCGTCTCGGTTGCGATGGGAACACGGGGCGAAAACGATACAACGCAAATGTTCGACTCTCTGACCTCCTCGGCAACGAAACGCGTGAAGGTTCTGATGCCATCCTTTGTCACCATGTAGGTCAGGGCGCCGGGCGGCTTGGTCCCGCCGCCGCCATAAAGATTGATCATATGACCGCCGTTCCGGTTCTTGAGGTGCGGGATGGCATGCTTGGTGCAGAAAAATGTGCCGTAGAGATTGGTGCGAATGACCCGATCCCAGAACTCGAGCGGCATGTCGCTTATGTGCGGCCAGAGAGGTGACCCCCACCGAAAATGAGGCACAATTCCCGCGTTGTTTACGAGGATGTCTATGCCCCCAAATTTTTCTGCAATCGTGTCGAACGTGCGCCGTACGTCGTCCTCGTTACGAACATCCAGCGCAACGGCTGTGGTCTCCGAGAACGCGCTGAGTTCCGCGGCGGCTTTCTCCGCCGTTTCCTGATTGATATCGGCGATGGCGATTTTGACTCCGTTTTCAGCGAGAGTCTTTGCGGCATGCTTGCCAATACCCTGTCCACCGCCGGTCACGATGGCGATTTTTCCCTTCAGCATTAGCATCACTCCTCGTTGAACTATGCATGCCCGTACGCCTTAGCGGATGGCGGAGTCCGTACAAAGTATTGTCGCTGTGGCTCGATGTAAGTCCGCCTTACCCCGCCTGGGCCAGCACGAAGTCGCGCATCCTGGCGATGGCGTCGGCGGCGTCCGCATGATCGGGGGCGTTGCCGACGAAATTATGGGGCTGGCCTTCGTATTTATGGACTGTCATTGAGCCGCCCAGGGACTGGTACTTTTCGGCGAAATAGCTGATCCGGATGTGGTTGATATTGCTGTCGTCGGTGCCCTGGATGCCGATGATGGGCGGCTTACGGGTCGCCTCTCCCCTATCCAGCACCATATAGGGGTTGCCGGTCGCCATGGCCGCCTCGTCGGCGAAAAAGGCCTTGTGCTTGGTCTGCAGCCCTTCATTGCCGTTTTCCTGAACCATGTGATAGCGCGCCAGAGGATCGAGGATGGGCCAGCAGGCGATGAAAAAATCGAGGCTGGCATCAACATCGCTGAGCGCGGCGTCGGGTACGCAGTAGAGGGGATTCTCCGGTTGTAAGGCGATCAGGCCCATCATCTGGCCGCCGCTGGACGACCCCAGCCCGCCGATGATGCTGGGCTGGACATCGAGCGCCGCAAGGTTGGCCTTGAACCAGCGCACGGCAAAATTGGAATCCTGGACGGGACCGGGAAACCGTGCCTGACCCGAGAGCCGGAAATCGAGGGCGAACACACCGATGCCGGCTTGCGCGAAATGTTCGTGGATGGGCTGGTTGTTGAACCGGTCGCCGGACTCCCACGCGCCGCCATGGGTGTCGATGACGAATGGCGCGGGTCCGCTCGCATTGGGCCGGTAGAGCCGCCCGACCAGCTCGATGCCATCGATTGTCCGATAGGCGAAATCGTCCGCTGTCGTGTCTGTCATGTGATCCTCTTTTCTTGCTCGTGGTTACGCTTTGGCGCTTGGAAATACTTCGCCCCAGTGGTCCTGATAGACGATCTCTTCCAGATCGCCGCGCCGCACCGGGCCAAACTTGCCCAGGGGCCAGCCGATGGGGATGATGGCATAGGAATGGACGCCCTTTGGAAGCCCCAGCGCCTCTTCGGTTTCCTTTTCATAGCGAAGGGCACGGGTTGTGAGGTTGGCGCCGAGCCCCAGAGCACGGGCCGCCAGCAGCATGTTCTGGACCGCCGGATAGACCGACGCGCCATCGGTGCGTTTTGGAATATTGTCGCCATGTTCCAGACAGGGCACGATCCATACCGGTGCCTCGTGAAAATGGTCGGTAAGATAAGCCACCGCCTTGTGCTGGCGGGCGTATTTATCCGGTGAGGAACCCGGCGGTATGGGCCGGGTCTGATAGCTCTCCGAAACATGGTCGTCGAAGGCGCGTTTGTAGAAGACCTGCACGGCCTTTTTTATGTCTGGATCCTTGACCACCAGAAAGCGCCATTTCTGGGTGTTGCCGCTGTTTGGCGCGCAGGTCCC
Source organism: Rhodospirillaceae bacterium (assembly GCA_018660305.1). The sequence goes on from JABJKO010000240.1 coordinate 10,722, forward strand.
GGCCTCCAGAATCTGGCGGATCAATTCATCGGGCACCGGGTCGGGTTTGAGCCGGCGCATGGCCCGCATATTGTGGATCGCCTCAAATAGTCCCAGTTCCTCGGCCATAATCTTTTCCCTATTGCTCCAGGTCCAGCGTCTCGCCATTGAGACGCACCGTGCGCTTGACTTCGGTGGGTTCGATCACCGCCTGCATGACGAAACAGCCGTTTTCGGCGGCCTGGATACAGGCGGCGACGCGCTCCGGCGGATCATCGGACTCAACGTCGAATTCGACCTCGAAACCCACCGTCGAGGCCTTCACGGTGCCGCGCAGCACCGAGCCATCGGTGCGAAAGCCGGATCGTACCGTGACCTTGGGATCGCGCAGGGTGATCTTCATCATGTCGCTATAACGATGCAGCTGGGTCAGGGCACAGAACCCCACCGAGAGCAGGAAATAGGTCAGCGGACGCGGCGCCGAATTTTCGCCGCCCATGCGTGGGCCTTCATCGGCGAATACCTCGAAATGGCTGCATTCGTCGGGCTCGACGATGTTGCCCTGCTTGCGCAGACCCTTGTCGGTAATGGTGACGATTTCCTGGCTGAACTGCCGTCCCTGCCAGCCATATTCCTTGGTGGTTTCCTGATCGGCCATGATGCGCCGGCTCCCTGAACGCGCGCCATCATGTGCGGCGCTTTCAGATCAATTGAAGCACGGGTTGCCAAGCTTGGCGATAGGGGGATCAGAAATTCTATTATCCTATTCCGCCGCCGACCGCACCGCCTTGCCATCGAGATCCAGCGCAAACAGCTTCTTCGGGTTGTGGAACAGGATGTTGTCCTTCACATGATCGCTGATACCTTCGTAATCGCGGATTTGCACGGTCGCGTCGATATCCGATGACGGGTCGCCATGTCCGTAATCGGTACCCACCAGCAGGCAGTTTTCACCGCAATATTTCAGCACCCAGGGCAGATCGTCATCGGTCTGGCAGGTGATGAAAATATTTGCCTGCTCGAACAAATTCTTAGGTGCGTCCGTGCCGGTAAGCTGAATTCGCCGTGCCGCCTCGTTATAGATCCACGGGACCCATTGCGCCGAGGCCTCGATGATGCCCCAGCGCAGCTTGGGAAATGTTTTTTTGATGTCGCTCATCAGCAGCAACATGGTGCCCGTGACCGTCGGCGTGCGGAACAGGGTAAAGGGAAGCGCGCGGCTTCCCGCCGCCGCATTATGGTACAGCTCCACATGGGCATCGCTGCCATTGGCGATGTGAACCGCCATGGACATGTCGAGATTCTCCGCTTCCTGGTAGATCGGATAAAAACTCTCATCGATGAGGGAGCGGTCTTCATCCAGCGGCCGCATGAACACCGCCACCGCGCCGCGTTCCCTGGCCCAGCGCATCTGACGCACCGCCTCGTCGGGCTGCGAAAGGGGCACCAGGCACGACCATGGTAACCGGCCATCGCTCTGGTCCCAGATGGCGGCGAGCCATTTGTTCCAGGCAAAGGTCATGGCGGCCTCGGCGTCGGGGTCCTGGGTCATGGGATAGAGCCACATGGTGGTGTGCAGCACCTGGATGTCGATGCCGAGCGCGTCCATGTGGTCGAGCCGGGCCTTTATGTTGCTGAGCTCGCGGGATTCCTGGGGCGTGCCCACATTGCGGTCGGATTTGCCCGCCGTGGTGCCGATGCCGTCGGGCGCCTCGACGGTGGCCAGCACGCGCGGGCCGATCTGGCCGTTGACCTCCCAGCGTTTGACGGTGGGATCCTTGGGGTCGGTGACGATATTCGGCCGGTATTTGGCCTCGGCCGGTTCCAGATGATCCCAGGTGAGATTGTTTTCGATGACATGTGCGTCGGAATCGATGACTGCTGGTGGAATATACGCCATGGATACGCCTCCTTTGCCCTCTATGGACCTTAGCGTGCACCAAGTTGGCCGGTTTGCAAATGGCAAAGAGATGATGGCTCCCGGGGGCGACGGCGAATTCCCCATGCTGTATTCTGTGGGACATTCCTGTACCCAGTCCGGTTTCACCCCATGTTCCGATCCGCGTTCGAGACGTTGAGGACGAGAAGCACGTTCCGCGCGCTGCGTCATCGCGATTTTGCGATCGTGGAGTTCACCGGATTTTTCTCGTCCGGCGGCATGTGGATCTATCGGGTGGGAATTGGCGTACTCACCTGGGAATTGACCGAATCCGGTATCTGGCTTGGCATTATTTCAATGGCCGAAGCCATGCCGGGTATCTTCCTGGCGCCCATCGCCGGGACCTTGGCCGACCGTCACGACCGGCTTGCCATGGCGCGTATCGTCCAGGTTTCCATCATGATCGTGACCGGCATCCTCGCGGCGGTGACCCTCGCGGGGCTGATTGAAATCTGGTCGTTGCTGGTTCTGGTTCTCCTGCACGGCACGGCAAATGCCTTCTGGCAGCCCGTCCGCCTTGCCATTGCGCCGAATTTTGTCCCCAAGGAAGATCTCTCGGCGGCCATCGCGCTGCATTCCACATTGTTCAACCTCGCCCGGTTCGCGGGCCCGGCCATGGCCGCACCGGTCCTGCATCTCTGGGGCGCCGGCGCCACGTTCGCGGTCAATACACTGACCTATCTGATCTTTCTGGTCGGGCTCTGCATGGTCCGGCTCCAAAACGTGGATCGCAAAGCCAAGGCGGGCCGCAGCATGTTTGCCCATGTGGCCGAGGGGTTCGCCTATGCGAAGAACCACGTGGCGTTCAAGTTCATCTTTCTCAATACCATTGTCGGTGCCATCCTGTTGCGCGCCTATATGGAGCTGCTGCCCGGCCTGTCGGAAACCGTATTTGGTCACGATCCCAAGGAAGGCGTGGCCATATTGGTCTCGGCGGCCGGTCTCGGCGCCATTGGCGGTTCGCTGCTCATCGGAAACATCACTGCGCTGCCGACGCTCCTGCGCAGCTATTTCATCGCCTTTGGCGCGGCGGTCATTCTCACCGCATTCTTTATCTCGTCCTCTAATTTCTGGTTTGCCGCGGGCTGCGTGGTTTTCATGAACACCGCCCTGATCAGCGTCAACATCTCCTGTCAGGTCATGATCCAGAGTACGGTTCAGGGCGAAATACGCGGCCGTATCATGTCCCTCTGGGGCATCCTCAACCGCGCCGGGCCGTCCATCGGCGCGCTGCTGGTGGGCTGGCTCTCAGCCTATGCCGGATTCCGCCTGCCCATGCTGTCGGCCATTGCGGTCACCGCGCTGGTGGCGCTGTACGTATTCAGCAAACGCCGCGCCATGCTGGAGGCGCTGGAGGCTGAGGCGCCTGAGGTGGATTAGCCCCGTTTGAAGCCCGAATTGACCTTGACCTCGAAACCATCGGGTCCGTTGAGCAGGAACGAATCATGGCCCGGGTTACGGCGGGCGATGTCCGACGGTTTGAGGCCCTTGTCGCTGAATTCCTTCCACGTGGCATCGATATCCTCGACCCGGAAATCGAATTGCAACAGGCCGTCGCCCTTGATGGCCTCTTTTGTTTCCGTGAGCTGCAGCCGTGTACGGTCGGCGAACTCGACCACGGCGAAGCCGTCCCGGTCCACATCCTGATGGGCGCCCATGGCCTCGAAAAAACCCACGGCACCCTTCAGATCGGTCACCGGTAGCCGCAGATGTCCCAGCGTCACGGTCGAATTGGAGTCGCTTGTCATGACATTGATCCTTCATCCTGCCTGTGTTGCCTGGAAGTCTACGTCCCACCCGTGAGGAAAGGCAATCATTGCCGTCCGGGTAATTTCAGGGATGCATTTTCTTGCCCCCCATCGCCTGTATCGATAGGGTGCCCGCACTGAATTTCATGCCCATCGGAGCACAGAGTTGCGTTATGTGAGTACCCGGGGGTCGGCCCCGATTCTTGAATTCGAAGACGCCGTGCTGGCCGGGCTGGCACGCGATGGCGGTCTCTATGTGCCGGAGGACTGGCCCGTCCTGTCCGCGGATTTGTTGCGCGGCCTGCGCGGGAAACCCTACACGGAGGTGGCCTATCAGGTGATGGCGCCCTTCGTCGGCGACGCCATATCCGAGAGCGATCTTCGGGCCATGATCGTGGAATCCTATGCGGGCTTCGACCATCCCGCCGTGGCGCCGCTGCGTCAGCTTGATGCCAATCGCTGGCTGCTCGAGTTGTTTCACGGGCCGACGCTGGCGTTCAAGGATTTCGCCCTGCAGCTCCTCGGCCGTCTGTTCGATCATATTCTCGCCAAGCGGGGCGAGCGTGTGACCATCGTCGGCGCCACATCCGGTGACACGGGCTCGGCGGCCATCGAGGCGTGCCGCGACCGCGACGCCATCGACATCTTCATCCTGCATCCCGAGGGCCGGGTCTCCGATATCCAGCGCCGCCAGATGACCACGGTGGAGTCTGCGAACGTCCACAACATCGCCATCAATGGCACGTTTGACGATTGCCAGGATCTGGTAAAGGCCATGTTCGGCGACGAGGCGTTCCGCGATAATCTTCATCTTTCGGCGGTGAACTCCATCAACTGGGCGCGGATTATGGCGCAAGTGGTCTATTACGTGTCCGCCGCCGTGGCGCTGGGCGCACCCGACCGCAGGATCGCCTTCTCGGTGCCCACCGGTAATTTCGGCGACGTGTTTGCCGGTTATGTGGCGGCGAAATGCGGCCTTCCCGTGGAGCAGTTTATTATCGCGACCAACGCCAACGATATTCTGACCCGGTTCTTCGAGACCGGCGAAATGAGTATGAGTCCGGTGGTGCCGACGCTGGCGCCGGCCATGGATATCCAGGTGTCGTCCAATTTCGAGCGGCTCATGTTCGATCTGTGCGGCCGCGATGGCCGCGTCATGACGCAATCCATGGCCGCATTCCGTGACAGCGGCACCATGCGTCTGCCCGATGAAGCCATGGCGGCGGCGCGCAGCCTGTTTGATGCAAGCCGTCTCGACGATGGCGGTATAAAGGCCGCGATCAAGCGTGTCAGGGAGGAAACCGGTGCGCTGATCGACCCGCACACGGCCACGGCGATCCATGCGGCGGCGGAAAAAGCGCGGGATCCATCGGTTCCCATGGTGGTGCTCGGGACAGCCCATCCGGCGAAGTTCCTTGATGCGGTGGAAAGTGCCGTCGGGCAACGGCCCGATTTGCCGCCGCGTCTTGCCTCATTGATGGATCTGCCCGAGAGGATGGAGAGCCTTCCCAACGACCTTGCGACGGTGCAGGGTTTCATTCAGACCCGGGCGAAAATTCTGGTGGAGAAAGCATGACCATAAACAAGACGGCTCTGAAGAATGGCGTAACAGTGGTTTCCCACCGGATGGATGCGGTGGAGACCGTCTCGCTCGGCATCTGGGTGCGGGTCGGCACACGATATGAGCCGGTGGAGATCAACGGGGTGTCGCACCTGTTGGAGCACATGGCGTTCAAGGGCACGAAACGGCGCAACGCACGGCAGATTTCCGAAGAGATCGAGTCGGTCGGCGGCCATCTCAATGCCTACACCTCGCGCGAGGTGACGGCGTACCATGCGACGGTGCTCAAGGAGGACGTGGCGCTGGCGGTGGATGTCCTCGCTGATATTCTGCAGAACTCCACCTTCGACGAAGATGAGCTTGAGCGCGAACGCGCCGTTGTCCTGCAGGAAATCGGACAGGCCCTGGATACGCCGGAAGACGTGATCTTCGATCATTTCCAGGCGACGGCCTTTCCCGATCAGCCCATGGGGCGACCGGTGCTGGGCCCGGCGGAAATCATCGCGGCGATGCCGCGCGATGCGCTCATGGGTTACATGTCGACGCATTATACCGGTCCGCACATGATTGTGTCGGCTGCCGGTAAGCTGGATCATGACCAGCTTGTGGCCGAGATCGAACGCCAGTTCAGCGGCATCGGCAGCGGGACAAGCGAGAAACCGGCGGCCACGGACTATCAGGGCGGCGACAAGCGCGAAGCGCGGCCCCTGGAACAGGCCCATTTTTTGCTTGGGTTCAACGGGGTCGGGTATCACGACCCCGGTTATTACCCGCTGGCCGTGACGTCGATGATTCTCGGGGGCGGCATGTCATCGCGCCTGTTCCAGAAAATCCGCGAGGAGCTTGGGCTGGTCTATTCCATCTACAGCTATGCCTCCTCCTATGAGGATGGCGGGCTGTTCAGTGTTTATGCGGGGACCGGTGAAGACGGTCTTGCCGCGCTGGTGCCGGCGCTCTGCGACGAGCTGACCCGGGCCATGGGGGATATCTCGGACAGCGAGCTGTCCCGCGCCAAGACGCAACTTCGGGCCGGCATGGTGATGTCGCTGGAAAGTACCGCGTCCCGTGCCGAACAGATCGCGCGTCAGACCGCGATCTACGGACAGCCGCTTGCTATCGCGGATCTGATCGAGCGTGTGGAAGCGGTCGATATGGCATCGGTGGAAGCGGTCTTGGCCCGGGTTCTGAAAGGGCGGCCTACCGTGGCAGCCGTCGGGCCCATTGGAAATCTGGAAGCGTTCGATTCCATCGTCACCCGCTTCGAGCGGGCCGCGTGATAACGAATTCGAGAAAATTGTAACGGCGGTCAGGCGTGACCGGCGGCGCCCGACAGCTTGCTGAAATCAATACCCATCTTGGCCATGGCGCGTTCCCACTTGGTATCCACCTCGGGTCCAAAGATGAGTTCGTTGTCGGCCTCGACGCTGAGCCAGCCATTGGCCTGGATTTCCTCGTCCAGTTGCCCCGGTGCCCAGCCGGCATAGCCTAGCGCCAGCAAGCTGTTCTTGGGACCACTGCCATCGGCGATGGCTTTCAGGACGTCGACGGTTGCGGTCAACGCGACATCGTCTTCGATGACAAGCGACGCGTCCTGCAGATAATCGGAGGAATGCAGGACGAAACCGCGGCCGGTTTCCACCGGTCCGCCAAAGTGAACGCCAACGCCTTCGCCGCTATCGCCTGATTCGAGATTGAGCTGTTCCAGGAGATCGGGGAAGGTAACGCTGTCCACAAGCTTGTTGATTACCAGCCCCATGGCACCATCGGGCGTATGGGCGCAAATATAGACCACCGAACGCGAGAAGCGCGGATCTTCCATCTGCGGCATGGCGACAAGCACGTGGCCCGTGAGATATCCCGATACATCGCTAATTTCGGTCATGGCGACCTCGATATTTCGAACCGGTAGACCCTATCAGGTCTGTGTTTCATACACGCACATTTTACCCGCACGTGAGGGGTACACTCTCTATATAATATCGATCCTGTGAATCGAAAGCGTTAATGTGGTGATCAGTATTCTAAATAGAGCCGTTTTCCAGCCGTTTTTCGCGGTTTTTGGAGCTATTTTTGCCCTCGTCGCGTTGACCGGCCCCTCGTTCGGCGCGGCCGGCCCGTGGTGGAATACCGACCATGGCGGGGTCAGGCTGGTCGCTTCCAGTAATGCGGTTGGTCAGGGCGGGGAAATCCGGCTGGGGCTTCATTTCAGGATGATCCCCCATTGGAAGATCTACTGGCGCACACCGGGTGATGCCGGATTCCCGCCACAGCCCAACTGGGCGGGGTCCCGGAATTTGGCGTCCATGAACGTGGATTGGCCGCTGCCTGTCCGGTTCTCCGTCCTGGGGCTTGAGACTCTCGGCTACAAGAACGAGGTGGTGCTGCCACTCACCCTGGCGCCGTTCGAGCCCGGCAAGCCCGTGTCGCTGCGGGTCAAGATGCCTTATCTGACCTGCGCCGACATTTGCGTTCCCTATCAGGCGGAGCTGACGCTCGATCTGCCCGCCGGGCCCGAGACCACCAGCCTCGAAGCCGGCTTGATCGAACAATATGCCGCTCAGGTGCCAAAGAAGGGCGCCGATGCCGCGCTCTCAGTGGCCGCGGCCGAAATTGACGGCAAGCCCGGCAGGCAGACCGTCCGCATTGTCGCCAACGCTGCCACGCAATTCTCCAATCCCGATGTCCTGATCGAAGGCCCGCCGGGCTTTCTGTTTGGCAAAGCCAGGCTCAAGAAGATCGATCAGGGCGTGCGCGCGGTCATGGTCGCTACCGTTACGGCGCCCCGTCTGAAGAAACAAGGCGACACGCCGACCGACCTGGTGGGGTCCCCGTTGACCCTGACCATGATCAACGGCCGTCAGGCCATCGAGCAGACGATCGCGGCCCGCCAGGGGCAGGTCATGGTGCCGCCAGCGACCGCGCCACCGGTGTCGGCTCTCGCGTTCCTGAGTATTCTGGGATTGGCCGTGCTCGGCGGGCTGATCCTGAATTTGATGCCCTGCGTGCTGCCCGTATTGTCGCTCAAGCTGCTGTCTGTGGTCGGACATGGCGGCTCCAACCCCGGACCGGTCCGTAAGGGCTTCCTCGCCTCCGCGGCAGGTATTGTCGTTTCCTTCCTGGTGCTTGGCACCGCGGCGGTGGCGCTCAAGGCGGGTGGACATGCAGCGGGCTGGGGAATCCAGTTCCAGCATCCGCTGTTTCTCACCATAACCGCGACCATCGTCGCGCTATTTGCCGCCAATCTATGGGGCCTGTTTGAAATCAGGTTGCCCGGCGTCGTGGCCGAGGTGGCGGCCGGCGCGGGACAGGATCACCGGAACGGGCTTAGCAAACATTTTCTGACCGGTGCGTTTGCCACCCTGTTGGCGACGCCCTGTTCGGCGCCGTTCCTCGGCACCGCTGTCGGGTTTGCTCTGGCCCGGGGTCCGGCGGAGATTTATGCCATCTTCACGGCGCTGGGGATTGGCCTTGCGCTGCCTTATCTGCTGATCGCCGCCGTACCGTCTCTGGCGACGCGTCTGCCGCGGCCCGGACCCTGGATGGTGACCCTGCGCCGTATCCTGGGGCTCGCCCTGGTGGCGACCGCCCTATGGCTCCTGACGGTCCTCGATACCCAGGCCGGGCGGGCGTCCGCTCTGCTTGGCGGCGGACTGATCGTAATTTTCCTGGTGATCCTGGCCTTTGGACACCTGAAGCCCACCGCGTCCCGTCCCATCATCTGGGGCTGCGTGACAGTGATTGCTCTGCTCGGAATCGCCATGCCGCCGCATTTCGCCAGAGAGGGAAATGCCACCGTGGCCGACACCAACAGCGTGATCCGCTGGAAGCCCTTCGCGCCCGAAGCCATCGCCGGCCATGTGGCGGCGGGGCGGACGGTCTTTGTGGATGTCACGGCCGATTGGTGTGTGACCTGTAAGGTGAACAAGGCCCTGGTAATCGACAGCGACAGGGTGAGCGCCCGGCTGAATGCCGGGAACATTATTGCCATGAAGGCGGACTGGACCCGTCCGGACCCGGTGATCACCGCCTTCCTGCAGCGTTTTTCCCGTTACGGCATACCGTTCGACGTGGTGTTCGGACCTAAATCGCCCGATGGCATTGTTCTGCCGGAACTGTTGACAAAGAATGCCGTGCTCGGCGCCCTCGATAAGGCATCCGATGGCCGGGCCGTTGCCGGCCGCTGATCTCAGCGCCGCCGAAAGTAATACACCACCCAGAACCCGGCCATGGCGATGAACAGCCCGGCCAGACCACTCAATCCGAAGGTTTCGCCAAACAGAAAATAGGCCATGACCGCGGTGGTCGGCGGCATGAGATAGAACAGGCTGGTGACCCGGATGGCGGCACCCCGCCGCAGCAGCCAGTAAAACAGCGAATAGGCGATGGCCGATAACACGATTACCTGCCATCCGATGGCGAAGATGAGTTTTCCGTTCCAGTCGATGGTGCCTGTCTCGAACAGCAGCGAAGCCGCCCCGCAGGCCATGGCGGAGATGGCGAGCTGGATGGTGTTCATCGTCCTGATGTCGTGATCGCCACAATATTTTTTCTGGTAGAGGGTGCCGATGGTGATGGCCAGCAGACAGAGGAAGGCGGCGATAAAAGCGGCGGCGATGGTTCCCTCGAAAGTTGTTTTTTCCCAGACCACGAAGCCGACTCCGACGAATCCCAGCAGGAGCCCGAGACCTTGCCGGAAAGTGACCTGTTCCTTGAGGAACGGGCCGGCGGCGACGCCGGTGAGAATGGGCTGGATGCCGGTGATGACCGCAAGCGCGCCGACGGAAAGACCGAGATCGATGGACACAAAGACACCGCCGAGATAGGCGGCATGCATGAGAAATCCCGCGACGATTATGTGCCCGATCTGCCGGCGGTCCGTCGGCCAGGGCGCGCCCATGGCAAGCGCGATGACGCCAAGCAGGATCGTCGATAGGAAAAACCGAATGGCGAGGAACTGGAAGGGGTCGATAAAAGGGAGGCCGAGCTTGGAGGTGATGTGGCCCGAACTCCACATAAAGATGAAGAGCAGAGACACGACAAGGATAATGGCGCCGGATTTCCCGTCGCTGCCGGCTTTTATGGTCATTGGATCAGCACGAGGCTCAATGCCGGAACGAAGGTAATCAGCCCCAGCATGAAGAAGGCGATCACCAGAAAAGGCGCCGTGCCGCGAAACACCTCGGAGACCGAGACTTTTCCGATGGCGCTGAGGGTGAACAGATTAAGCCCGATGGGCGGTGTCACGGCGGCAATTTCCATATTGATGATCATGATGATCGCAAAATGAATGGGATCGATGCCCAGCAGTTTGATCAGCGGCAGGAAGATCGGCAGGGTGATCAGCAGGGCCGAGATGACCTCGAGGAACATGCCGAGGAATATCAGCAGCACGTTGACGAAAATCAGGAAAAGCCCGGCGGTCAGCTTGTGGTCGGCGATCCATTTGACCAGACTCTGCGGTATGCCGCTATCGGTCATGGCATAGCCGAACACCGCTGCACCGGCGAGAACCAGCAGGATTGCCGCCGACGTGACGCAGCCCCGGGCGACCACCTCCACAAAGCGGCGAAACCCCTGTCGCCTGTATTCGGGCGCTGTAATGACCAGGGCATAGACAACCGCAACGGCACTGGCTTCGGTCGGTGTAAAGATGCCGCCATAGATGCTGCCCAGGATGATCACCGGTAACAACAGAATGTCGGTGGCTGCTACCAGGGCCTGGACCCGCTCCGTCATGGTGGCTTTTTGCCGCAACGTCTCGGGCCACTTCCAGGTACGGACGATGACGTAGAGACACAGGAGCAGCCCGAATATCAGGCCGGGGACGATGCCCGCTTCGAACAGCTTGCCGATAGATTCGTTGGAAACCAGCCCGTAGATGATCAGCGGGATGGAGGGCGGGA
>JABJKO010000154.1 GCA_018660305.1 Rhodospirillaceae bacterium
CAGTATTGCGTATTCTTTGCGGTTATTCTCATTCCGCTGGCCGAGGTGACGGCCATCGAATTCACGGTACCGCTGATTACCGCCCTGCTTGCCGCCCCCCTGCTCAAGGAAAAGATCGGACGGCATCGCTGGATCGGCATGATCGCCGGTTTTATCGGCGTTCTGTTCGTGGTGCGGCCGGTATTTGAGACCGTGCCACCGGCCATGCTCATCGCCCTCTTCGGCGCGGTGCTGTTTTCCTGCAACACCATCCTGGTGAAAGTGCTGTCCGAAGTGGAGGACGCCGGCACCATGGTGTTCGTGATGAATGTCATCCAGACGCTGGTGCTGATCGGCCCGGCGATTTATGTCTGGACCACCCCTGAGTGGCACCATGTACCGTGGCTTTTAATGCTGGGTCTGTCGGGGAGCTGCACCCATTACTGCCTGAGCCGCGCCATGGCCATCGCCGACACGTCAATCGTGCTGCCGCTGGATTTCCTGCGCCTGCCCTTCATCGCCATCATCGCCTACATGGTGTGGGGTGAGACCTTCAGCCCCTGGACCGCCGTCGGCGCCGCCATCATCTTCGGCAGTTCCTACTACGCCATCATGCGGGAGCGGCGGAAGGGCTGAGAGTCAACGCCGCTGCAACTGGGTCCTGCCGAATAGGATGTCGCGGGATTTGTCGTCCAGCACGTCGCGGGTCTTGGCGCGTTTGTCGGTGAGCAACTCCATACCCTTTTGAACGGCCGGTCGCCCCGCGACCAAATCGAACCAGCGTTTGACGTTGGGGAAATCCTCCCAGGCCTGCCCGTGGTAACGGTGCACCCGCACCCAGGGCCAGCACGCCATGTCGGCGATGGAATATTCGTCTCCCGCTAAATAGGTCGCCTCGGCGAGTCGCCGATCCATGACGCCGTAGAGGCGTCCGGCTTCATCGGTGAAGCGCTGGATGGAATAGGGCACGCGCTCGGGCGCGGCATCGCGGTAGTGATGGGCCTGACCGAGGATGGGCCCGAGATTTGCCATCTGGAACATGAGCCACTGCATTACGGAATAGCGTGCGTTACCGGCCTCGGGCAGAAATTTTCCGCATTTTTCCGCCAGATAGACCAGGATCGCCCCGGATTCGAAAATTGCCAAATCGCCACCCTCCGGGCCGTCGTGATCAATGATCGCCGGCATACGGTTGTTGGGCGCGATGGCGAGGAAATCCGGCTTGAACTGATCGCCGGCGGTGATGTCCACGATCGCCACCTCATAGTCCAGCGCACATTCCTCCAGCATGATGGAGACTTTGTGTGCATTGGGCGTCGGCCAGGCGTAAAGGGTGATCATGATCCCGCACCACCGAGATTTACCCCCCACCCCAACCCTCCCCCGCAAGGGGGGAGGAAGTTGGCTTGGTCACATCCTCGAACAGGGGCGCGTAAATTGTAGCCCTCCCCCTTGATGGGGGAGGGTTGGGTGGGGGTGATCGGCTCGGCGTTCATCGATTCGGGCATTGCTAAACCGCTGCCGCGATGGCCTCGCCGACTTCTTTGGTGTTGGCAGTACCGCCGAGGTCGCGGGTGCGGGGGCCGCCGTTCTTGAGAACATCCTCGAATGCACTGATAACAGCCTGGGCGGCCTCGCCCTCGCCCAGATGATCGAGCATCATGGCGCCGGACCAGATCTGGGCGATGGGGTTGGCGATGCCCTGCCCGGCGATATCCGGCGCTGAGCCGTGAACCGGCTCGAACATGGAGGGCATGCCACCATCGGGGTTGATGTTGCCCGACGGCGCGATGCCGATGGAGCCGGCCACCGCCGGGCCGAGATCAGACAGGATATCGCCGAACAGATTGGAGCCCACCACCACATCGAACCAGTCGGGATGGAGCACGAAATTCGCGGTCAGAATATCGATATGGTACTGGTCGGTTTCCAAATCCGGATAATTGGCCGCCATGGCCTCGAAGCGCTCGTCCCAATAGGGCATGGAATGGATGATACCGTTGGATTTGGTGGCGCTGGTGACTTTCTTGCGGCCGTGTTTCCTGGCCAGTTCGAACGCATAACGCATGATGCGATCGCAGCCGCGCCGCGTGAACACCGATTGTTGTGTGGCCAGTTCATGCTCGGTGCCGCTGTAAAGACGCCCGCCGATTTCCGAATACTCACCCTCGACATTTTCACGAACCACGAAGAAATCGATGTCACCGGGTTCGCGGTTCCTCAGCGGTGTCTCTGTGCCCTCCAACAACCGTACGGGGCGCACATTTGCATATTGGTCGAACTCACGGCGGATGGGGATCAGCATGTCCCACAGGGACACATGATCGGGCACGCCGGGCCAGCCCACCGCGCCGAGAAAGATGGCGTCGTGCTCGCGAAGCTGATCGATTCCATCAGGCGGCATGAGATAGCCTTTGGATTCGTAGGTGGAGCAATCCCAGGGGAACTCGGTCCAGTCGAACTCGACCCCGAATTTCGCGCCGGCCGCCTCCAGCACGCGCATACCCTCGGGCAGCACTTCCTTGCCAATTCCGTCACCGGCGATCACCGCGATTTTGTGCCGCGCCATGGTCTAATCCCTCATCAGATTGCCTTTGGGCAAATTATTCACGTTTGGTGCCCCGTTGCACGGCATATGTGGTGGCGCAGAAAATCACCACCGCGCCTATCCAGGTCCAGATGTCGGGAAATTCGCTGAACAGCACCCAGCCAAAGGCGGCACCGATGGGCATGCGCATGAAATTGACCGGCTGGACGACCCGTGCCGGCGCCAGCGATATGGCCTTTGTGACCCACGTGTAGCCCAGGGTCGACAAAACGGCGATGCCGCCGATGGCCGCCCAATCCTCGACCAGTGGCGTTTTCCACTCGACGATGGCCATGGGCAGGGAAATGGGAACCAGCAGCAGATTGGCATAGAACACGATGGCCGTGGCGGACACCGCGCGGGACAGGGATTTGATGATGGTATTGACGCTGGCGTAGAAGAAGGAGCTGGCCAGCGCCGCCATGGCGCCGAGCGAAATGTCGATCATACCGGGGCGCAGCACCAGCAGGACACCCGCAAACCCGATAAAGGTCGCAATCCAGCTCCCCAGATCGGCCCGTTCCCTCAGAAAGAAAATCGCAAAGGAGATGGTGAAAAGCGGTGTGATGAACTGCAGGGCGAAAAAATCACCCACCGGCATGCTGGCCGCCGCCTTAACCCAGAACAGAATGCCGAGATACGAGAAGATCCCGGTCATAAAATGCGCGAAGGGCCGTTCGGGCCACAGCCGGGCCCGTGTCTGGCGTAAGAACAACGGTGCCAGAATGATGACGGCGACAACCGAGCGGATAAACGTAATCTCATAAGGGGAATAGGCATCGCCGATCTGGCGCATCAGACTGGCGGACGCCACATAGCAGGTGCCGCTGATCAGCATCCATAAGGCCCCCTGTATGGGCGGCGGGATGGCGATCACGCGGGCTCTTTCTTTGGCGTCCTGGCGTGCTGCACGGCATACCAGGCGGCGCCGAAAATGATCAGGGCCCCGACCCAGGTCCACAGATCAGGGAACTCGCTGAAGACGATAAGGCCCGCCAGCGCGGCCATGGGCATGCGCATGAAATTCATCGGCTGGACCACACGGGCATCGGCCAGCGAGATGGCATTGGCCACACAGAATTGCGCCATGGTGGCGAACAGGGCAACCGCCAGAAGGGCCGGAACGTCCTCCCAAACTGGCGTCCTCCACACAAAATAGGCAGGGATCGCCGATACCGGCAAAATGAGCACATTGACGTAAAACGTCATCACGGTGGGTGAATCGTAGCGCGACGCGACCTTGATGAGCGTGTTGACCAGCGCATAGCTCAGCGCGGTGGCGATGGCCCCCAGAACGCCCACGGTGATGGGGATATAGCCGGGCCGGACGATGATCATGACGCCACAGAACCCGACCATCGCGGCAAGCCAGCTTTTCAGGCTGACATGCTCGCGCAGCAGCAGAGCCGCGGCGCCAATGGTAAAGAGCGGCGTGGCGAACTGGATGGCGAAAAAATCACCCACCGGGACGGTCTCCGCCGCATAAAACCAGAACAGGATGGCGATATAGGTCACCACCATGCGCAGGGCGTGTATGTGGATGATCCTGGTTTTGAGCTGCGCGACGCCGCTGCGCAACACGATGGGGGTCAGCACGCATACCCCGACGGCGCAGCGCAGGAAGGCCAGCTGGAACGTATCGTAACTACCATCCAGATAGCGTGTCAGGGTCGCCGACGCGACATAGAAGAAAGACGCGAACAGCATCCAGATCGCGCCTTTGACGGCATCGGATTGCCCCGAACTGGTCAACGGATAACGCCCTCATTCAGGATTGCCGGGAAAGGCGATAGGAGATTTACCGCAGGTTTCCCAAAAGACCCGGTGAAACAGCCAACATCTCACAAGAGATGAATTTCGTAAACGGCGGCCACCCAGGACCGATTAGGAATCGAGGCTCTCGGTCAGGGCCGTCCAGGCCCACACGGCCTCCCAAAGTGCGCGTCTGGCTTCAAACACGGCATAGGGCTCGGCCGTATCGAAATAGCGCTCGAGCAGATGGTCGATCCAGCCTTCGACTTCTTTTTCACGCGCCGCATGATAGCGCAGATGGCTCAAAGCATCCTCGGGAACGTCGTAATGGGAGGCGAGACTGTCGGCGAGACCGCCCCAGAGCCCCGGCAATCGACGTTCGACCGCCCAGGCCACCGCCGCGGCAGCCGATGGGGCGCTGCGCAGGCTGTGCTGGCGCATAATTGCCAGAAAATCGGCCGCTTCCGGGGACAAATCCTGCGATATCGCATCGAATTTTTTATCCGCGACGCCAAGCGCGCCGCCCACCGCACGCCAGCCCGCATCGGCATCGGCTTGCGGAATTTTCTCCGCCTCATAAAGCTGGCGGAACAGTTGGGCGCCGTCCTCCGCTGAAATTTGCGACACCTTGGCGGAAAACAAATATCGCCCCGGCCCGGCGACAATTGGATAAATCTGCAGCACCAGCCGGGCCAGCCGCTCACGGCTCATCTCTCCCGATAGCGCTGCCTGCCAGACCGGATGCGCCGCCAGATCGACCAACGGCCGTTCCGCATCGATCGCCAACAGATTCCGCGCGCCCGCGGTCGGTTGAATTTCGTCGAGAATCATCCGTCTTCCTTGCTTCGTCTCATGGCCTGTTCCGCCGCCCCCGCATCATCCAGCGAACTGTAAGTACCCTTCTTAACCGGCCAGACCTCCACGGTGCCATTTTCGAAACTGGTGAAGCACAGCACGTCGCCTTCGCCGATGGCGAGACCCTTCACCGCCTTTTCCGGGATCTCCACTCTCAGCCCGCCCGCCTCGGTTTTTTCAATGAGCACTGGTACCGACCAGTCTATTCCCGATGCCATTCTGTCGCTCCCCTTAGAAATCGTGGCGCCGGCGCAATTCGCGCAGGATACCTTCGTGCATTTCACGCCAGGCCCATAGGGTCGCCGATGCGGCGCGGCGCGCCTGGGCCACGTCTTCATCGGTCTTGATATAGGCTTCGAGCAGGATTTCAGCGGCGTCAGAATGCTCCAGATCGGCGCGCACATGCTCAAGAAAATATTCGATGATGTCGTCGTCGAGCCCGTAATACTTGCGCAGCGCCAGGGCGGTCGCGCCATGGACCTCGGGCAGTTGTTCCTCATCGGCATACCAGGTCGCCAGCGCCTCGGCCGCGCTGTTGCGGCAAAAATGGGTCATGGTGCGGCTGAACCCGATCACCTCGGCCAGCGGATTGGCGGCGGCGTCATCGAGCTCCTGCTGGGTCGCGCCGAGCTTCAGACAGAACTCGACCCAGAGACCGGGATGATCGCCCTCGCCCTTGGGCCGGAAAATCTCGTCATAGACGTTGCCCAGAAGGTGATGCACATCCTGCCCCGACAGAAAGCAGGCGTGGCTCAGCATCATGGCGGGATCGGCATGGGCCTGAAACGGCCAGCGCAGGACGGCGTAATCCTTGAGGGCCGCCCGCGGAAGCTGGCCGGAGGTGATGAGCCGCACCAGCGGCGTCGTCAGATACCGGTTTTCGGGCCGCTCCAGATCATGCATCAACACGGTCCACTTGGCCGGCGTTTTCCGGGCGAGAGGCGTTACGGATGCGTTCATGGGGAAGGCCTCCTTCAGTTGCGCGATGTCGCCCAGATCTCCTCGGCGAACAGCTCCGACAGATCGTAGGCGCGCGGGATCAACCCCTGTTCATGGGAATAGGACACCAGTGTCTCCAGCGTATGCCGGTTTTCCTCGACACCGTATATCCATGGATCGTCGTCGCCGAAAATTTCGTTATGTTCCTCCACCGCCGCGTGGAGAAACGGCAGCGCGTAACGCAAATGCCCGTCAAACATATAGGGGATCGTGCTGTATTCCTTGGCGGCGAGAAACGCCTTGTAGAGGCTCTGCGCGATCCACCTGTTGTTCTCATACACCTCGCGCCGAATGGCGACGCAATGCATGGGCGGATAGATCCCCGTCTTCTTGTAGTAGTTGATCTCCTCGGTCTTGTAGTCCTGGAACAGACGGGTCACCGCCGAATGGCCTTCGTTGTAGGACGATGGCGCCCGCGCCGTGACGATGGCGTCCAGTTCACCGGCAACCAGCAGGCCATTGAGAGTCTTGTCCTCGGGAATGAGCGTCAGTGACACGCCCGCCGGCAGGTTGAGATCGAGCTTCTCGATCCGCCCGGGCTCGTCCAATCCGCCGGACAGCCAGGTCATGTCTTCGGGCGGCACGCCATATTCATGCTGCAGAATGCCCCGGATCCACAGCGCGGCCGTGATCTGGTATTCCGGCACCCCGACGCGCTTGCCCTTGAGATCGCTGGCCTGATCGATCCCGGCGCTGGTGTTGATATAGATGCTGGAATGACGGAAGACGCGGGACAGGAACACCGGCAATGCGACGAAATCCGGGCCCTCCTCCTTCGAAATCAGATAGGACGACAGTGACATCTCGGACACGTCGAATTCCTGATGCCGCAACATGCGCCAGAACGTGTCCTCATAGCGCAGCAGCAACACATTGAGGTCTATCCCCTCGGCCTGAACCCGACCGTCGAACAGCGGCAGGCTCCTGTCATAGGGGGCGCAAGCAAGGGTAAGGGGTAATCGGGACATAACTGAAACCTACCTGTTGGGCTTTATTGGAGTGGTCCTCCGATGGACCATCGAGACAACTGTAGCACAGAGGGTTGTCCGGTAAAGGGCCGGGAAATGGGGGAAATCCCGCAGTTTAAGATCCTGCCCAACAGATACCCGGAACGCCCCCTTTCGAGCTAATTATGTATGCTTCGCCCTCAATGGCAGACGCGCTCGCGGATACGGTTTCAAGACCGGGTTTGATCTGGAACGGACTCTGCGCCGGATTTAATCAGGCCACGTGGGTTTGCGGCTCAGCCAATTCCGCCTCGTCCTGATCCAAGACGTATTCCCTGAAAATTCGGAACAAATCGGGGTCAAGCTGATCCCTGGAGAGCTGCATCACATCGAGCGCTTCGACGCTGTTCATCGCCCCCTTGTAAGCCCTTTTGTCGATGAGAGCGGAATAGATATCGGCGATGGTCGTCATTCTCACGAAATCATCGATCTTGGAGCCGGACAGACCATCAGGGTAACCCGTCCCGTCGAGCTTTTCATGGTGGGAGGTGGCCATGGTAACGATGATCTTGTCGAGATTTTGCTCATTGAGCAGGATGGTGCGCGAGTATACCGGGTGCAATTTCATGGTTTCCCATTCCTGATCGTCAAGCTTTCCGGGTTTGTCGAGGATCTCGAATGGGATTTTTGATTTGCCAATATCATGGAGCAAGCCACCAATCGTCAGTAGCTCCAGATCGGCGCCCCGAATTCCGATCGAATGGGCGAAGTAGGTAAGCGTTCCGCAGACAAACATGCTGTGCCGAAACGAATAGTTGTGATGGCGGTCAAGGGAATCGATCCATTCATTGAGCCCGCCAAGCGCTGCGGCCTCGCGTATATGTTCACAACTATCGGTAATGTCCTCTATTGGCAGAGGCTCGCCGCGCCTGAGGTGCAAAAAGCATTTTTCGAAACATTTGAGACTGGTTGTTAGAGCTTTTTGCTTCACCGGGTCCAACAAAGCCCACGAACTATACACCTGCTGATGAAGCGTCTTCTTTGCCAATTCGCGAAGCTCGTGGGGCTCGATCGGCAACACGACGTAATCGTTGATCCCCAGATTGTAAAGTTTTGTGATGCTGTCGCTGTTGTGAGTTGGCAGGACGAAGATTTTTGCGCCGTCGCACAATTCCGTAGCTGCCTTCAACGACTCGAATGTCGGTCCCGATCTCGGGTTGGTAAAGAAAACATGAAGATCAGCGTTGAGCGGCTCGCCGGCGACATAGTCGTCAAGGAGTTGGCTTTTCAAGGTGAAAAATTTGGACAATGGCCCGGCCACGGCGTCAAGATCGACCGCTTTGTCATGGATTACGGCAATGTCGGGCAATAGGCGGGGCACAGGGCTGAAAACTCGAAGACCGCGAAGCACCAAGTAAACCTTGTTTCTATTAAAAATTGATTGATCGGCGGGCTACTATCACTCTATTACACGCTCACCGTGGGTCGGCAACTGACACCAAAACTGGCGCAATCAGACATTGGAATAAAGCTGACGAATGTCTGCTATTGGCTATACCCGGAAGAACGGACACCGGAAAGTGATTCCCGCTTTGCCCCCGATAGCGAACCTTCGTTTAAACGAAATCCGCTTCCCCTGAATTGATACCTCCTTCCGGGTGTGAAGCCGGCATCCAGCCTCGATAGACTCATCCTCTGGAGCTGCATAGAATTTCGCCCAGGGAAAGCAGGCCGATTACATAGGTCTCTGAAACTTCGAGGAGGGAATCATGATCAGGCGAGGTACCGGAATATTTGTTCTCGTGACGGGCATAGCCATTGGATTTACCGTCGGTGTTGGCGTTTCGTCGCCCCACCAGTCTGCGTCCGCGAAAGGAACAAGCAAGACTATCCAGACTTTAGAAGGCGCCATTAAAAGAAATGCCACGGATATCGCCAATCTCAAGCGGCAGTTTCGGTTGCTGAGCGGAAAAACCGCCAAATTAGGGGGTCGGGTGCGCGGTAACCGGAGAGCCACGTCTACCATTGCGACAAAAAGCGGCATACGCATTGAATTCAGAGATGACCCGTACTGAGGTCGCCCATGTCCGACATCGTCCCGTGTGCGGAGTTTAGGCGCTGGTTTGCGCATTCAACGCAGCGGATGTCGATCTGCGTCACAACTGAAATGGGCCGTCATTTTCGCGCTTCGCGGCGCAGCACGTCATAGGCACCGAGGAAAATGACGATGGCGCCGACCCAGGTCCAGATATCCGGGAGTTCGCTAAACAGCACCCAACCGATCGCAACTGCCCACGGCAAGCGCAGAAAATTGAAGGACTGAACGATGCGGGCATCCGCCGCCCTGATCGAATAGGTAAGGCAAAGCTGCGCCAGCATGAACAGCGCCCCCATGGCGAGGATCCACGGCACCTGCTGCCAGCTGGGTGTCACCCAGCTAAGCGCCGCCGGAATGGCGGCCAGCGGGACAATAATCAAATTGGATGCCAGGGTGATCAGGACGGGACTTTCGGTCGTCCCCAACTTGCGGATCACGATATTGGCCGCCGCGAACGCCAGTGCTGATGCCAGTGCAGCCATGGCCCCGAGATTGAGGGGCAGATAGCCGGGCCTGACAATGATGAGCGCGCCGGCAAACCCGATGGCGCAGGAAATCCAGCCGCGCAGACCGACATATTCACCGAGAATGAAGCTGGCCAGAACGATGGTGAAAATCGGCACCGTAAACAGCAGCGACTGCACGTTGGCGATATCGAGAACGCTGTAGGCATAGAAGGACGTCCACATGCCGGCAAAGGACAGCAGCCCGCGCGCCAAATAGAGCCTGGCATGGGGGCGGGCTGCAACCAGCGAGCCCTTCGGCAGGCGCGCCGCCATGGGCATCAACAGCAGCGCGCTGATGACGCTGAAGAACAATAGAAGCTGGAATACGCTGAAATCGAACGACAGCTTGCGTACGAGGCCACTGGCGCAGGACTGGAATCCAGTGCACAGCACCATCCAGAGGATACCCCGAAGTGCAGCGCTGTGGATTGCCGGCGCTGTCAAAGTGCCACGTCTGAAACGGAAAAAATGGAAGTCATTGCCCCTGCGAATAGCCCGCGTAGGACCGCGAGACCGCCTGTTGTGATTTACTTGAAGAGGACTTTAGCGGCAATCAGTGCGCGATGCACCGGCTGAGATCGGGCAATCTGTCAGTCGAACAGCGCGAGTTGCTCTTCCATCTCGTCCGTTCGCAGGGGGTAATCGACGCCGTCCCGGGCATTCATGATCTTGTGCGGGGGGATCCCGGCCAGTTGGCGTTGCAAATCCATGGCGAATCGCGCGGTGAAACCCGCTTTCCAGGAGAGCGCCATCATGGTCCGGCCATTCTGGACCTTGACCATCCGCTGCACCCTCTCGCCCGGCAAGCCGGACCTGAGCGCCAGCGCCTCGGTAACAAAACTGTTTTCCCAATTATCGAGGGCCTGCGCGACGACCTCATCGGTAAGCGAGCCTTCTTCGAACATCCGGCGGGCCCGGCCTTCGGTGGTCTCCGGGCGGTTGGGACGGGCACGCGGTTTCGGTGCTTCGGTTGATTCCGCGACCGGTTCCGCGGCAGTGTTTTGCGATCCGGCCTGGATCCGTATGGCGAATTTGTCACCGCGCGATTCGATGGCGCTGTTCATACCCGCCGCCGTTGCGGAATCCACATCGTCCCGGCTGCACAATGTCTTGAGCAGGGCCCCGGCGACGAATTTCGCCAGCTTGATCAGCAGCCCGCCTGCCAAGCCTTTGCGCTCGACCAGGGGCGGCTGTAATTCGGGAACGGACCCCGCCCGATCCACCAACCCCTCAAGTGTGGCGGGCGCCAGGCTGGAACCCGGATTGGCAATGATCGCGGCAACCGCCGCCGGCTCGCCGTGGGCAATGAGCGCGTCGCCAACCGATGTCGAGACCGTGTCGCGGCCGGCAATGGCGTGCTGGGCCCAGCCGGGCGCGCCCTCCTCGATGATCGTGATCATGTCATCGTCGGACAGAACCGGCGATTCCCGCAGGATCGGCGCGGCGATTTCCTCTTCCTCGTCCCGTGCCAGGGCAAGCACCAGCGGGTGTGGCGCCTGCCCGTCGCTTTTAAAGGTCTGAGACAGAATTTTGCGGACTTTTACCACGTTGTCGCGCATCAGGGTTTCCAGGATGGTGAACCCCATGCGCCACAGATCCTGACGCTTAGACGCCTCCAGCCCATCGCCCACGATCTTGCGCGCCACGGCGCAGCGGACCGAAATATCGGGATCGCGGGACAACAGGACATCGGCCTTGTTGGGTGTGGACGGGTTTTCCCCAATGGCCCGGCGGATGCCCATATGGGGGTCTTCAGCCAAAAAATAGAGGAATTCAGGCGGAGTCTGGGGGTTGACCGCCAGAGCAAGGCGCGCGTCTACATCATCGCCCCGCGCGATCGCCATTGCGCCTTCATAATCGATTGCCGGTGAACCCATAATGCCGTTCCTGGACCGTCGCAGAACGGTAATCCGGGAGCATTAACGTTTGGTTGAATACCTCCATCTAGACCGTGTGTATCCGTGAAAAATCGGGTAATTTGAAATCCGCGGATAGAGGGGTTTTCTACCATGTACCGAATTGCGGCTCTTGCCATTTTCCTGACATTCAGCATACCGCTGGCGGTGCTGGGGCAGAAAGCCAACGACACAATTTCCAGCCGAATGAACGCGTTCGCCTGCGGCACCCTGCCCAGCCCCCTCACTGTGGATGTTCAAGTTCTCGATAACGCAAAGCGCTTTGTGCAGTTTCGGACGCGCTTTATCGAGGCGCTGCGGGCCAGTGGTAGCGATGCGGTCAGGGGTGCGGCCGCGATCCTGACGCTGGATATGAGAACCGAGCGGGAATTTCAGCGGCGCGAGGGAGGCGAATTGCTTGAACTGCGCGCCGGTCAGGAGAACACCAATATCGGCGCCGAAGGAGATGTCTTCTTTCGCGGCAATATCTGGTCCAACTCAGCGGACAGCGTCCTCGGCGGGCGCAAGCGCGATTTGGGGCGCCTGTCGCTCAACCAACTCCGGGTGACTGCAACGGTGAACGACCGCAAGAACGGCCGCTGCCTTTGGCAGGGCGAGGTCATACACAATCTTAATGGCGAACACCCGGATGCCGCCACCGTGCGCATACTTCCCATCCTTGCCCAATCCATCGGCAAGACGGCCCGCAATCAGGCAATCGATTTAGATCGTTAGAACCCTACTCCGCCGCCACGGTCAGGCGCGGTGTCAGGTTGAACGCCTCGGCCAGAAGCTCATAGGACCGCAGGCGCGATTCCAGATCAGGGCAGATGGTCACCACCACGTATTCGTCAACGCCAAACCGCGTGCCAAGGGCGTCCAGCTTTGCCCGCACACTCTCCGGCGTGCCCCAGATCCAGCGCTGCCGGTTGTACTGGCGCAGCGCTTCTTCCTGCGGCGAATAGACATAGGCGCTGGCTTCCTCATAGGACGGCACCGGCCCGGGGCGTCCCGTCCGTTGGCGGACAGACGACAGATCCCGCGACATCATCAGCCGCTCGGCAGCCTCGTCGCTATCGGCACAGATGACAAAGACGCCGATACTGGCCTGGGGTTCGGGAAACCGTTCCGATGGACGGAAATTCTGACGATAGGCCTCCATGGCATCGGTGCCGTCATCGCCGGCGATAAACTGGGCAAACGAAAAGGGACAGCCGAAATAGGCCGCTAGCGACGCGCTCTGGTCGGTGGAGCCCAGCAGCCAGACCGGCGGTGCCGACGGCCCGGCCGGCATGGCCCGTACCTGGGCGAAGGGATGATCGTCGGGCAGGGTCTCATCCAGATAGCCGATCAAATCGCGCACCTGCATGGGGTAATGCTGTGGACCCACCGCGCCGGGACCTGCCTGCAGGGCCTGATCGGTGACCTGATCACTGCCCGGCGCCCGGCCGATCCCAAGATCGATCCGTCCGGGAAACAGGGTCTCCAGCATGCGAAAGGATTCGGCGACCTTGAGCGGGCTGTAATGGCTCAGCATTACGCCGCCGGAGCCGACGCGCAACCCGGTGGTCCGCTGAGCCACCTGGGCAATCAGAATTTCCGGCGAGGCCCCGGCCAACCCGCCGCTGCTGTGATGCTCGGCCAGCCAGTAGCGGTGGTAGCCCAGCCGGTCGGCAAGCTCCGCCAACACAAGGGTGTCGGCGATGGCGTCGGCCGGCGTTGCATCGCTGCGGATGGGTGATTGATCAAGAACACTGAGCAGGGTCATGGAAGGATAATAGCGCGGTCATCGACTGACCGCATCACCGCTGACCCATAGAGCCCTACCCGTGGGCTCCATAGAGGCAACCAATGGCCAGGCTGATCTTGACGATCAGGGCGTAGGCTTGGCGGACGGGAGTCAGGATGGTTGTTTCGATGGCCTTGTAATCCTCGGTCTGAGCCGGCCCGGCGCCTTGTTCCGTCACATCGTCGCGTCGTTCGGCCTTGTCACGCAGGGAGAATTCCGCCTCGACAATTTCGATGACACTGTCCATGTCCATCGTCATGGCCATCCGGATGAGATCGGCGCGGCTGGTGACGTTGTGCTCGGCAAAGCGCGGCACGCGGCAAACCAGGATCAGAACGTGAATCATCAGCGCCTGACGGAGGATGTGCAGGCTGTCCATCAGGACACGGTCATCGGGTCCGGGACGCAGCTCGCCATACCCCAGCTGCTCGCAGAAATGGTAAAAATCCAGCAGATCGTCGCGGAAAATCCAGACCAGCCGTTCGATGGCGTCGGCCCGGACATCCCCCACCAGCACATCGGCGAGCGAGCGATTGGCGCGGATATTGGACCTTGTTTCACCGTGATAGGCGCGGCTGATCCAGAATCCGCGATCCAGCAGACGCGCATAGCCCAGCATGGTGTTGAGACTGCCAAGCCCCTTGGCCCGGACGGCATGATCCACCAGCGAGCGGATTCGGGGCGACGCGCCGTAAAGTCCCGCAAGACCGTCGAGATCCACCATGGCCGCATGGCCGAACCCGCCGATAACATTGGCGAGATACCCCAGCTGCTGCAGGATCGCATTATGAGGAATTGCCCGAATTTTTGACGGATCCCGCCGCCCCCCGGCGGACATTACCGAGCGTTTCGAGGGCCGCGAGCCGGTCGGAGGCAACCAGCCGGTGCCAAACGCATCGAGCAACTGGCCGTAATCCGGGTTGGCGAAGAGCCTGTCGTGCCAGGATTTAATCCCGAGAAACATGTCGAGGCCGAGATCCGACTGTCCATAAAGCGCATCGGGCTCGGCATCGGCGGGCATAATTTCTGCCTCGAACAGCCGGAGGATGGTGTGGCGCGCCAAATCCTTATTCTGAAAAAACAGATAGCCGTCGCCCCCCTGAAAAGAACTTTCGTGGCGCACCGGAATATTCGCCGCTTCAAAGCGCCGGCGGGCCTCCGGGGAAAAAATATAAGTCTGCCGGTTGGCGATGGATCCCCTGGCGCCGCCACGGCCGAAGGATTCTCCATGGGTGTTGAAGATGACAATTTCCACGCCATCGGCAAGATGGTCCACCATCACCTGGGCAAGCTTTATGTGCAGCCGCTCGATGGCGAGGCTGGCGGTGATCTGACCGACGAAGCGCCCGGCGTCGGAAAATCCGGTCTGAACCGCCACCCTGCCGCGGCGCCGGATATAGGCGGCATAGGATTCGACCTGTGCCAGCTGGCCGATAATGTCGGCGCCGCGCTCCAGA
This sequence comes from Rhodospirillaceae bacterium, assembly GCA_018660305.1. The sequence continues at coordinate 14,865 of JABJKO010000154.1, forward strand.
CCGATCTGAGTCTCAAAAAGCGGCGAGATATCCAATCGCTCATGGACACCGTACTTTTTCGCCAGATAGAGCGCCGAGAGCAGGGTCAGCGGTCTCTCGCACTCAGCGACCAGCAGGCGGACCGGCACGGCTCCGTCAACATGCTTGAGGATTTGCGCCGTCAGCATCATCAGGCGGCCGGCCGTGGTTCTCTCGGCATCCAGATCGGCGAAATTCACGCTCTGGCTGGAGGTGTTCAAAATTCTTTTATTGAGCCTCTCCATGAGCAGGCGGGTGGATCCGCCGACCCGGCTTTGGGAGACATCGCGGCCATCGACGGCGCGCATGGCGTTACGCACCTGCAGGGCATTGAGCCGCAGGTGAATTTCCCCCACGCCAAAACCGCAGCTCGCTATTTCCCGGGCCAGCAAAAGGCATTCCAGGGCAAGAGCTTCGTTTTTCGACACCTTGGCCAGATCGCGCAACCGGGTGGCCGTCGCAGCGGAATCGGTCAGCTTCCCTTCCCGGTCGGTCAGGGCGTTGGCCGCGTCGGCGAGGCTCACCGCATCGGATTTAAAGCCTTCAAAACGCGCGCAATCGGCCCGGGTCGCCTCGCCTTCGGTCAGAAGCACCGCCGCAAGTTCATGTAGTGCAACCTCGCCACCCTCGGGATCGTGAATACGGAGTGCCTCGGTAAGCCGGGCGGCATAGGAATCAATAGCCACCGACTTTTCGCGCAGCCGGAACAGGAAGCTGTCCGTCCAGTGGATATCGTCTCGGCCATCCAGGTCATAACCGA
>JABJKO010000285.1 GCA_018660305.1 Rhodospirillaceae bacterium
AGGCGGCAAGAGCCGCCGAATGAACCCCGAACGTCAATCCCTAACACCTCTAAAAATTAGCCGCTGAAAACCGCCGTTGATCCGGCTGAAGCCGTGTGCTCAGATCAAAGCTGATCGCGATCATGAATAATGTGGGCTAGCGATGTTTGGACTCTGTATGGTGTCGTGAATCAAACACGAACTTTTGGCCGCTTCTGGCCCAGGCCTTTTAGCGGCATAGAGAAAATAATTAGAACCGCATTGGTGGGGAGTTTAGACATGGCCAAGACCAAGGGGCGTCACGAAGCCGAAATCCGTATTGCCTGCATCCAGATGGAACCCAAGGTTGGACGCAAGAAAGCCAACGTGGCCAAGTCCCTGGAATTGATGGCGTCCGCGGCAAAAAAAGGCGCCAATCTCGTGGTGCTGCCGGAACTTGCCAATTCAGGTTATGTTTTCGAGACGCGGGAGGAGGCATTCGATCTGGCGGAGGAGATCCCCGCGGGCCCTACCACACAGGCTTGGTGCGCGGCGGCGGCGGAACACGATCTTCATATCGTTGCCGGCATTGCCGAACGCGACGGCCAAACGCTCTTTAATTCCGCCGTCGTGATCGGACCCAAGGGCTATATCGGCACTTTCCGCAAAGTGCATTTGTGGAACGAGGAGAACTTGTTCTTCGAGCCCGGCAATCTGGGCTTTCCGGTCTTTCACACGCCGATCGGCCGGATCGGGGCAATGATCTGTTACGATGGCTGGTTTTCCGAGGCCTATCGCCTGCTCGCCCTGCAGGGCGCCGATCTGATCTGCGTGCCGACCAACTGGGTGCCGATCCCCGGCCAGGATAGCAAACGCGAGGCCATGGCGAATATTCTGTCCATGGCCGCTGCCCATTCAAACTCGGTCTTCGTTGCCGCCGCCGATCGCGTGGGCCGGGAACGCGGCCAACCCTTCATCGGTCAGAGCGTGATTATCAGCTATACGGGCTGGCCAATCGCCGGGCCCGCCAGCGCCAAGGACGAAGAGATTATTTATGCGGACGCAAACCTTTCGGATGCCCGGCGCAGCCGCAATTGGAACGAATACAATCAAGTCCTGAGAGACCGCCGCGGCGACGTCTACGACGAGATGCTGGGCACGGGAACCAAGCCTGGATGGTATTAGCAGCGCAGTAGCGTGAGATCCCATTCGGCTGCCGCACCTGTGGCGGAACGGGATATCCTGCGAATGTTCAAAGCCCCACCAAAACAAGAAAGTTGGCTCCGGGTCAATTTACGACATAACGATTCCCTTATATAATGCTCGAAGCCGAAGGTAGAGCAGACTCCGGACCGAGCCACACAAAGTACGATTCATGGTCCTCACCAATTCCGTCACGCAGCAATTCGGCCATCAATCTCGAACAACCGCATCTGCTTTTTCCACTCCACCGGGAATGGCTTCATCAGTTTCGCCAATGTCAAATCAGTCGGCTGAAGCCCATCGATAATCATCTCGACGATCTCAGGCGCCAGCAAGGCGAGGCGAAGGATACGGCTGACAAAAGAAGTATTGATTTTCTCGGCAGCTGCGATCTCCTCGACGGTGGCGTAGACGCCGGTCTCCATCAGCTTGCGCCAGCGGAATGCGCGGGCCAGGGCCTTGACCATGGTGTTGTCGATACGTGCCCGGGGCTTGGCCCAGGCGGGAACGCCGTCAGGGGAGATCACGAGCTTCCGACCACCTCGCGTTTTGAAGGTCATGGGCACATGAATGGTCAGGGTGCGCCCGTCGGGGCTGAGATGGGCATCGGTCATCAGGCGGCCCTCCGTCCGGCGTTGATGTCCGCAACCAGTGACTGAAGGCCATCGACCCGGAATCGCAAGTCAATTCGGTCCGGATAGACCTCGACCCGCTCGATCAGAAGCTGCAGCACCCGTGCCTGCTCGGTCGGGAACAGCTCATCCCAGAGGGGATCAAGCATTTGCAGAGCCTCACGGACATCGGTCTCAGCAAGCCCGTCACCTTGGTCGCGGGCAGTCCGCCAGGTTCCCACGATCACCTCTGGCGCTCGCAGAAGTCCCCGCATCTGATCAATAACAGCAGCTTCGATCTCAGCGGCGGGAACGCGGCGCACCAGACCGGCCGGAGTCTCCCCTTTCAACAACCCGGCAGCGACATAGTACCGGTAGAGCCGACCTTTCTTCTTGGTGTGCACCGGCGTCATGGCCCGGCCGTCGGCCCCGAATATCAACCCCTTTAGTAGCGCCGGGGTCTGCGCCCGGGTGTGGTTAGCGCGGACGCGCGGGCTTTCCTTGAGGATGGAATGGACCTTGTCCCATAGATCCAGGCCGATAATGGCCTCATGCTCTCCGGGATAGGCCGTGCCCTTGTGAACCGCCTTACCGATAAAGACTTGATTGTTCAAAAGCCTGTAGAGATAGCCCTTGCTGATGGGCTTGCCGCGTTTCGTGGTTACGCCCTCGGTAGATAATGTCCTAGACAGCACCGTGGCGGAACCAACCGTCAGGTATCGCTCGAATATTATCCTGACCGTGGCCGCCTCATCGGCGTCCACCACCAGCTTGCGATCCTTGACCAAGTAGCCCAACGGCGGACTGCCCCCCATCCACATGCCCTTCTTTCGGCTAGCAGCAAATTTGTCTCGGATGCGCTCACCAGTCACCTCCCGCTCGAACTGGGCGAAGCTGAGCAGAATATTGAGCGTTAAGCGGCTCCATGGAATCGCCGTCGATGGTGATCATGCGTAAATCCGCAGGCTGAGCCCGGAACTCGTGCCTGATGACAGGATCG
>JABJKO010000209.1 GCA_018660305.1 Rhodospirillaceae bacterium
GACATGGCCGACGCCTCTTCCAGTTCGGTGTGGATTTGTAATATCCCGGCATAGGAATAGCGCATGCCATAGGGCAGGTAGCGCACCATCGATGCAATGATGATGGACAGCAGCGTGCCGTAAAGCCCGAACGGCATATTCAGAACGAGTTGGAGAAAGGCGACCCCCATGACGATGGCGGGGAAGATCAGCGGCGCCGTCGCCAACTGATCCAGCATCCAGGCACCCTTATAGCGGCGCACGGCGAGCCAGGCGCAGAGCGCGGTAAAGGGCGCCACGATGGTGGCCGTGGAAGCCCCGAGAATTACCGTATTCCCCAGCGCATCCCGGAACGAGCCTGCCTTGGCGATGGTGCGGTAATTATCGAAGCTGAACAGCTTTATGGCCTCAAGACTGACCCCGTCGAAATAAGGGACCAGCGACACCCACATCACGATACCGATGGGAAACCCGATGATGATCATGAACAGCAGGGCCAGCACGCCGCAGCTTGCCCAGCGCCAGTTCCCGAGATCCATGACCCGCGGCCGGAAGCCCTTGCCGGTGATGGTCTGGAATTTTTCCGCGCTGCGCGACAGGCGGTTATAGCCATAGAGCATGACCACGACGATCAGCAGCAGCATGACGGAAAAGGCGCCGGCCTGGCCGTAATTGGCCGGCAGCTCCTCGATGCTTTCATAGATGTCGGTAGTCAGCACCGAGACATTGCCGGGCAACCCCACAAGGGCTGGTGTCTCGAACGATTCGAACGCGCGGATGAAAATCAGGATCACCAGCGCCAGAATGCCCGGCAGGGCAAGCTTGAGCGTAATATTCCGGAAGGTCTGGAGGATGCCGGCGCCCGACATCATGGACGCCTCTTCGAACGAGGCATCGTTGGACCGGAACACCGACGACAGAAGCAGGAACGACAGGGGCGCGAATTCGATGCCTTCAATCAGGATCATCCCCCACAGCGAATAGACATTGAGGAGCGGCTCGTCGAGGCTGAAGACCCACATCAGAAATTCATTAAACGGCCCTACTTTACCCAGCAGCATCAGGAAGGAGACCGTATAGAGCACGCTGGGGATGCCGAGGGAGACGATGGAAACGACCATTACCCAGTGGCGGAACGGCGTGTTGGTCCGTTCTACGATCCAGGCGAGTGTTATGCCGATACCGATGGCCACCACGGCGGAGCCCACCGCATAGAGCAGGGCATTGATCAGATTGTTGATGAACTGATCGCCGGTAACCAGCTCTATGTAATAGCCGAAGGTAAAATCCCCGAACGAGCCGTCGAAATTGGTTTCATGCAGACTCGCCTGGCCGAGATAGATCACCGCCGGCAGGATAAGCACGATCAGGATGGCCGCCAGAATGAGCACCAGCGGCGAATATCCGAACGGGTGCCATTTTTCGCCCGCGGCGGAATTTCCGGGCGTTGGATTTGTCAGATCGGACGAATGGCTTGTCGACGTCACTTGCGTCTATCCAGCGGGAGGGCTGTGAGGGTGAAACAACCCATCACCGGGTATGTAACAGCCGGGGATGGGTTGTTTATTGGCGTGACCTATTACTTCTTTTTCTTCTTCTTTTTCCGCTTCACCGTCACCGTTTTGCCATGCTTGAAGTACTTCTTGAAGATGGCGTTGGAGGCCTTGCGGTTGGCGAACAGCTGTGCCGGGGAAACGAAATTTTCCTTGGTCCCGGCCAGACGCGGCACGATTACTTCAAGCTCCTTGCGTGGTTTTACACTGGCCAAAACCGGGAAATACCGGGCCTTTTTGAGGACATTCTGGCCTTCCTCGGATAGATAATAATCGACAAACAGCATCGCCGCGTGGGGATGCTTTACACCCTTGGGAATCATGATGGTGCCGTTGATCGACGGGATTGGTTCCATCATCTGGACGGCCACCGGCGCGCCCTTCTTGGCGCTGATGACAGGGTGATGGGCGAAGATCTGGATCGCCAGCGCATATTCACCCTGGACAACCCGGCTCACCAGGGTTCGCGCGCTGCCCCGGAAATTGATGATGCCCTGACCGGTGAGTTTTTCGAAATAGGCTTTCGCTTTCTTTTCGCCCATTAGCTGGCGGATATTGGTGATAAACAGCGGCGCGCCTGATTCCGATCCGATACGCCAGGCGATTTTGCCCTTCCATTTTGGGGCGAGCAATTCCTGATAGGTCTTTGGCTGCGTGCCGGGCGGGACAATCTTGGTGTTGTAGGCCATGCCGAAATAGCTGAACCGGCTGGGAACCCAAAGATTGTCGGGGTCAGTGTATTGTTTCGGCAAAGCGGCCGTCTTGGGAGAGGTGAACGGGGTTACGGCCTTGGCCTTGACCATGATCTGGGACAGCCCGCTGCCTTCCAGCACGTCGGCGACCAGCGAATCAGCGCGGCGTTCGGCGTTGATTTTCTGGGCGATCTTGCGCGATGAGCCGCGCCAGTATTCCATTTTGATGAACGAATATTTCTTGGTGAAGCCGGCGATCAGCGGACGGACCGCCTGGTTGACTGTCAGCGCCGTATAAAGTGTGAGCTGGCCTTCTTTCTTCGCACCGGCTAGCAGCTTTGCCTGCCGGTCCCCGCCCGTGTAGTTGAGAATCTCTTGGGACCACGCCGGCCCGGATGCCACGCCGGGTGCCACGCCGGATACCACGAGTGTCAGGGCTGCCGCCGTAATGGCCGCGTGTCGGAATTTATATTTCTGCATGATGGAAGCCTCCTCCCTTATTGTCTGATCTTAAAGACGTCAAAACTGCGCATGAGTATGCCAGCACATTGCGAAGGGAGGAATGCTTGGTCGGAGATTTTCCTGGACGAAGTTAGGTGGTGTTCGACAGGGAAAATTTTCTATAGGTTGAGCGCACAAAGAGAGACAGGGGCATACGGCTAGGGAAGAGTGGGGGATGAGTGACCGGCAGACCTTTCTGGTCTATCTGATAAAACCGTCGCATTACGACGATGACGGCTATGTTATCCAGTGGCTGCGGTCGGCCATACCATCGAATACCCTGGCGACGCTGAACGGCTTATTCGCCGATTCCACCGGGCGGCAAATTCTGGGCCCCGGCGTGGATATCGAAGTACGCGCCATCGATGAAACCAATACCCGGGTCCAGCCGGAAAAAATCATCGACGCAATCAAGGCCAATGGCGGATGCGGCATGGTGGGATTCGTCGGTGTTCAGTCCAATCAGTTTCCCCACACCATGGATATGGCCCGGCCCATGGCGGCTGCCGGGTTACAGGTGTGTATCGGCGGTTTCCATGTGTCCGGCTGTCTCGCCATGCTGCCCGATGTGCCCGCCGACATTCAGGAAGCGATGGACCTTGGTATCTCCATCTTCGCCGGCGAGGCGGAAGGGCGGCTGGATCAGGTTCTGCAACACGCTTATGCGGGAAAGCTGCAGCCCACCTATAATTACATGGCCGATCTGCCGGGGCTGGAAGGCGCGGTAACACCCATATTGCCGCCGACCCGGGTGAAACGAACCGCGGGCGGTATTGCCAGCTTCGATGCGGGGCGCGGTTGTCCTTTCCAATGTTCTTTCTGCACCATCATCAATGTGCAGGGGCGCAAATCACGGCGCCGGTCTCCCGACGATATCGAGCGCATTGTCCGCGACAACGCTTCGCAGGGGATCAACAGCTTTTTCATCACCGACGACAATCTCGCCCGCAACAAAGACTGGGAAATAATTTTCGATCGTCTGATCCATTTGCGCGAAGTGGAGAAGTTCCCGATCCGGTTCATTATCCAGGTGGACACGCTGTGTCACCAGATACCCAACTTCATCGAAAAGGCCGGTCGGGCGGGTGTTCGGCGGGTGTTCATCGGATTGGAGAACATCAATCCCGAGAGTCTGATGAGCGCCAACAAGCGCCAGAACCGCATCACCGATTACCGGACGATGCTGCTGGCGTGGCGGGAGGTCGGGGTGGTGACCTATGCCGGCTATATCCTGGGGTTCCCGGGCGATACGCCGGAAACCATCGTGCGGGACATTGAGATTATCAAGCGCGAGCTGCCCATCGATCTGCTGGAATTCTTCTGTCTGACGCCGCTCCCCGGGTCGCAGGACCATAAGGAGCTCTCGGCCAAAGGGGTCTGGATGGATCCCGATATGAACAAATATGATCTGGAACATGTCACCACCGGGCACGCTAAAATGTCGCCCGATGAATGGCGGCACGCCTATAAGCTGGCCTGGAAAACCTATTTCACGCCGGATCACATAAAGACGGTGATGCGGCGCGCCACGGCGAGCGGCATGAGCGCCGGCAAGGTTCTGTTCCTCCTGATCTGGTTTCATAGCTGTGTGACGCTGGAGAATTTGCACCCGCTGGAAGGCGGCTATTTCAGACGTAAATATCGCCGCGACCGCCGGCCGGGACTGCCGCGTGAGAACCCGCTTCTGTTCTACCCGCGCTATGGGCTGGAAATTGTCTATAAGCACCTTTATTTACTGGCGCTGGTTGCCCGCTACGGCTCGTTCCGGCAACTCCTGAAACGCAATAAGGCCGCCAAGGATTATACCGACCTGTCGCTCACACCGGTGGTCGAGGACGAATATGACGCGCTGGAAATGTTTGCCGTGACGGACTCGGCCAAGGCCGCGGTGGACAAGATGCGTCTCAAGGAAGAACAGCGCGAGAAACGCGCCGCCGCCGGTTAACCGGCGCGGATAATCAGCGCGTCGACGATCCGCACACCCTGGCCTTCGGGCAACACCATCACCGGGTTCAAATCGATGGCGGTGATCTGTCCATCGGTGGCGGCGGCGATCTCGGACAGGGTGATCAGGGCGTCGATCAGCGCCGCGCGGTCCAGCCTGGGCCCGCCGCGCCATCCGTCGAGTAATTGCGAGACCCGCAACTCTCCGACCATGGCGGTGGCAATCTCCCGGGTCAGCGGCGGAAAACCCACGGCGCGGTCGCCGATCAGTTCGGTCAGCGTGCCACCGGCGCCCACCATCACCAGCGGCCCGAATTGAGGATCCAGCGTCACACCCAGGATCATCTCGAGCCCGCCGGAGACCATTTCCTGGATAACCACACCCTCAATATGGGCGTCAGGTGCGGCGGTTCTGGCGGCTGTCATGACCGCGTCATAGGCGCCCTGCACCGCTTCTTTTGATCCAAGATTGAGCCGGATGCCGCCCGCTTCTGTCTTGTGCGCAATATCCGGCGACGAAATCTTGAGGGCGACGGGAAACCCCAATTCGGCGGCACGCGCCCCTGCGTCAGCAGCGCTGGAGGCCAGCTCATAGCGTGCAAAGGAAAGCCCCAGCGGTTCGAGAAAATCGGCTGAGCTGGCTTCCGTGAGAGTCAGGTGCCGCGATACCGGAACTACCAGTTGCCTGGTCGGTTTGGCAGCCGGACCGGTGCCGGTATTTTCAAAGCCGCCGTAATCGATCAGGCGCTTGATGGCGCACATCCCGTCATCCAGCGTGCCCGCTATATAAGGTGACGCGACGTCCGGCCGTTCGCGCGGCTGCCAGTTCATCTCGGACACCAGCACAATGGGCTTATGAGCCCGCGCCATCACGGCTTCGTACTGATCGTGCAGCACCTGATGGCTGTCGGTAATGTCACGCTGGGCCACCATGACCAGGGTAATGAGATCGTAATCATCGTCGGCCAGCAGCACATGGAGGCATCTTGTGAGATTGTCGCCCTTGGCGAGCCGCGGCGCCCCCACCACATCCATGGGATTCTGGAACGAATGATCGACCTCGAGGATGTCCTGCAAGGCCTTGTTGGTGGCATTGCCCATGGGCGGCAGGTTCAGCCCGGCGTCGCGGGCGAGATCTCCGGCTAGGACGGTGGCGCCGCCGGAAACCGAAAACAGAAAGACCCGGTCACCGGCGGGGCGTTTCATGCGATCGAACAGCATGGCGGTCTCAACCATCTCGTCGATGGTGGTGGTCACCGCCAGCGGGTAGTCGCGCTGCAGGGCTTCGTAAGCCGCATTGTCTCCCGCTAGGCTGCCGGTATGGGCGAGGGCGGCGGAGCGCCCGGTGTCGGTCCGGCCGAGTTTCAGAAGCACCACGGGTTTTTTTGTGAGCGCGCGGCCGATGGCCTCGCGATACCGCCGTCCGTCGCGCGCCCCTTCCAGGATATTGATGATGACCGATGTGCCCGGATCGTCCGCCAGCCAATCGATGAAATCGGCGCTGGTCACCACCGCTTCATTGCCGCCCGACAGCAAATAGTTGAACCCGATGGTCCGGTTGTGACCGAGCTCGATGGTGGCGTTTAGAAGTCCCCCCGATTGGGACACCAGGGACACCCCGCCGGTCACCAAACCCTCCGGCAGGGTTGTGAAGGCGGCCCCCAATCCGGCTTTCAGCCCCACCAGCCCCATGCAGTTGGGGCCGGATATGGCCATGCCATACTCCTCGGCAATGTTACTCAGCCGCTCCTGCCGTGCCCGGCCGTCGTCCGTCGCCGCGTCGTTGAACCCTTCCGCGACCACGACGGCGGCTTTTACGCCCCGCCTCGCCGCCGCTTCCAGCGGCACGAAGACATTTGTATAGGGCACGGCGATGACGACGCAGTCCGGGGTTTCCGGCAGGGCCTCCATGTCCGGATAGCAGATTGCGTCATCCACCGACTCATAGCCTGGATTGACCGGATAGAGCGCGCCATCAAATCCGCAGCGGATCATATTGCGATAGATTCGCCCGCCTACATTACGTTTCGGCGATGCGCCGACGATGGCGGCGGAGCGCGGTTTTAAAAGCGCGTCGAGAGCATCCTTGTCCATGGCTGTATTCGGCCAGGTCTCAGCCTGCGGAGCGGGCGAGGCCGCTATCGGCGCAGGGCTCAACCCCGGCACCGGGTCCCTCGGGCAGATGGATCACGCCGTCCACCACGTCGATGCCTTCGAACGGATCATCGAGCAGCCGCGCGAATTCGCCGAATTCGCAGGCATACCAGACATGGGGCAGGGCGGCGGCGAGCTGCATTGCATGGGCATTGAGAAGCCGTGATCCCACATGGGCGCCAAACCGGTAGCTGATATTGCCGGTGGCGCAAATCTGCGCCGCCATCATCGTGTTCCACAGACCGCCCAGCTTGGCGACCTTAAGGCTCACCGCATCGACCACGCGGTGTTCCACCAGATAGGCGACCTCGGCCAGCGAGCCGGCGCTTTCGTCCGCCTCCACCGCTACCGGGACGGAATCCGTGACCAGCTTCAGTCCCTTGAGGTCGTCGATCCGCACCGGCTGCTCCACCAGATCGATATTGTATTCCGCCATGCGGTTAAGCGCGGCGATGGCATCCTTTGTGGAATAGGATTGGTTGGCGTCAATGGTGAGATGGGCGTCATCGCCCAGCTGCTTGCGGATGGCGGCGACACACGCCACATCCTCGGCGACCTCGCCATGGACTTTGATCTTGAAATAATTATAGCCCTGGTCGGCCAGGATCTGTGCCTGTTCCGCCATCTCCACCGGCGTCTTGATGGCAAGGATGCGCAGCACCGGAAATTCCCGGTTCACCACCCCGCCGAACAGGCGGTTGAGCGGGACTCCCATGGATCGCGCCGCCAGGTCGAACAGGGCGTTGTCGATCCCGGCCTTGGCCTGGTTGTTGCCCGATAGCGCGTGATCGAGGGCGACCCGGATGGCCGCCATATCCAGCGGATCACGATCCACAAGTGTCGGCTCGAGCCGCTCCAGCGTGCCCTTGAGACCTTCCATACTGGCGCCCATATGCGCCGTCGCCGAGGCGTAGCCGTAACCGATTGTGCCCTCATCGGTGTGGATGGAGACGATCCAGCCTTCGGTGGTCGGGCTGGCGCCCAGCGCGAACCGCCAGGTGGGGTCCTCCTTGCGCATGATGCAGGGATCGATGCCCATGGATGTGATTTTCATATGTGCCTCCCGCTTGTTTGTTGCGGCGTCGAACGCGCCGTTTCTTGTGGGCGATGGTACCGCTACAGTAGACGGAAGAAAATCGGTAATCACAGGGACCGGGAGGAACGGCATCATGTTTCAATATTGGACGGAAGATACGCCGGCGGCGCGGGTCTTTTCCTTTCATCTCGTGTGGCTGTTCTATGAGGCCGTCCAGGGCGGCGCCGATACCAACGAGCTGTTTCACGCGGTCCGCAAAGTAAGGGCGGGCAATAACGAGGACTGGTACACGGCCTTTGTGGACCTTGGCGACCGGATCAAGGCCATCGCCGATGAGGCTGTCGTCAATGGCCATAAGGTGACGGCCAGCCAGGCCTACCGCCGCGCCTTTACCTATTACCGCTCCGCCGAGCGCGTGTTGCCGGGCACCGATGAGCGAAAAGTTCCCATGTATCACCGGACCATCGAGTGTTTCCATGAAGGGTTCAGCCGCTCCAATCATGTCTATGAGCAGATCAAATTCGACTTCGACGGGCAGGAGCTGGACGGTTTTTTCATGCCGCCGCGCAGCGATGCGCGGGGAACGCCACCGCCCTGCATCATCTTTCCCACCGGCGCCGATGCCTTGCCGGAAGAGCAGATGTTTCGCGGTGCCCAGCAAATGACAGCCCGCGGCGCCGCCGTTTTCCTGTTCAACGGGCCGGGCCAGGGCAACTCCATTCGCCTCAAGGGCATCCCCACAATTCCCGATTATGAACGGGTCTATACCGCCGTGGTCGATTATCTGGAGACACGCGGCGACATCGATCATGACCGCATCGGACTGATCGGCGGCAGCATGGCCGGCTATTACGCGCCGCGCGCGGTCTGTTTCGAACACCGCATCAAGGGCTGTGTGGTATGGGGCGCGCTCTATGACGTGCTGAACGACCTCTACGATCCGTATCCGCCGTTGCACGAGCAACTTCAGTGGATCGGCGGCTGTGCCTCGGATGAAGAAGCGCGCGAAAAATACGCCGCCTTTACGCTGGAGGGACAGCTCCAGAATGTGCGCTGCCCGGTCCTGGTGACCCATGGTGCGCGCGACCATATGGTTCCTGCGTCATCGGCTCAGCGTCTCTATGACGAGCTGGATGTTCCCGAAAAACAGCTCCGTATCTATGATGACGAGACCGGCGGATCCGGTCATTGCAGCGTCGATAACTGGACCCAGGTGGTCGCCTTCCAGATAGATTGGCTGCTCGACCGGTTGGGTTAGGAATTCACGGGCCAGTCGGTACCCCATAAAACGGCAGTTTATAAGGCGTTTCGGACGTTTCCCGACCGATTGTCGATGGTGCCGCGCGCGCGTCGGTTGCAGCTGCCGCATACGGGCTCACGGCGTTCTGTATTTATTAACCCGATGAGCTTTAGGTTTTTAAATCGGGATGGCGCTGTGGCGCTGCTGGTAACGGAATTGCCGAGCCGAACTGCCCCTAAAGTGTTGCTTCGGATCGTTAACGCCCAGTGCCGCCGCTCTTCATCCCAGCGGACGGAAAACGGAACCGGTTTTCAAATCGATATCATGCGGCAGAGACTGATCCACCGTTGGCTCTTAGGCCTCGCGATATTCGCGACCGCTTTGGTGCTGGCCGGCACCGACGCATCGGCCGCCAAAAAGCAGCGGGCGCACGATAAACATTACGAGCATGCCCTCGAGCTGATCGCCAAGGGCGATCGCAAGGGCGCCATTATCGAACTTAAGAACGCGCTGCAGGCCGATCCCAAGGATCTCGCCGCGCGGGTACTGCTGGGTAATACCTACCTCGAAGTTGAGGACGGTCGTGCGGCGGAAATCGAACTAAAGAGGGCGCGCAAAGATGGCGCTCAGGACAGTTTTGTTCTGGCACCGCTGGGCCAAGCCTATGTCTTGCAGGGTCGGTACAAAAAAGCACTGGAAGCCCTCAGTGTCGCCGGGCAAGATCAAACGACAGCCGCTCAAGTGGCGGCAATCCAGGGCGATGCGCATCTTGCTCTTCTGGACTTTAAGGCTGCCGAGGAAAGCTATCTGAAAGCGACCAAAATCCGCGCCAACAATGCGGAGGGGCTGGTCGGTCTGGCGCGCGTGAAGATCGCGACGGACGACCTGGTCGGGGCGACGCGATATATCAAATGGGCTCTCGATGCCCAGCCGAACGATGCGAGAGCATGGTTTACCCGAGGCGAGATTGCGAGACTGCAGCGCAAATTTGACGAGGCCCTGACACATTACAGCCGCGCCGTCGAGCTGGCCCCTGCCTTTGCACGCGCGATTTTGGCCCGCGGTGGAATACTGATCGACCAAGGACACCATGAGCAGGCCGAACCGGATATTCTGGAAGTCCGTAGACTTCAGCGGCGCAATCCCAGGGCGGCCTATCTGCATTCGATAATTCAGGTGCAACGCGGCGAAACCAAGGCCGCGCAAAATACGCTTATTGACGCTGAGCAGATCCTCAAAACCTATCCGCAAAGTTATATAGTGTCGGACCCGCCAACCCAGTTGCTTGCTGGCGTTGTGAGCTATTTTCGACGGGATTTCTCCTCCGCATACCGTCACCTTGCCGGGTATCTTAAGCGATTCCCAAATCACCTGGGTGCACGCAAGTTGCTGGCTTCGCTTGCGCTGCAGCGCGGGGATTCCGCCCATGCCATTTTTCTCCTGAAAAACATTGTGCTGCACGTGCCCCGGGATGTCGAAGTCCTGACCATGTTGGGCGATGCCCTGATGCGGGCAAAGCGATACAGAGAGGCAACGGAATTCCTGGAGAAAGCGGCCGCTGCCGCCGGGCCGGGCTCTTCCGCATTGTCCAAATTGGTGATGGTTCAATTGCTTGCGGGGCGCGACGCCCAGGCGATTAAAATGTTGAAAAGCGAGATGAAACGCGACGCTGATGCGGTTCGTGCGGCGATGATGCTGTGCGCCACGCAACTGCGGCGGGGTGATTTCAAAGCGGCGCTGGAGACCGCCAACAGCGTGATTGAAAATCAACCGGAAAATGCTGTTGCCCATAATCTGGCCGGCGGGGCCCATGCCGGTCTACAGAAAATCGGGGAGGCCCGGGAAAGCTTTCGGGCTGCGATCGAGGCCGCGCCACACTATCAGCAGGCGATCGGCAATCTTGCAAAACTGGAAGCGCGTCTCGGTAATCTGGATGAAGCGGCTGAACTCTATGCCTCTATCCTCGAACAACATCCGAAAAGCGGTGCGGCGATGCTCGCGCTGGCCGGCATCGATATTCGTCGGAACGAAATTGACGACGCCTTGCGCTGGCTGGAGAAGGCTCGTGCCGATTCCACACATCGCCATGTCGCGGCGCTGCGTTTGGTACAAATTTATATTCTTGAGAATCGAAATGATAAGGCTCTGTCGGTCGCGCGTGAGTTGACATTACGGAAACCGGGGAACCTCGAGTATCTCTTAATGCTTGGCAGAGCACGCCTTGCCAATAGGCAACTCGATAAAGCGGTAGAGACATTCAAGGATCTGGCGTTACGGGCGGCGAACGGAAAATCTCCCGCGTGGTTGCGACGCGCTGCGATCTGGCAGGCGCGTGCGCGAGACAGGGATGGCGCCCGCGCATCGTTGAGGAAAGCGCTTGAATTCGACCCCAAATTTATACTGGCGCATCTGGAGTTGTTCAAATTCGAGATGGCGTCCGGTAATTTCGATGCGGCGCTGATGCGGGTCAAGAAAATAGCGACGCTCGAACCGGGCAAGGTAACGAGCGCGGTGTTGCAGGGCGATGTCTTTATGCGAATGCGGAAATTCGATGCCGCGTTGCGAACCTATGAGGTTGCCCTCTCGAAACGTGCCCTCCCATCGCTGGCGCGCCGCGTTTATCACGCACGGCGTGCCCTGGGACGCAGCGGGTTCGTCTTCGCGGAACGCTGGGCCAGCCGACGGCCCGATGATGCGGGCGCGCAACGTCTATTGGCCAGGGCCTATGCCGATGCCGGCCGCAACGCCGACGCGCTTGGGATATACGAAGCACAGTTGAAAGGCGCACCGGGAAGTACCTCGCTTCTAAATAATATAGCGCTTCTTTACCAGAAAATGAGCGATCCACGGGCCCTTGACTATGCTAAACGCGCCTATGACGCCGCCCCTGAGCAAGCCGCCGTGATCGATACCTACGGTTGGATTCTTGCCCAGACAGGTGAACTGGATCGAGGACTGAAGCTGCTGCGTAACGCTGCCTTACGGGCGCCGCACGCACCGGAGATCCACTATCATCTGGCGGTGACGTTTAACCAGCTGGGGAATAAAGAGGAAGCGCGGCGAGAACTTCGCGCCGCGCTTCAATCCGGTGAGCTTTTCGATGGCTTCGCCGCAGCCCGGAAGCTTTTGTCGCGGCTTAACGCGTCTCAGCGCTAATCGGTTCTCCGTTAATTCCTGGCCTGCCGCCGACGGTACAGAGATAACAGGCCGAGACCCGCCAGGAACAGTGCACCGCTGGCCGGTTCCGACATTGCGGTCGGCGGTGGCGTGGTGGGTTCGCAAGCGCCTGTCTGTCCCGCTGCGATACCAAGGCAGGGAATGAGAACCTTATTATCGCCATCCAGCTTATTGGGCGAAGCATGAAGGATTCCGTTGGCGAGTGCCGATGGGCCGATTGCGCCCGGTGCAAATAGCATGCCATCGAATTCGAATTCGTACTGGATCGCCTGCTCCCACCCAGCCGGTGGTGCGGCCGGATCGGGCGATTGCGGGTTCGCGCCACCGGTGGCCACGTTGTCGCCAAAACCATTCGCCAGGTTCAACTCAAGCGATGTCGCTACGTCCAGCAGGACCGTACCATCGTTATTCTTGATGTTTGGATTACCGTCATTCTTGGCGTATTCGACCTTGACGAATTTGCTGCCGCCCGTGGTCGCAATGTTGAATTCAAAGCCGTCACTACCGACCAGCTTGGCGAATTCATGCTTCACCGGGGCCCAGTCTGTTGTCAGGACAAAAGCGTCCGGACCATAGACGTTATCCACCACCGAGATTGGTACGGTCAGATGCATGAAGATGTTGCCGGCCGCGCCGTCGCGACCGAGGCGTAGCTGGCCGGTCCGGGTAGCATTCGTGCCGCCGCCTCCGATGTTTTCGACCAGAAAATCCAGATCGAAGGTGCTGGTATAAGCGTCGGCACCGGTCACAATACCGTCGACGCTGAACGCCGCCGCCGGAGTCGCGAACTGCAACATGGCCGCGGCAATACCTACCGCGAGCCCATTAGCAGCATATTTTTTGGTCGTTGCTTTCATTTTGCCCACCGTAAAAAAACGCGAAATTACAAGTTCCCGAAGGAATACATGCAAGAACCGTGCCAACTTTGCTCATTTGTTTGATATCAATGGGTTACAAAGATGGTTAAACGGGTCAAAGAGGTGAACTGTAAAATTATTTTACAACTTTGGGCTAACTCACCCGATTCGAACGAAAAACTGTAAAATTCACCGACGCAGTTTTTGTATACTTGACTGAACAATGAACCCAACAGATCCGGAAGAATCCGACACAAAGTCCGCCGGCAGGCCTTTGGGAGATTCTGACGACCACAAGTTCGCCCGCGTTATACGCTATTTTCTTGGACACACCGTTAAACGGGATGGCAAAAATTTGCCGGGTCCAGAGAGCGAAAAAGACTGAATCGGCGGAAAACAGCGATTTTTTTTGGGATCTAAACCCTTATGACAGTGGCCCTACGGGCTAGGCGCGTCCAGGGCCTCCCGAATGCGGTGTGTCACATGCCAGGCCGTCTTGTAGCTGACCCCGATCATCAGGCGGATAAGGTCGGCGGTTGGCGTGATGTTGCCCGTGCCGCACAGGATATGGGTCGCCAGCAGCCATTTATGCAGGGGCACATGGGACCGCTCGTAAAGGGTGCCCACGCGCACGGTGAATTTCCTTCGGCAGGCTTTGCAATGATACCAGCCGTCGCCCATGGATTTGCCCCGTAAAGCTTTGACCGTCTTCTGCTGGTCGCAAAACGGACACACTGCCCCGCCGGGCCAGCGCTGCGCCTCCAGATAGCTGCGGGCGGCGGTTTCGTCGACGAATATGGGATCGGATGTTCTTGGCATGGCTGTTCAGTAAACTATACAGCGTGATGAGGCTGCGGCGCAGCAATTTCGTTACCGGATCGGTCTTCGGCGGTGCGTCGCACGATCCCCTCGGTTAGAGTGGACCCATCTAAGGTGTTCGAAAGAGGATCCGCCATGGATTATGAACTGATTGCGCCGCGCGCCCGGCTGGGCTTTATCATCCCCTCTTCCAACCGCATGGTGGAACCACAGCTCCAGCGCTTCGCGCCGGACGGCGTGGAGCCCCATATCACGCGTATCGGCATGACCAACCGGCACAAGGCGCCGCTGGACCAGCTTCTGCCGCGCATCGTCGATGCCGCCGAACTGCTGGGCGATTCCAAATGTGATGTGACGGTTCTGCAATGCACCGGGACGTCCATGTCGGGCGGCGTTGCCGGCGAACGCGGTGTCATCGAAGCCATCGAAGCCGCCACCGGCAGGCCGGCCCTGTCGGCGGCGTCTTCCCTGATGGCGGCCTTTGCGGCGCTTAATGCGCGGCGGCTGGTGTTCGTGTCCGAGACGGCACAGGCAGGCCATGACAAAAAGGCGGCGTTTCTCAAAGAGGCGGGTTTCGAGCTGGTCGCCGACAAAGCCATGGGGCTGGCCAGCAGCGATATTTACTGCACCACGCCGCCGGCCTTCTGGCGCGACAATGTACTGGCCACGAAAGACGATGCGGCCGACGCCTATTTCATCAGCTGCGCCAATATTCACAGCGTGGACGTGATCGCGGAATTGGAAGCGTCTCTCGACAGGCCGGTGGTGACCAGCAATCAGGCGGCGCTGTGGTGCGCGCTGCGGACGGCCGGTCTTCGGGACGACATACCGGCGCTGGGCCGGCTGTTTAAAACGGACCTTCCGGCGTCCGCGGCGGCGGCGGAATAAGGACCGTCTGGCGGTCCCCGCCGGTAATACGGAAAATCAGATGCCGGGAGCGGCTGCCGGGAACAGCGGAATAACCTGCGCCGATCTGTGCGGGTTCTGACGCAGACCGTGCATGGCACGCAGCTCGCGCCGTGATTGTTCCAGATCCTTGAGTTCACGCAGATCGTCGATGTCGTGAACATGGAGGGTGTCGATCCTGTTCTCAACGAGGTCGAGCAACATTTCGATCGATTGCGTGGAAAGTGCCATTGTCTTCTGCCTGTTCGGTTATCACTACAAAGGTCGTTAACGCGACAGGTAGAAAATTGGTTAAGTATGGTTAAAATTTTGTTAAGCGAAATTTACGCCCGGGCTGAATAAACCTGAATAATTCTGGCCAGCCGCAATGGACCCGCTCAGAAATCGCGGAACAGACGGCCGTAGCCCTCGATCGGGTCCTTGATGCCGCAGCGTCTCAGTGCGTTCCAGACAATGGCCTGCAGCGACGTCATCACGGTGACGCCAAACTCCTGCTCCAGCTTATCGATGGTGTTGATGACCGCATAGTGCGGGCAGAACATGTAGACCGTGTCGAGCTCGGGGTGGTTGCGGCACAGGGTGCGGCCGGTCTCCAGTACCTGGTTCTCGTCCACTTCGCCCAGCTTGATAAAGGTGGTGTTGAGACATTCCCAGCCCAGCGGCTCCAGTCCCATTTCGCGGATATAGGTCATGTGCCGTTCGCCGTGGCTGTCGTCATAGGGCTGGATGATCCCCACCTTCTGCGAACCGAGGACCGCCAGCGCGTCGCGCTGTGACGACAGGCTGGTGACCACCGGAATGCCGATTTCGTCTTCCGTCGCCTGCGCCATCTCGGCGGCATTGGCGAACCCGCGCGACGCGTTGATGGGCAGCCCGCCGAACACAAAGATATCGACCCCGGCGCGCGCCATGGCATGGGCCACATTGAGGCTGACGTCATAGGCCCGATCCACCTCGTCGCTGGTGCGGTCCACCAGGGGCAGGGTGTTGACCACCAGCGTCACGCCGTCGGGGACGATCTTGTAAAATTCATAGGGGAAGACTTCTGTCGCCGCCGGGGGTGATGTGTAGCCGATGCGTGCCCTGTGTCCGTACATGCTGTTCTGTCCTTTGTATTAGAAGTCGCGCAACAGGCGGCCGAACCCGTCGATACGGTCATCGATGCCGCAGGCCCGCAGGGACCGCCAGACGATGGCCTGCAGGGCGGTGATGACGGTGATGCCAAATTCTTTTTCGATAGGCTCGATCACCCCTGCCGTCGCGAAATGGGGGCAGGGAATATAGAGCGTGTCGGCGTCGGGATATTGCTCGCAAAGCCCGCGGCCCAGCGCCAGGATCTGCTCTTCATCCACCTTGCCCAGCTCGATAAAGGTCGCGTTGACACAGGCACACCCGGCGGGCTCGGCTCCCAGTTCGCGCACATAACCCTCGAAGCGCGGGATATGGGTCTGGTCATAGGGCTGGATCACGTTGGACTTCTTTGCGCCCACGGCGGCAAACGCATCCTGCTGGGCCGATAGGCTGGTGATCACCGGTACACCGATTTCCCTTTCGGTTTCCGCCGCCATCTCACCGGCATTGCCGAAACCGCGCGAGGCATTGATGGGAAGGCCGCCAAAAACAAAGAGATCGACGCCGGCCCGCGCCATGGCATGGGCCACATTGAGGCTGACGTCGTAGGCCCGATCCACCTCGTCGCCGGTCCGGTCGACCAGGGGCAGGGTGTTGACCACCAGCGTCACCCCATCGGGCACCATTTTATAGAACTCGTAAGGAAAGACCTCCGTCGCCGAGGGCGGCGAGGTGTAGCCGATGCGCGCGCGATGTCCGTACATGATGTTGCTTCCCTGTTTTTCTCCCGGGATGTTAGCCCAAAGCCGGCACAAAAGAAGGCCCTGCAGCAAAGTTTCTGCTAGAGCCCTATACATCTAAATTGACTCAATTGGATGGGTCGTATGAGCTTCCCGGTCAGGCGCCGGCGGCAGCCCGTTCATGAAAAATTAACCGGCCACGCGGTTTCAAGGGTCTACGGAATCGGCTCTTCTCCCGAGGTTATTTTTGGGAGACGCAACGAGCCGGTCATTTGGGTTGTCCTGGACGGGGAGTTTAGGCAAGGGTGTCGGTAATCCCTGAAAATTCTTATCGCAAAACATATGGTGCCGCCGCCCTGGGCTGGGCGGGTTTCATAACCTATGGCAGCCTGGTTCCCTTCACCCTGCGCGACGCGCCCATGTCTTTCCAGGGGATTTCGGCTGACGATCCCGTGGTGGCGCTTGCCCATCTCGGCGGGCTCGATTGGGTGACCAATATTCTCATCGGAATCCTGCTGGCCTACTTGCTCATGGGGACACTGGGAGCGACCACGGGGCGGCGCGCGGGACCGGTGATCGCCACCCTGCTGCTCTGTCTCTCCCTGTCGTTCTGCGTTGAATTCGCGCAAACCTTCGTGGGCGGACGGGTTCCCTCTATGGGTGACGTCATCGCGCAGTCGGTTGGCGCGATCATAGGGCTGGCCGCCTGGGTCCTGCTGGGCCGCCGGCTGACCCGAATGATTGCCATCAGCGCCGCGGGCGGCGACGGGGCGTTGCGGGCCGCTCTCCTGCTGATGGTGTTTGGTTACGTGGGCTACGCGCTTTTTCCGTTCGGCATCATTCTACCCGGGCGCGGGGTTCTCGCGCACTTCAACCATCCCGGCACGTTTTCGTTGTGGCCGGACGATTCCGCCATGGGTCTGCGCTTTATCCTGCTGAGCCTTGTAAAGTCCCTGGTCCTGATGCCCCTCGGGGCACTGGTCGCGCTCAATCCGCATCGGCCCGCAAAGGATGGTCTGGTGCAGGCCATCGCTCTCGGTCTGTTGCTCAGCGCCTTCCTGATGATGTGCCGGGTGTTTTTCCTCTGGTCTGGAACGGACACGGTGTTTTCCGGTCTTTTGCGGGCCGCCGGGGCGCCCATGGGATACCTGGTCTGGCGCGGGCTGCAACGCATCGACCTGGAAGGGCTGCGAAGGATCCTGCGTCCCACGGCGCTAATCGCGCTCCCGCTCTATGTGGCGGGTCTGGCGGGTATTCGCGGGATTGTCGGCGGGGCATCGCCCGATGCGGAAAAGATCCGGGTGATACTGGAGCAGCTGAACTGGCTGCCGTTTTATTATGATTTTGCCGCAAGCTCGATTCGTGCCGTGGCGAGCGTCGGCGCTGTTCTGGTTCAATATGGTATACTCGGTGTTCTTCTTGCGCTGGTGCTGGGCCGCCGGCACGCGCCTTTTCTCATCGTTTGCCTGAGTATTCTGATCGCCATGTCATTGCAAATCGCCGCTCTGCTTCTCGCCGGTCTCCGACCCGATCCGTCAAATCCGATTCTTGCCGCTATGGGGGCGCTGACCGGCGCCGCCGTGGTGCCGTGGTTCTTCAAGGCCATGGCCGCGCATATGGAGGAGGTCAATCGCGCCCGTCCGCGTCAGGCGGCGCCGGCGACGGCGAGGGCAACGCCATGACCGCCGCGCTGTTTGCCGGCCAGCGTCTTTCCGGCGCTGCTCTTGTGGCCGCGGTTGGTTTTTTTGTGGCGTTGTTTCCCGTCGCCCAGGTCTGGCTGGCGGCAGGGTTTGCCGGCTATGCCCTTGTGCTCGCCAGGTATCCGCGTGCTTGGCTGGTTATGGTTCCCGCCGCCATGCCAGCTCTGGATCTCGGATTCTTTTCCGGCTGGTTCTTTTTTGAAGAGTTCGATGCGCTTGTGCTCGTCACTCTGGCCGTACTTCTATGGCGCTGCCCGCTGTCGCGAGAGGATTTCCGTCTCGGCCGGCCGCTCGGCCTTGTTGTCCTTCTGTTGTGTGTTTCCTATGGCGCCAGCGCCGCCATTCCGCTTGTCCCCTGGCCTGCTATCGATGGCAATTCCTTTGCCAGCTATTACAGCCCGTTCAATGCGCTCCGTGTGGCAAAAGGATTTTTGTGGCCCCTGCTGCTCCTGCCTCACCTGAACCAGGCGCTTCGGGTCGATCAGACCACTGGCAAGCTGTTCGGGTTTGGCCTGGTAGCGGGCCTGTTCGCCATGTCTGTCATCGCGCTTTACGAACATTGGCTGTTTGTCGGGTTTTTCAACTTTGGCCACGAATATCGGATCATCGGCCCGTTCTCCAGTATGCATACGGGGGATGGCCATATCGATCTGTGGCTGGCGAGCACCATTCCTCTGATTGCCGCGATCTTCGTCGACCGATGGCCCTGGTTCCTCCGTCTGGGCGCGGTGGGGGTGGCGTGTCTCTCTTTCTACATCCTGTTGGCCACCGCCTCCCGCGGACCGTTTCTCGCAATGGCGGTGGCTCTTTTTGTGCTGATCTGCGCGTTTGTCCTGGTGTGGGCCCGGCGTGGCAGGATCTGGCGGACCGCGCTGCTGGCGCCCATGCTGGTCGTTCTGGGTCTGGTGGCGCTGGTGCCATTCGTCCTGCCGACAGAACTGGGCGCCCGCTTCAAGTCCACCGGCAGGGATACACAGACCCGGCTCGACCATTTCCGTGAGGCCCTGGAATTTCGTGATTCACGACTGCAGACACAAATCCTCGGCATGGGTCTGGGAATGTTTCCCCGGACCTACCAGCAACGCCGGGCGCATTTTCACACGCTGGCGCGCTATTCCTTCGATGGCCCGCCGGGACGACGCTATCTGACGCTATCGTCCGGCGACAATCTCTATGTCAGTCAGAAAATCGACGCAAAGGCGAACACGCCCTACCTGTTCGCTTTCAACTACCGCACCAGCGAAACAAAATTTCTGGTGACGGCGGCCATATGCGAAAAATGGCTGCTGCATTCGCGGGTTTGTTCCTGGCACAGCTTCCGGCTCGAACCGACCGGTGGTAAGTGGCGGAATTTCACGACCCAGATCAACACCAATAAGGTCGGCCTTCCGCCCGGCCGCATAGGCGCTCTGTCCGCCCCCCCAATCCGTCTGGCGCTATTTACCCAGGGCGCGCCAGGCGGCGTGTCTTTCGATGATTTGGCCCTGGTCACCGCGGATGGCACCAATCTCGTCAGGAATGGTGATTTCAGTGGCAATAACGATCACTGGTTCTGGACGGTGGACAATCATTTGCCCTGGCACACAAAGAATATGGCGGTGAATGTCCTGTTCGATCAGGGGTGGCTGGGCATCGCCGGCGTATCGTTGCTCATTCTCGTGACACTTGCGGGATTCGTCCGGGCGGTCTTCCAATCCAGGCCGGAGGCTGTGCCCTGGCTGGGCGCCCTGGCGGGATATCTCGTCAACGGATTAGTGGTCAGCCCCTTCGATCAGCCGCGTCTCGCCATGCTGTTCTATCTGATCTGCTTTTTTGTCATTCTGAAGTTTTTCCGGGGCAACCGACCGGTCCCAGGCTAGCTGCTCTTGCGTGCTTTTGCTCCCCACCGGATACTTGGCGGAAAGCCGGGCCGGATCGTAAGAGTGAAAGACAATGGGGTTGCCGAGACTTGCCGGAACTATTTTCGCGATGGGCATTGCCGTTCTGATGTCCGTGTCATCCTGGGCGCAGACCGCCCCCGATGAGGTTGAACTGGCGGCCTATCAGGGTCTTCACGAGGCCGCCGCCAAAGGCGATCTGGCCGCCCTTAAACGCCTGATGGACGAAGGCGCCAATCCGAACGCCACCGATAATCATGGCCGGACACCGTTGATGGTCGCGGGCTATCGGCGCAACGCGCCGGCCGCGCTTTTGCTGATCGGGGGCGGCGCGAACGTCAACGCGCTGGACAGCGAACAATATGATCTCATTACCATCGCCGCCGTGGCCGATGACCTGCCGATGCTGCGGCTGGCGATCAGAGAGGGCGGCAACACGGCGCAGGTCACCAGCCCCTATGACGGCACGGCGCTGATCGCGGCGGCGCATCTGGGACATGTGGAAATCGTCAAGACCCTGATCGCCGCGAAGGCGCCGCTGGACCACATCAACAATCTCAGATGGACGGCACTGATCGAATCCATCGTGCTTGGCGATGGCGGGGCGCGTCATGTGGCGTGTCTGAAGGCCCTGGTGGATGCCGGGGCCAACGTCAACATTCCCGATGGTAACGGCGTCACCCCGCTGAGCCTCGCCCGCGCGGCAGGTTATACGGATATGGTCCGCCTTCTCGAGGCGGTCGGCGCCAAGCCCTGAATTTCGCCAAGCCTTGAATTTCGCCAAGCCTTGAATTTCGATCGGGACTAGAGATACCGCTCCAGAAACCGGGCCACCTGCGGTCCCCAGATCTGCTGTCCCGCGGCGCAGAAACGGTGGGCTTCGGCGCCGTCGGTTCCCCATTTGGGAAAGATCGCCGCGTCGTGCGGTTTGTCGAGTTCTGTGAGCAATGCGCCGATTTCTTCGGTCGGGGCGGTATTGAAGTCGTTTTCCGGCTGGATCAGGAAAACCGGTCCCGTCAAATTTTTCGCTGCATCCAGGAGCATGTTGCGGATGATCGGATGACCGCTCCACTGGCTGGCACCCCCTGAAAAATCAAGGCCGCATTTCCAGCGCGCGTCACGGGACAATGCCAGCAGGGTGTGGATACCGCCAAGGGAGCTGCCCATCACGGCAACGCGCGCGCTATCGATTTCCGGCCGGGATACCGCAAAATCGAGCGCCGCGATGACGTCCTTGTTTTCGCGATCGAGCCGCGCCGACATTTGACGGTCGTGATCATGGGTTCCCCGCGGCGCCGGAACATCGTTCGACAGGGCAATGCCGGGGGATTTGCCATAGCCGGCCCGGTGCGGGAACAGATAGGCATAGCCCAGCGACAGGAAGAACGCAGCCGTCTGAGGATGCGACAGATCCGCCGTATTGGGCGGCAACTGACTGCCATGATTGTCGATCAGGCAGGGGAAGGGTCCCGTGCCTTCGGGCAGAAAAAGATAGCCGGTGAGCGCGTCGTCACCGCCCCTGAATGAAACGGCCGTCGGTGTAACGGCGTGGCCTTCCATGTGCATGGTATTTCCCCTGATCTCACGATGCCTTTGCGATCAGGCTACACGAAATGCGCTTTTCTGTCTTTTGGTTGCTGACCTGCCGGGTTTGAGACGGTACTTTCGCCCGACAAAAATTATAAATGCAGGGAGACCGCGACTTGTCAGACACACCAGCCCGATACCGTGTGGGTGTCGATGTGGGGGGTACCCACACCGACCTGGTGCTCAATGATGTGTCGAGCGGCGCGGTGCGCATCGAAAAGCTGCCGTCCTCGCCGTCGAACCCGGCCCTTGCGGTGCTCGAGGGCGTGCAGCGTCTGATCACCAGCGGCGTGGATCCGGCCCATATCGATTTTTTCGCCCATGGCACCACGGTCACCACCAACGCGCTGCTCGAGGGCAAGGGTGCGGCGGTCGGTCTGCTGATCAATGATGGCTACCGCGCCATCTGCGAGGTCCAGACCCAGGCCCGCGACGAAGGCAATCCGTACGATCATTTGTTTACCCGCCCGCCCCACATCACGCCGCCCAGTCTGACGCGGGAAATCGGCGGGCGTATGGATTATGCCGGCGAGGAGCTGACGCCGCTGGACCGCGATGCGGTGGCCCAAGCGGCCCGGGAACTCGCCCATTGCGGTGTGCGTTCTTTTGCCGTCTGCTACCTGTTTTCCTTCATGAACGACGCCCATGAGCGGGCCACGGCGGACATCATTCGCGAGACCGTTCCTGGCGCCCAGATCTCGCTCTCCAGCCAGGTGCTGCCGCAGATTCGCGAATGGCCCCGCTATTCAACGACCCTGGTCAACGCCTATCTGGTGGCCGTGCTGGCCGATTACATCGCCTCGCTGGCCAATGGTCTCGACGCGCTGGAGGTCACAACCCCACGGCGGTTTCTGATGCAATCCAATGGCGGGGTGATGCCGCTGTCGGCCAATGCCGAAAACCAGACGGTTCATACGCTGCTCTCCGGCCCGGCGGCGGGGGTACAGGGCACGGCCTATCTGCTGGGGGTGGGGCAGGGGCTGCGCAATATCGTGACCATGGATATGGGCGGCACCAGCTGCGATATCGCCTTTATTCAGGATGGTACGCCGCTGGAGCATGCCTCGGCGGTGGTTGCCAACCGCATCGTTGCGGTTCCGGCACTGGATGTGTCGACCATCTCCGCCGGTGGCGGCAGCATCGCGCGGGTCAATGCGGCAGGTCTTCTGGAAGTCGGTCCCGACAGTGCCGGCGCCGATCCCGGACCGGCCTGCTATGGCAAAGGCGGCACCCTGCCCACGGTGACCGACGCAGACGTAGCCAGCGGCTTTCTCAATCCGGACTTCTTTCTGGGCGGCAAGATGTCGCTCGACACCGATGCCGCGCGTCAGGCTGTCCAAAAGCATGTGTCCGAGCCCATGGAGGCGGATCTGGCAATTGCGGCAGCCGGTATCGTCCGGGTCATCAATGCTCGCATGGCCGATGAGATCCGGGTGCAGGCCGCCAAGAAGGGCGTCAGCCTGACCGATTTTACCCTGGTGCCGTTTGGCGGCGCCGGTCCGGTCCATGCCGCCGCCGTGGCTCAGGATCTCGGCATCGAGCGGGTGCTGGTGCCGGCCAGCCCGGGAGCGTTCTCGGCCTTCGGGCTTCTTTGCGCCGACGTGGTCCATGATTATGTGCGGTCGGATCTTCAGGACATGGAGACGCTTGAGCCGTCTCACGTTGATCAGGCCTTTACCGCCCTGGAACAGCGCGCCGCCGCGGAGCTTGCGGAAGAAGGTCTGGGCGATGAACCGTCGCATTTCGTGCGCGAAATGGATTTACGCTATGCCGGACAGGGCTACGAATTACGTGTTCCGTTGGACGGAATAGCCACGCCCCTTGATCGAAAGGGGTTGGAAACATTGGTGGAGAGGTTTCATGACCGCCACGACGAGGTTCACGGTCATGCCGCCCGCGGCGCCGATGTGGAAGCCGTTAGCTACCGTCTTCGCGCGGTGGTGCCGGTCCCCAAACTTAAGGTGGCGGAACAGGCTGGTGACGGCGGCGGCACCGGTGAGCCGACCGGCAGCCGTATGGTGTCCGACGGGCGTGGCAACGCGGTGGAAGCGGCCATCTGGCGCCGCGCCGATCTGCCGGTAGGGGCGGTACTCCCGGGCCCGGTCATTGTCGAACAGCTCGATTCCACCACGGTGGTTCCGGCGGGCTGGAATGTCAGTAACGACACCTACGGCAATCTTGAACTGACCCGTGGAGCAGGAACATGACGTCCGCCACTAAAGTAGACCCCATCACCGTCGGGATCCTGCGTAACAGGATCGGCAGCCTGATGGATGAAATGCACCATCATTTCTTTCGCTCGGGCTATTCCACCATCGTGCGCGAATCGCGGGATTTCAGCTGCGTTATACTCGATGCCAAAGGCCGCATCCTGGTGGCACCGCCCATGTTCTTCCATTCCACGTCTTATAAGTATCTGGTGCGGCGCATATTCGAGCTCTATGGCGCGGACGGGCCGGAGGATGGCGATATCTTTCTCTGTAACCATCCCTATGACGGCAATCTGCCCCACGTCCCCGACATGGCGGTGATCGTTCCCATTTTTCAGGGCGGCACCCTCGTGGGCTTTGCCGGTTCCATCGCCCATAAGGCCGATATCGGCGGCACCGTTCCCGGCTCCACATTCGGGCAGGCCACCGAGCTGTTTCAGGAGGGCATCGTCTTTCCGCCCATCAAATATTACCGCGCCGGCAAACATAACATGGACGTGGAACGGACCATCCGGGCCAACAGCCGCCTGCCCGAGGTCACGCTGGGGGATCTCCATGGCCAGGTGGGCGCCTGTGAGATCGGGCGCGCGCGCATGCGCCAGGTGTGCGACGAATTCGGGCTGGATGTGGTGCAGGACGCCCTGGTCGCCATGGTCGAGGCGGCGGGGGTCGAGTTCCGCGCCGCCCTGTCCCGCCTGCCCAACGGCACACAGGAAGCGGAATCCTTTCTCGATAGCGATGGCATCGATTTCACCAAACCCATCCGCATGCATGTGCGCCTCACGGTGACCGATGGCGAGGTCGAGTTCGATTTCAGCGCCAGCGATCCGCAGGGGCGCGGGCCCGTCAATATCAGGCTGGCGCTGGTCGAGGCGTGCTGCTTTCAGGTGCTCATCGGGCTCATCGACCCCACCCTCAAATACAGCGATGCGGCCTTCGATGCGGTTCATATAAAGACCAATAAGGGCACCGTGGTCGACCCGCACGCACCGGCGCCGTGCTCCAGCTATATGAAGACCTGCATGACGGTGATCGACATGCTGATGGAGGCGTTCGGGCCGTTCGTGCCCGACCGGGCGGCGGCCTATAGCGGCGGTAGCGGCGGCGGGCTGACGGTGGATTGGCGCGGTACCAAACGCATTCCCCGTGGCAACCAGTATGAAATCTATGGTTCGGCCTATGGCGGTTCGGCCAGCCAGGACGGCGCCTCGGGCACCACGGTGCATCTGTCGAACATCTATGTCACGCCCATCGAGATCGTCGAGACCGAATTTCCCTGCCGCGTGACCCGCTATGAGCTGATCCCCGGTTCGGGTGGCGATGGCAGGCACCGGGGCGGGCTCGCCATGCGGCGGGAATATGAGTTGCTGGAACCTGCCATGGTGATCTTCAGAGGCGATCGGGCCCAGCGTCCGCCGCGCGGCGTCGCCGGCGGCCAGCCGGGCCGTGGCAGCCGTTTCGTGCTCAACCCGGGAACCAACCGGGAAAAGGAGATGCCCATCACCACGCGGGTCGATCTGGAAGCGGGTGATACCATGCGGATGGAGGCGGCCGGTGGTGGTGGCTATGGCGATCCCGATGAGCGCGACACGGAAGCCCGTGCCTATGATAAGCAGGAAGGCTATGTTTAGCGCTGGAACAGATTAGAGACAGGAGCAGGCATCATGCCCCAAGGCACTTTTATCGATATCGACAAGGCTCCCGAAGTGAAGCGCGGCGGCGGCATCGTCACGCGGCCGCTGATCGTGCATCACACCACACCCGATGCCAAATTCACCACCGGCATGACGCGCTTCCCGCCCGGCGAAGGGGCCCCCATGCATTCGCACAATTGCGATGAGCAGGTGACGGTGCTGGAAGGCACCGGAATCTATGAGGTGGATGGCGTGGTGACCGAGCTCAAGCAGCACGACACCACCTATATACCGGCCGGCCTGCCGCACCGGTTTCACAATACCAGCGATGCCCCCATGGCGATCCTGTGGATCTATGCCGCCGCGGAGGTCACAAGGACCTTTACCGACAGCGGCGAGACCGTGGAACATCTGTCCTCCGCCGACATGATGGTTTCGGAGTAACCCATGGATCTTGGAATTGCCGGCCGCAAGGCCTTGGTGACGGGGGGCAGTCTCGGCATTGGGCGGGCCTGTGCCGACTTGCTGGTTGCCGAGGGGGTTGATGTGGCCATCGCCGCCCGTAACGAAGAGCGTCTCGGCGCTGTGGCGTCCGACATCGCTTCAGGAACCAATGCGCGCGTTATCCCCATCGCCGGCGATCTCTCGGTGGCGTCCGATACGGAACGTGTGGTGGCGGAGGCCGCCGAGGCGCTGGGCCAGATTGATATACTGGTCAATAACGCGGGGTCGGCGCCGCTGGGTCTGATTGGCGATATCGACGATGCCTCCTGGCAATCCAGCTTCGATCTGAAATTAATGGGCTATGTGCGCTGCGCCCGCACCGTCATGCCGGCCATGCGCGCCCGCCGCTGGGGCCGCATTATCAACATCATCGGCAATGGCGGTCATTTTCCCACCGCCAAATACATCGCCGGTGGCGCCATCAACGCCGCCATTCTCAATATCACGCAGGCGCTGGCCGAGGAATGCGGGCCGGATAACGTGCTGGTCAACGGCGTCAACCCGACCGCGACGGCAACCGACCGCTGGGCCGAGCTGGTGAAACAGCGGGTCGAGATGACCGGCGAGACGGAAGAACAGATTTATGCACAATCCGCCGCGCGCAATCCCCTGGGGCGTATCGGTGAGCCGGAGGACATCGCCAATATGGTGGTGTTCCTGTGCTCCGAACGGGCCAGCTTCGTCAATGGCGCGCTGATCGAGGTGGATGGCGGTGTCAGCCGGGCGCTGTAGCCGCCCATGCCTTTTGATATTCGTCTGAAGCGGGCTTACGATTCCCCCGATTCATCGGACGGCAAGCGTATCCTGGTGGAGCGGCTGTGGCCGCGCGGTGTGACCAAGGAGGCCGCCGCGCTCCATGAGTGGATGAAGGATATCGCGCCCAGCGCCGATCTCCGCAAATGGTACGGCCATGAACCGGACCGATGGCCGGAATTCCAGAAACGGTATGAGCGGGAGCTGGCGGACAATAGGGTGTTGGTCGGCGATCTACGGGCGATGTGCGCGGCCGGTCCGGTGACATTGATCTTCGCGGCCAGGGATGAAGCCCGTAACAGCGCCGTGGTCCTCAAGGCCGTGCTTGAACAGGACACTTAGGCCCGCCCGCCTCCCTTATCAGCCATCGCAGCTTTCAGCATCTCCGCCGCTTTCGCATAGCCGCCGGCCGCGCCGTCGACGAAATGCATGTGATCACTGGTGTAGGGTGAGGGCACGATACAGGTCATCAGCGCGCTGTCCTGGCTGTGCAGCCCGTAATGGGCGGTACCGTCTTCCTGCGCCCGGCGCAAAAGCGCCTCTATTCTGGCGATGACGTCCCGTGGACAATCCACCGTCAGCTTCAGCCCGTCATCGAACTTGCGGAAATCCGTGTTGCCGGCGACGTCCCGGCGATAGACCGAGGGATCGAAGCGGGCCATGGAGCGTTTTGTGAGCTGCAGGATCCACGGAACCAGATGTTCCATCAGGATCTTCAGACGGCGGACAGGACGGACTTCCCCCCCGGCGCCGGCCCGCACTTCGGTCCCCAGCCCCTGCGGCGGCCAGACAAACCGGGGCCCTTCGGGGGCCACCGGATGGCCCTGCCGCTCGGTTTCCTTCTCCAATAAGTCCAGGAGCGCGGTTACCAGCCGGGCAAATGCCCCATCATCCACGTCCCTGGCCGGTAGCACCAGCAACGACAGAATTTCGCCATTACGGGCCTGCAGCGGCCGAAAGCGGCAGGACAGCCCCGTCAGATCGGGGTGGGTTCCGGCCGCCGCCCGCGGCACGCTGTATCGGCCGGCTTTCATCTCGCTTTCGGCCCAGGCCACGCCGCCGCCGGAAAACATGGCATAGCTGACCCCGGGAGCCGGCTGGAAGCGGGCGACGGTGGCATCCAGCCCCACCTGCCGGATATCGCCGATTGGCACCAGGGCCGCGCGCAGGCTCAGCCCGATCTCCTCTTCGGTCCACACCTGGCACGCCGCCAGAGCCGCCTCCACCGGGTCCCGCTGGTCCTCGGGAATGCCAAACCCCGCCCCGTCGCCACCAAAAACAAAGGGAAAGGGCGCCCCGCCGAGGCTATTCATGACCGCCGAGATCACGCTGGCTCCGGCCATGTTAACCGCCTTGTAGCGGCCAGCTTCAATGGCGCCCGTAGAGTTAACGACGTCCGTAACCCCGATTAACCAATCGTCGGGGAGGGGGTGAAATCGTTTATTTTCGACAAGACGGTCGAAATCGGTGAAAGATTCCAGCTCTGCGTAGAATGATTCACTGCCCATGACGGCCCCTGTGATAAAGAAAAAACAAAGTAAAAATAGCATTCTACAAAGTTAACAAAAATTAACCCTAATAATGGATCAATTTATTTTAAAATTTGATTCGTTTTTTCTTGAAATTAACTAAAAAGGTAATGCAAATTGCGCTCAACAAAACAAAACACACATGACGTAAGTTAACAACGGGGTTACTCATGTTTGGGATGATGAGAATTGCCAGTCTGGCATTAACTATTACTATCACTTCATTTTCGGCTCAGGCCTCCGAAGGGGTCGATGCCCAGAAGATGAATTGGGAAAGCCTTCGCTGCCTCGCGCTTAATATATACCACGAAGCGCGTGGTGAGCCGCTGGAAGGCAAAATCGCGGTCGGCCATGTGGTCCTCAACAGGGTCGCCGCCCGCCGGTTTCCCGGTCAGATCTGTGCGGTGATCAAGCAGGGTGGTGAAAATCGCCGCTATCGGTGCCAGTTCTCCTGGTGGTGCGATGGCCGCAGCGATCGTCCCCGCAATGTCACAGCCTGGCGCGAAAGCCTGCTGGTCGCGCTGCTGATCCGCCGCGGCGGGACGGATGATCCGACCAAGGGTGCCCTCTGGTATCACGCGGATACGGTTCAGCCTTACTGGGCAAAGATCTTCAAGCCTTACACCAAGATTGGAAAGCACATCTTCTACCTCAAGAACACAAAGAAGGTGCGTGTGCGTCGGTCACGGGGTTGATTTGTAACCTGGGTTGGCATCAGACAGACAAACTCTCGTGACAATTAGGGCCGGTGAAAACCGGCCCTCTTTTTTTGCCTGAAGACCATCGATCAGACTATAAAAATGTACCCGCCATCGTGAACGGGTCGGGACCGAGCCCCAGCTTGAACCGGGCGATGCCGGCACCCGATCCGGTATTGAGGCCGCCGAGATCGAGCCATCGGATACCGGAATCCTTGAGCGCCTGTATGCCGCGCCACAGCAGCAGATTATGGGCATTGATCCCGCGCCCGGTCTCCGTGGTCCAGCTGATGAAATAGGTCGCGCTCGCGCCGTGCCGGATCAGCACGATTCCGGCCACCCTGTCCGCACCGGCATTGGCGGTGAGCACCAGGACATCCCCGGTTTCCTGTCCGGCCGCCGCAATGGCGGCGACAAAGCCGCCGGAGGGTCCCATAAAGCGCTTTTGTCTGTGGAAGGAATCGTAATCGGCCAGATCCCGGGAAATATCGTCTCCGGAATCGGTAATGACCAGGTTGGCCTTGTTTTTCTCCGCCATGCGCAGGGCATTCCGCCAGCTTCCGGTCATCCCCTTGCGCAGCTCGGCCTCATCCCGTGACAAATCGAGCCAGGCGGAGCTCATGCCGGTAACCATGCGGCGGGTGCCCAGCGAGCGCATCAGTGTCTGGTTCCGTGGCGTATCCGAAAGCTCCGGGAGCCAGAACGGAATGTCGCCGCGGCGCAGCGAAAACGCGTCCCGAAAGGCGCGCAGGATATCCTGCCGCGGCTCTCCGTCTTCCTGGCCGTCCAGGAACAGGGGCCCGCGCACGATACGGACCACCGATAGGACGCCCATCAGGTTTTTACGATAAAGCTGGGCCATGGCGACCGGTATATGGCCCTGTCGGATAATGACCCGGTCGACGGTCTGACCGTGATAGGCCGCCATCGCGGCGCCGTAGGCCCAGCTTTGTTCCAGGCTCGACCGGTCCGCCGCCGTGAGATAGCCGTGCCACTCGGCGCGGCCGCAATCGTTCCAGTGGAGGGTCAGCGAGGGTTTGGCGGTCATGGCAGTGACGGGTTTCTGTTCTATTTAGCCGGATAGTGCTCTAGGTTGCGCCGCAATGAAATTCTTCACGACCCAAACTATTGGCGGTGTTACCTTGCCGCGCCGCCGGTTTACAGGCTGGGCGGCTCTCTATTTCGTTCTCTTCGTCTGCGTTCCCTTCCTGGGTCTGGCATTGCTGCTCGACGTTATCTTCTACCTGATTTTTACGCGGGTGTTCGATAGCTGTTATGGCGTGCTGTGTCTGTTTAGCTGATGCGCGACCTGCCCAGCTCTATTCGCGGCGGCCTGTGGATGATGGCGTCCGCGCTTTCTTTCACCATCATGACGGCGCTTATCCGTGAGGTGGCGAAAGACATCCATCCGTTCGAAATAGGTCTGTTCCGGGTCGTGACGAATCTTCTGCTCATGCTCCCCTTCGCTTTTCGGACCGGACGCGCCATTTGGGTTTCGGACAATCACAAGGTCTATGTCCTCCGGGGCTTTACCGGCACTGCCTTTTTGCTGTGCTATTTTTCCGGCGCGGCACTGATTCCGGTTTCCGATACACAGGCGTTGATCTTCGTGACGCCGCTGTTTGCCGCCTTGATGGCCGTCTTGTTTCTCCGCGAACGCGTGCATACCCGCCGGATCGTGGCGCTGATCGTTGGTTTCCTGGGCGCCTTGATTATCCTGAGGCCGGGTTTTGCGGAAATAAATATCGGCTCCGTCCTGGTTTTGTTAAGCGCCATATTCTTGGCCGCGAGCCTGGTCTCCGTGCGTCACACGACGCGCACCGATCACCCCGATACCGCAGTATTTTACTTGATGCTCTATATGACGCCGCTGGTCGCCATCCCGGCGCTTTTCGTTTGGACCCCGCCCACGCTCGCCCAAGCCGGGTGGATGGTGGCGATTGGATTCTTCGCAACTCTCAATCAGCGGTTTTTCTCGCGCGCCTTTGCTGCCGCTGAAACCATGGCCGTCATGCCATTCGATTTCTCCCGTCTGCCTTTTGCCGCGATTATCGGGTGGATCGTCTTCGCCGAACTGCCCGATATCTGGGTATGGGTGGGAGGGGCCATCATCTTTGGCGCGTCGCTTTACATCGCCCATCGCGAAATGGTGGCGAGCAAAGAGGAAGCCGCGTAGTGCTGGCCTGCCCAGTCGGTTTTGCCAATGCGTGATTTGCCTGGCGCCATTCGCGGCGGATTATGGATGGTGGCGGCTGCCCTCAGCTTTACCCTTATGACCACGCTGATCCGCGAGGTGGCCCAGGATATCCACCCCTTTGAAATCGGATTCTTCCGGGCGGCGACCAATCTGGTGCTCATGCTTCCCTATGCCTTCAGGACCGGCCCGGACATATTCCGCAGTTCCAACCATAAAATTTATATTTTCCGCGCCCTCTTTGGGTTTTCGTTTCTTATGACGTATTTTCCCGGCGCCGCCACCATTCCGGTCTCCGATTCCCAGGCCCTGATATTTTCTTCGCCGCTTTTCGCCTGTGCCATGGCCATCGTGTTTCTCGGCGAGCGGGTGCGCGCGCGGCGCGTCACGGCGCTCATTGTGGGATTTTGCGGCGCCGTTCTGATACTGCGCCCGGGATTTGATACGGTGAGTATGGGAGCGTTGCTGGTTCTGGTTGGCGCCTTCGTCAACGCCGCCGCCAACGTGATGGTGCGTCACACCACGCGAACCGACCATCCTGATACGGCCGTTTTTTATCTAATGCTGTATGTGACGCCCCTTGCGGCAATCCCGGCGTTGTTCGTCTGGACCACCCCGACACTGACCCAGCTCGCATTCTTGGTCGCGATCGGGTTTTGCGGCTCGCTTAACCAGCGCTTCACGTCCCGGGCTTTTGCGGCCGCGGAAGCGACCGCAATACTGCCCTTTGATTTTGCGCGACTGCCCTTTGCCGCGATCATCGGATGGATCGTTTTTGCGGAGCTGCCTGATATATGGGTCTGGGCGGGAGGAGCACTTGTTTTTGGATCTTCCCTGTATATTGCACATCGCGAGGCCAAGGCGGCTAAAGAGGAAGCGGACTAGATGCGTTTAGATCGGGTGTCGACGGTTCTTGTTGCCATGGTGGTGCAAAGTACCTTGCCTGCGCCGGCCTTGTCGGAGCCAGTGATCGGTGCCGGCGCCTTTCACATGGATGACGGTCGTGGCCAGCTGGCCGCTTCCATGCGGGTATTCTATTTCAGGCCTGACAGTTTCAAGCCAGACGGACCCATCGTAATCGTCATCCATGGCATGGGCCGGACGGCCGCTCGCTATCGCGACTATTGGGAAGAAGCGTCGGATCGCTATGGGGCGCTTGTTCTTGTGCCGGAATTTACCCGCGAAAACTACCGCGGTTCCCGGCAATTCAATATGGGCAATTTGTTCAATCGTGACGGTTCGGCGACTCCTCGTTCGGAATGGAGCTTTCCGGTGATTGACCGCGTCTTTCACGCCGCGAAGAAAAGATTTGCAGCCAGCCGGTCGAAATTCCATCTGTTTGGTCATTCCGCCGGCGCGCAATTCGTCCACCGTATGGTTCTCTTTGCGCCGACTCCCCATATGGGTCGTGCTATCGCGGCGAATGCCGGCTGGTATACGCTTCCCATCCAGATGGAAAGATTTCCCTATGGTCTTGGTGAAACGTCGCTCTCGGTGGCTGGACTAAAGAAGGCGTTCGCCCGCCGTCTGACGATCATGCTGGGAACCGATGACAATGATCCCAATCACCGATCTTTACGCCGCACGGATGAAGCCATGCGGCAGGGGCCCCATCGTTTGGCGCGTGGGCATTATTTTTTTAAATCAGCGACCGACGTTGCCCAGAGACTCGGGACTACATTCGCGTGGGACTTGCGGGATATTCCCGGTGTTTCCCACAGGGGCAGCCGCATGACCTCGGCGGCGGCCAGATACCTGTTCGGAGGTCCATAAAGAATTATTGATCCTGTAGTGGCCCTGTGGGACGATTTAAGCGCTCTGTAGGCGCTTCTTAGTCAGGAGATTGTGAATGCCCTCCAAATTTAAACTCTGCAGTTTTCGGACCTGCCCCTGGGTTCACCGGGCGGCCATCGTGCTTCAGGAAAAGGGCGTTGATTACGAGATCGACTATATCGATCGCGACAACCGGCCGGACTGGTTCCTGAAGATCTCGCCCCATTCCAAAGTGCCGGTCCTGATCATCGATGACGAAACGGCGCTGTTTGAATCGGGCGCCATCGCCGAATATCTGGATGAGGTGATCGAGCCGCGCCTGCATCCCGCTGATGCGCTGAAGCGGGCGCAGAACCGGGCCTGGACTGATTATGTGCCGATCTTCAGCGATATCACGCACGTCTCCAACGCCACCGACGAGGCCGATTTGAAGAAACGCGCCGAGGGCGTTTCGGCCAAACTGGCCAAGCTGGAGGACGCGCTGTCCAAACGCGGCAATGACGGGCCCTATTTCAATGGACCGGATTTTTCGCTGGTCGATGCGTCCTACGCACCCTCCCTGCTGCGCTACAGCTTTATGGAGCGGCTCTACCCGCTCGGGCTGATGGACCAGTATCCCCTGCTGGCGGCATGGCGCGACGCGCTGGTTGCCCGCCCATCGGTTATGAATGCCGTGGGGCAGGATTTCGAGGATTTCTGGCGCGAGAATCTGAAAAACAAAAACCGCTGGGTCGCCCAGTTCATTGGCCAGGCAGCGGCCGAGTAAGCCACACACGCCTTTCTTGGGGGCGAAATCCGCGCACCCGCCGGTTGTTCGTCCTGGGGCGGAACGATAGAGTGCCGCCTTCGTCGCGCCTGAGCGTTGCGCGGCCCCATAGCTGAATGTGTGAGTCCTCGTCCATGCCCACTCTCGTCATACAGAACGACCATATTATCCGTGCTCTGCAGGTCATCCTCGACCCCGCCTGCGATCAGGAACGTCTGGATGCCTTCGCGGATTATTATTCCGTCGATATGCCGGAGTTTCCCGATTGGTGCGTCGACATCCGAAAGAAATATTCCGCCATTGCGCCGTCCGATGTCATTCTCACCGATAGCCAGGAAGAATTCGCGGCGGCTATTCCCAAGGCGGATGCCGTGGTGATCGAGGATTTCACGGTGGGAGAAGCCGAACTGGCATCGGCGCCCAACCTCAAGATCGTGCAGAACTTCCGCACCGACATGCGCAATGTGGACGAGGCCGCCTGCGCCAGGCGCTCCATACCGGTACTGCCGTTCCATCGCCAGGTAAATGTCGCAGTGGGCGAGCATGCCTTTGCCCTGATGATGTCGCTGGCCAAGAAAGTCACAGAGACCAACAAGCTTCTCACCATCGAGGCCCTGCAGGCCGAGGGCTGGCCGGCGCGGGTCTATAACCGCAAGCACACCGCAAATTCCAACTGGGCGCGGATTTCCGGTGTGAAGAACATGTTCGGCTCGACGCTCGGTATCGTCGGGCTCGGATCGGTGGGGCGCTACGTGGCCAACTGGGCCAACGCGTTTGGCATGAACGTGATCTATCATCAGCGCAGCCAGCTCGATGCCGGGCTCGAAGCGGAATTCAAGGCCAGCTATGTCTCGCTGAACGAGCTGTTCGAGCAGTCGGACTTCGTCAGCGTTCATGTACCGCTGAACGATTCCACCAAGGGGCTGATCGGCGCCGAACAGCTCAACCGAACGACCAAGCATCCCATCATCGTCAATATCGCCCGCGCCGATATCATCCAGCGCGATGCACTGCTTGCGGCGCTGGATGCCGGCACACTCGGCGGGGTCGGCATGGATGTCCATTACAAGGAACCCGGTGATCCCGACGATCCGTTCCTGCCCTATAAGAACGTGATCATGAGCCCCCATATCGCCATCGGCTCCAGGGTCAACGGCGCCCATGATATGGAAGCTTTGGTATCGAATCTTTATAATGCATTGAAATAAAACAGGTTTTTTCCGGCGTGATTATTGCGCTGATTTACTCATTAACGGGATCTTAGCCCCGCAACCAATACTCTCACGGGTAGGTATCCGACTGCGCGAAGAGAGCTGATATGAGCAAGAACGAAAAGACCACCTTTCTCGTCACCGAGGAAAATCCCGAGGGCTGGAAGATCGAGGACATTCTGAGCACCATTCAGGATGACATGTTCCGCCGCACCCAAAAGATTGTCGGCGATCATCGCGATGAAGCGCGCGAGGTCCTCAAAAACAATATCGAAGTTCTCGGTCTGCTCTCTCTGTGCATCGACAAGGCCAAGGATTCGACCAAGATCCTCGACCGGTCCTTCGGCCCGCATAAGGAAGGCAAACCCCGCATCGGGGTCGCATAAGCCATTAAATCGGGCGCTTCGCCCTTTTCAGCCTAAGTAATTCGCGCCATTCTCCCCCACCGAACCGGGGAGGATGACAGCGTGGCCTATCGTTTTTTGAGTACCGCCGATGCGCGGACAATACCGATCATTCCAATCGAAACAGCGGTCTTTGCGGCCTGGCTGAAGAAGCAGCCGGCGGCGATAAAGCGCTGGGTCGAAAGCGCCGGTTTCACCGCGCAGGCGGGCGAGGTGAGTCTGGTCGCCGGTAAGGATGGCGCCTTGTCGTCGGTTCTTCTGGGGGTCGAGGATCATCAGGGGCTGTGGGCCTATGCGGCGCTGCCCGAAAGCCTGCCGGAAGGGCGCTACCGCATTGATGCGGTGCTTGAGAAGGAAGGGGCGACAAACGCGGCCATTGGCTGGGCGTTGGGGTGTTACCGGTTCGAGCGCTACAAGAGTAAGAAAAAGACCGCGAAATGGCCGGGTCTTGTGTGGCCGCGCAATTGCGACAAGGGCGCGGTGCGCCGGACTGTCGATGCGATCGGACTGGTACGCGATCTGATCAATACCCCGGCGGAGGATATGGGTCCGGCCGAGCTCGCCACGGCCGCACGCCGCCTGGCCAGGACGCACAAGGCCAAGGCGCGGGTTATCGTCGGTGACGCGCTGCTAAAACAGAACTACCCCACCATTCACGCCGTTGGCCGGGCCAGCGTTAACGCACCTCGCCTGATTGATCTCACATGGGGCCGGCGTGATGCGCCCAAGGTGACGCTGGTGGGCAAGGGGGTGTGTTTCGACACCGGCGGTCTCGATCTCAAGGCCGCGTCCGGCATGCTGCGTATGAAAAAGGATATGGGCGGGGCCGCGCATGTTCTGGGGCTGGGCCACATGATCATGGATGCCGGGCTCGACGTGCGGCTTCGCGTGATGATCGGGGCCGTGGAAAACTCCGTTGCCGGAAACGCCTACCGTCCGGCCGATGTCATCAAGACCCGCAAGGGCATCACGGTGGAGGTCGGCAACACCGACGCCGAGGGCAGGTTGGTCATGTGCGACGCGCTGGCCGAGGCCGACGATGAGAACCCGGCCCTGATGGCCGATTTCGCGACCCTGACCGGCGCCGCGCGGGTCGCCGTCGGCACGGAATTGTCGGCCCTGTTCTGCAATGACGACACGCTGGCCAATGATCTGTCCCGCGCCGGTGAAAAAGTCGGTGACCCGGTATGGCGGCTTCCCCTGTGGCGTCCTTACCGGCGGCTCCTCGATAGCAAGGTCGCCGACATCAACAACGTCTCCGAAGGCGGCATGGGCGGGGCCATCACGGCGGCGCTTTATCTGGAAGAATTCGTCAGCCGTTCCACTCCCTGGGCCCATTTCGACATCATGGGCTGGAACACCGGCCCACGGCCGGGCCGCCCCGTCGGCGGCGAGGCCATGGGCATGCGGGCGCTCTATGGGGCGATCGAACAGCGGTTCGGGAAAAAACGCGGACGGAAATGACGCCATGTCACTGGCCCTGGGACAACAGCAGGCACTGAAGATCTGGCATGACGCGCTGTCGGAAAGCGTGCGCCGCGACGGGCCCGATCTGTCGGCGCGCCAGATGGCGATTGTCTTGCAGGTCTATATGGATGAGGGCCCACACACGGTGCGCGGCATGGCCGCCGATCTGAACGTTTCCAAGCCGGCCATTACGCGGGCGCTGGACCGGTTGCAGGATCTCGGATTCGTGCGCCGTCAGAAGGATCCCGAGGACCGCCGCAGCATCATGGTGTTGCGCACGGTAAAAGGCTCCGTGTTCCTCAGCGAATTCGCCGATCTGGTCGCCGACGCGGCGCGGTCTGTGGGTTAGCGACGAAGCGACGATTGCACGAATTTTAAAAAACACAAATCGTCATCCTCGGACTTGATCCGAGGATCTTTCTCCCATTGAGGCTTTGTCGGTTGGAGATCCTCGGATCAAGTCCGAGGATGACGGAAATGTAGTGGTCCAGTGCTCTCCGGCGTCCGCTACGTACTCACCGAGCCGTATCACCCCCACCCTGTATCCGCTTCGCGGCTACAGCCTCCCCCATCGAGGGGGAGGGGATTTAAAACCGTAAGCCGATGAAAATACTTTCCCTCCCCACTCTATAGGGGGGAGGTGTAGGTGGGGGGTCGCGCGCCGTCTGGCGCGTAAGAAGCATCTGATGGGGTTCAACCGGACACCAGTGGATCAAGCCCACGGATGACGTAAATGTAATGGTCCAGTGCTTTCCGGCGAGCCCTACGTACTCACCGAGCCGTCTTCCACTGCCTCTATATCGAACGCGGCGGCGATGAGGGCCTTGGTGTAGGCCTCTTTGGGGGCATCGAAGATCTGGTCGGCGGCGCCCTGTTCCACCACCTTGCCCTGACGCATGACGATGACCTCGTCGGCCAGGGCGCGGACGACCTTCAGGTCATGGCTGATGAACAGATAGGCGAGTTTGTGGCGCTGCTGCAGATCGCGCAGCAGATCGACGATCTGGGCCTGCACCGACATGTCCAGCGCCGACGTTGGTTCGTCCAGTACCAGAAAGCGCGGCTTGAGCACCATGGCACGGGCGATGGCGATGCGCTGACGCTGGCCGCCGGA
The DNA here is from genome assembly GCA_018660305.1 of Rhodospirillaceae bacterium. Next base: position 38,091 of record JABJKO010000209.1, read on the forward strand.
AAATTCATGGGGATAGCGGTCCTGGGTTTCCGGGTCGAGCCCGACCTCCACCAGCGCGTCGTCGATAATCTTGCGCCGCGCCTCATAACTCAGATCCGGTTCGTGGACCAGCAGGCCTTCCTCGATGATCTGGCCGATGGACATGCGCGGGCTAAGGGAGCCATACGGGTCCTGAAACACGATCTGCATTTCGCGCCGCAACGGGCGCAGTTCCTTCCAGCTCCAGCCCTGGATATCGCGCCCCACGAAGACGATGGGGCCATCGCTTTTCTCAAGCCTGAGAAGCCCCAGCGCCAGCGTGGTCTTGCCCGATCCGCTTTCGCCCACCACACCCACCGTATGGCCCTCGCGCACCTGCACGGAAATGCCATCGACCGCCTTTACGTGACCAACCACCCGCCGCAGGACGCCGCGCTTGATGGGAAACCAGACCTTCAGATAATCGGTTTCCATGATAATTGGCGCATCTGCGTGCGCGGTGATGGGCTTGCCCTTGGGTTCGGCGGCCAGCAGGTGCTGCGTATAGCTGTGTTGCGGGTTTTCGAAAATATCCTCGGTGGGTCCCTGCTCGACGATCTGGCCATGGGTCATGACGCAGACCCGGTCGGCGACCTTACGCACGATCCCCAGATCGTGGGTGATCAGCAGCATGGACATATTGCGTTTGACCTGCAGCTCCTTGAGCAACGCCAGAATCTGCGCCTGTATGGTCACGTCCAGCGCCGTGGTGGGCTCATCGGCGATCAGCAGATCGGGGTCGTTGGCCAGCGCCATGGCGATCATGACCCGCTGGCGTTGCCCGCCGGACAGCTGATGCGGGTAGGCCCCCAGCCTGCTCTCGGCCTCCGCCAGCCCGACCTGCTGAAGCAGCTCTATGATGCGCCGCTTCGCGAGATCGCGGTCGAGCTTCTTGTGCAGAAAGATGATCTCGCCCACCTGCTTCTCAATAGTGTGCAGCGGGTTGAGCGAGGTCATGGGTTCCTGAAAGATGATCCCGATCTGGTCGCCCCGGATTTTGCTGAGAACATCCTCGTCGGCGCCGACCAGTTCGCTTCCGTTGAATTTGATACTGCCTTCGGGATGCCAGGCCATGGGGTAGGGCAGCAGCTGCATGATCGAGAGCGCGGTCACCGACTTGCCCGATCCGCTTTCGCCGACCAGGGCGACGGTCTCCCCCCTGCCGATGTCGAACGAGGCCCGGCGCACCGCGCGCACTTCGCGGTCGTCACGGCCAAACGAGACCGAGAGATTGCTGATATGGAGGAGGGGATTATCGCTCATGCCGGTCTCAATCCGCGAAAATCTTGCGGGGGTCGAAGGCGTCGCGTACCGCCTCGCCGATAAACACCAAGAGCGTCAGCATGATGGCGATGGTAACGGTCGACGTGATGCCAAGCCAGGGTGCCTGCAAATTGGATTTTCCCTGCGCCAGCAACTCACCCAGCGAGGGCGATCCGGGCGGCAGGCCGAAGCCGAGAAAATCCAGCGCGGTCAGGCTGGTGATGGAGCCCGACAGGATAAGCGGCAGGAAGGTCAGCGAGGCGACCATGGCGTTGGGCAGCACATGGCGGCGGATGACCGTGAAGTTGGCGACACCGAGAGCGCGGGCGGCGCGCACATAATCGAAATTTCGCGCTCTGAGGAACTCGGCGCGGACGACGCCCTCCAGCGCCATCCATCCGAACAACAGCATGATGCCGAGCAGCCACCAGAAGTTGGGCGTCACCACGCTGGCCAGGATGATCAGCAGGAAAAGCTGCGGCAGACCACCCCAGATCTCGATAAAGCGCTGAAACAGGAGATCGGTCCAGCCGCCGAAATATCCCTGAACCGCGCCGGCGGCGATGCCGATGATGGAGCCGAAGAACGTCAGGGTGAGCCCGAACAGGACCGAGATTCGGAAGCCATAGATCACCCTTGCCAGCACGTCCCGCGCTTGATCGTCGGTACCCAGCGGGTTCTCAACAGTGGGCGGCGACGGCGCCGGCTTGGTCAGGTTCAGATTGACGGTGCCGTAGGAATAGCGGATCGGCGGCCACAGGATCCAGCCGCCCTTCTTGGTGATGAGTTCCTGGACATCGATTTCCCGGTATTCCGCCTCGGTCTCGAAATCGCCGCCAAAGACAGTCTCGGGATAGGATTTGACCACCGGAAAATAAAGACTGCCCTGGTATGTCACCATGAGCGGCTTGTCGTTGGCGAGAAATTCCGCCGGCAGGGTCACGAAGAACAGGGCGAGGAAAATCCACAGAGAATAAAAACCGCGGCGGTTACGGCGGAAATTGCGCAGGCGCCGCAGGGTGAGCGGCGTGACCCGGATACCGAGAATTCTTCCTGGAGAGACAATGCCTGCCTGATTAGACATCGCGTGCCTCGAAATCGATTCGGGGATCGACGATGGTATAGGTCAGATCCCCGATGATCTTCATCACCAGCCCCAGCAGCGTGAAGAAGAACAGAGTGCCGAAAATAATCGGGTAATCCCGCTTGATCAGCGCTTCGAATCCCAGAAGCCCCAGCCCGTCGAGGGAAAAGATAATCTCGATCAGCAGTGAGCTGCTGAACAGGATACTGATGAAGGCGCCAGGAAAGCCGGCGATCACGATCAGCATGGCGTTGCGGAACACGTGGCCATACATCACGCGGTGCTCCGGCAGGCCCTTGGCCCGCGCGGTCTGCACATACTGCATGTTGATCTGGTCGAGAAAGGAATTTTTGGTGAGCATCGTCGTCCCGAGGAAACTGCCCAGCAGGAGCGCGGTCAGTGGCAGCACCATATGCCACAGATAATCGAGGACCTTCATGGGCCAGCTGAGCTGGTCCCAGTTCTCCGATGTCAGGCCCCGCAACGGGAACCAGTCCAGGAAACTGCCGCCCGAGAACATAACGACCAGCAGGACCGCCAGCACGAAGGACGGGACGGCGAAGCCGACGATCATGGCGGTGGTGGTCCATAGGTCGAACGGCGTGCCGTCATTGACTGCTTTTCGGATGCCCAGCGGGATGCACACCAGATACATGATGAGCGTGGTCCACAGACCGAGCGAAATGGAGACCGGCATTTTCTCGATCACCAGATTGACCACCGATTCATCGCGAAAATAGCTGGTGCCGAAATCGAACCGGAGGTAGTTCCCCATCATCAGGAGAAACCGTTCATGCATCGGCTTGTCGAAACCGAACTGGGTTTCAAGCTGCTTGATGAATTCCGGGTCGAGACCCTGCGCGCCGCGATATTTGCTGGTGGCGCTGGCATTGCCAGAGGTCGCCCGGCTCGAGGCATTTGAGGTTGCTCCGGCCTCGGTGCCGCCGGCGCTGGAAATCCGGGCAGTGGCGCCCACATCGGTGCCCGTGAGCTGGGCGATGATCTGCTCTACCGGCCCGCCCGGCGCCAGCTGCACGATGCCAAAATTGATGACCATGATGCCCAGCAGGGTGGGAATGATCAGCAGCAATCGTCGGATGATATAAGCGAGCATTCAGAAATTTCAGTTTGGTTTGGGAGGCGCCTTGCCGGCGGCGATCATGGCCGCCTTCCTGGCATTGAACCACCAGGTGTCGAGCATGCCGATATCGAAGCGCGGCTTGATCCTGGGGCGGTCGAACTTGTTCCAGTACGCGATGTTGTGCTCGCCCTTATACCATTGCGGCACCACGTAGCGATTCCACATCAGGACGCGATCCAACGCTCGTGTCGCGACCACCAGCGCCTTGCGCGATCTGGCGCCGATCACCTTGTCGATGAGGTAATCCACCGCCGGATCCTTGATCCCGGCGAGATTTCGCGAGCCCGGAATATCGGCCATTTTCGATCCGAAATAGGTTGTCTGTTCGATGCCCGGCGTATTGAGCTGGATATAGCGCTGGATGATCACGTCGAAATCGAATTGCTGCATGCGCCGCTGATAGTTGGCCACATCGACGACGCGGATGTTGGCCTCCACCCCGATCCGTTTCAGATTGCGCAGATAGGGGTTGATGACGCGGTCAAAGGACCGCTCGAACAGCAGAAACTCGATCTTGAGATTCTTGCCCGCCCCGTTCACCCGCTTGTTGTTCTTGATATGCCAGCCCGCCGCCTTGAGAAGCTTTGCCGCCTTGCGCAGATTGCGCCGGTTGCGGCCCGAACCGTCGGTGCGGGGTGACAGGTAGGGGGTGGTGAACACGCCGTCGGGCACCTTTCCCTTCAGGGGCATCAGCAGGGCCAATTCCTCGGCAGTGGGTTTTGTCTTCGCCGCCAGATCGCTGTTTTCGAACATGCTGTTGGTGCGTTCATACAGACCGAAGAACAGCGCCTTGTTGGTCCATTCGAAATCGAAGGCGAGATCGATGGCCTGGCGCACGCGCGCGTCGCCGAATTTGTCTTTGCGCCGCATATTGAAGAAGAAGGCCTGGACACCGGACGGTGTCTCATCCGGCAGGGTTTCGCGTACGACAAGGTTCTTTTTGACGGGCAGCTTGTCGGTGTATTGCGTGGCCCAGTTGCGCGATGTGAACTCCTCGCGGAAATCATAGGCGCCGGCGAAAAACGCCTGAAAGGCAATATCCCGGTCACGGTAATAATCCACGTGAACACGCTCGAAATTGAAGCGCCCCTTCATGATGGGCAGGTCGCGGGCCCAGTGATTGGCAACCCGGCGGTAGGTGATATTGCGGCCCGGTTCGATTTTATCCACCACATAGGGTCCGGCGGCCAATGGCGGCGTCATGGTGGTCTTGTCGAACGGGAATTTGGCGTAGTAGGCCCTGGACAGAACCGGCAATGTCGCCACCTGAAGCGGCAGGTCGCGGTTGCCGGTCTGTTTGCCAGTCTGTTTAAAGGTGAATTTCACCTGCGCCGGTGACAGCGCCTCTACCTTCTCCACATCGGCAAAAATGATGCGGTATTGCGGATGGCCCTTCTTGACCAGAATGTTGAAGGTGAAGACAACGTCGTCCGCCGTAATCCGGGAGCCGTCATTGAATTTCGCCTCGGGACGGAGATGGAAGCTGATCCAGCTCTTGTCCGCCGGATACTCCACCGACCGGGCCACATAGCCATAAAGAGCGTCGGGCTCATCGGTGGCGCGTTCCATCAGGGTGGCGTGGATGATGGGAAGCCCTTCGGGCGCCACACCCTTCAGAATAAAGCCGTTCAGATTATCGAACGAATCGATGCCGCGCAGGCGCAGGGTGCCGCCCTTGGGCGCGTCGGGATTGATATAGTCGAACTGTTTGAAGTCCGCCGGGTATTTGAGATTGCCGAAGGCCGACAGGCCATGGCTTTTTGTGACACTGGATGCAAATACATCGCCAACAGGCGGAGCGCCAAAGCCCGCCAATATAAACAACGCCGCAAATGCTACCCGTCTTGGTCCGGTCCGTATGATTTGCCTACCCATTCGCTGGTCCGTGGCCGGCGACACTGTGGCCTAGGGGGAGTCTGCGCACAAGCCGAATTTTCCGCTAGTTCGAGGCGTTTTTTTGTTTCTTGAGCACCGCATCCTTTGCCGGATCGACCCACCAGGAATCGAAACCGACGGCATAGGCTGGTTTGGTCTTCGGTCTGCCAAAGCGGTCCCACCAGGCGACGCGGTCTCCATTGTAATGCCACTGGGGCACCACGAAATGGCTCCATTGCAGCACCCGGTCGAGCGCCTTCGTGGTGACGATCAGGCTCTTGCGGTCCGGGGCGGCGATTATCTTTGCCACCAGCCCATCGATGGCGGGATCGGAAATGCCGATCAGATTGCGGCTCCCTCTCCGGCTGACGGTTTTTGACCCCCAGAAATCCCGCTGCTCGTTGCCCGGCGACAGGGATTGGCCAAAGGTGCTGACAACCAAATCGTATTCAAATTCGCGAATGCGGTTCTGGTACTGGGCGGGATCGACGGTCCGGATGCGGGCGTCTACGCCAAGCCGTTTCAGATTGCGGATGAAGGGGGTGACGACCCGCTCAAAACTCGGCTGGGCGAGAAGAAACTCGATTTCCAGCGGCTTGCCTGATTTGGGGTCGATCAGCTTGTTATCGACGATTTTCCACCCCGCCTTGCGGAGCAGACGGGTCGCCTGCCTGAGGTTGCGCCGGATCCTACCGGACCCATCGGTCTTTGGCGGTTCGTAGGCTTTTGTGAAGACTTCGTCGGGGATCTTACCCCGCCAGGGCTCCAGCAAAGCCAGTTCGGCGGGTGACGGAAGCCCGGTGGCGGCAAGCTCCGAGTTTTGGAAGAAACTCCGTGTCCGTTTGTACTGACCGTAAAACAGGTTCTTGTTCGACCATTCGAAATCGAACGCATAGGACAGCGCTTTGCGCAGAGTGCGGTCCTTGAATTTGTCGCGGCGCGTATTGAAGACAAAGGCCTGCATGCCGGCGGGCCGGTTGTGGGGCATGGCCTCGACCTTCACCAACCCTCGCCGTCGTTTGGGAAAGTTGTATGCGGTGGCCCAGTCCTTGGATGAATTTTCCTGTCTGAAATCATATTGGTGCGCTTTGAACGCCTCCAGGGCGACCACCTGATCGCGGAACATGTCATAGCGAATGAGGTCGAAATTATCGCGGCCGCGATTGATCGGCAGGTCCTCTGCCCAATAGTTCTTCACGCGCTCATAGACAATGAAACGGCCGGGTTCGAATGATTTGATCCGATAGGCGCCGCTGCCCATGGGGGGTTCCAGCGTGGTTTTGCTGAAATCCCGCGTGCTCCAGTATTTTTTGGAGAGAACGGGTATGCCGCCGACAATCTGGGGCAGTTCACGGTTTGGCGGGCCGGAGAAAGTGAATTTGACCCGTTGCGGGTTGAGCGCTTCCACCTTGGCAATGTTGGCATAGTAGTAGCGATAGACCGGCTGGCCCTTTTCGCGCAGGGCGTTGAAGCTGAAGATGACGTCGTCGGCGGTGATCTGCGTTCCATCGTGAAATTTGGCCTGAGGCCGCAAATTATAAATGACGAAGGACAAATCATCCGCCACCTCCATGGATTGGGCGACAAGACCGTAATCGGTCTGAATATCATCCAGCGGTGTCGTGGACAGGGTCTGGTATATCCGGCCCAGACCCGGTGCCGGACTCCCCTTTGTGATGAACGGGTTGAAGGTGTCGAAACTACCGAAGGCGTGGAGGCGCACATCGCCGCTCTTGGGTGCGCCGGGGTTGACGTAATCCAGATGCCTGAAGTCCGGACCGTATTTGGGCTTGTCGGACAGTGTCAGGGCGTGGGTCCTGGTGACTTTCGATTGCGCCATCGCACCCTGTGCGGCAACGAGCGCGGTGGCACCGATGATGAAAACGGCAAAAGCATGTCTGACCATGTGAAACCCCGCGGGTTTTAACGGATAATTGCTGGGCAAGATTTGACTTTCCATTATGACCATTTCAAGGCCTGCGGCGGCGCGAATCGATCCTGGTCACGGCGAATTGAGGATCTCCACGGCGCGCGGCAGCAGGGCCGGATTGCCGGCGGCGACGATACGTCCGTCCGATGCCAGATGTATGGCCTCGCCGTTCCAATCACTCACCGCGCCCCCCGCGCCGGAAACAATGGGTATGAGCGCACTGAAATCATAGGGTTTCAGATCGGCCTCCACGACGAAATCAAGAAAGCCGCTGGCCAGAAGACCGTAGGCATAACAATCTCCGCCGTACTGGGTCTGCCAGACCGATTTACGCATGCGGGCAAACCGGACGGCATCGTCTCCGGCGAAAAGATCCGGTGACGTTGTATTCAAAATGGCCTGATCGATCCCGGTGCAGGCCCGCGTTCGTATGGGTTTTCCATTGAAAATGGTGTCGGTGCCGGTGGCGCCGATCCACCGTTCACCAAGGACGGGCTGGTCGATCACACCCAGGATAGGAACGCCCCCCCGCACCAGCGCGATCAGCGTGCCAAACATAGGCTTGCCGGCGATAAAGGCCTTGGTCCCGTCGATGGGATCAAGCACCCAGACAAACTCCGCGTCGCCGGCACGAACGCCGTGTTCCTCGCCGATAATGCCGTGTTGCGGGTACCGTTCTTCGATCAGCGTGCGCATGGCGGTCTCCGCATCGCGGTCGGCGATGGTGACCGGTGTGTCGTCGGACTTTCGGTCGATTGTCAGGGGCGCGCGAAAATGCCGGCTCACAATAGGCCGCGCCGCATCCGCCAGCGTCGCGGCAAAATCGATGAATTCGCGGGGGCACTCTTCCGTCATGGGGGTGAGTCTGACGTGGTTCGTTCTGGAAAAAAAGATGCAATCGATACCGGGGCGGTCAACTAACCCCCTTAGTGAACGGTTTTATAGCTGAACGCCGCCATGAGGTGGGTGATTTTCTTGCCGTCTTCGGAAATCGGAAGAAGCACGCTGCGATACAGCACGTCCTCGCCCTGTTTGTTGGTAAATTCGCCCACATCGGCGATGGGTTTGCGCATTTCCGCGGCGACCCGCCAGAAAATCAGGCCGCGGTCGATAGAGGACGGCATCACGTCCTTTGCCGCCAGCCCCACCGGATCGCGTCCCAGGGCATCTTGAAAGAACGGTCCGCATTCGACGATGCGGTCGGTTTCCTCCTCGGCGGTAAATTCGATGAGGATCATGCCCGAGGTCAGGCTTTCGTCGAAAATTTCGAGACAATCGGCGCGGGTGGGAAATTTGCCGTTGGCCCCTAATGTCTCCCAACAGGACAGAGCCCGGCCCACCGCCCGCCTTTCGGTAAACACCGCTGGTGCTGGCGTGGTCGGATTCTCTGTAATTGGTTGAGACATAAAGGAATTTTCCCCGCAATTGTGCCGGGGAAGAGTAGCGGCTCTATGGTTAACGGAAGGTTACCGTCCGGTGCGGAAGAGGCCTCTCCGATGGGAATTAAACCAGTGGCATACGCCGGCCATGACGGCCGGAATCAACGAACTCAATCCGGGAGGTTGTGCCGTTCCGCCGCCGTCTTATTACGGCATGGGTTTGGGCGAATCGCTCAGGCTGCGCAGGAAGGCGATGAGGTTGGCGCGTTCCTTGGCTTTTTTGACACCCCTGAAGACCATCTTGGTGCCTTTGACGAAGGCCTTCGGATTTGCCAGGAATTTGTTGAGGTCTTCGTAGGACCATTTGCCGCCCATGGCCATCATGCCCTTGGAATAGCTGAAGCTGCCGGTGTGCTTGCCGGCATCGACGATATTCCACAATGGCGGTCCGACTTTCTTTTTCTGGGCGCTTGTCAGATCGTGGCAGGCCTTGCATTTGTTGGCGGATTTCTTGCCGGCGGCGACATCGGCGGAGGCCAGAAGCGGCGTGATGGGCGGCAATGGTTCCGCTTTCTTCGGTGCCGCGGCGGGTGCCTTACTTGCCGTGACGGTCATGGACGCGGCTTTATGCGCTTTTGGATTAACCAGCGCGTCGCCGATAAAACCGATAACCACAAAGAAAAGAGCCGCCGTGAGAACGGCGCCGACGATCTTATTTAGTTCCAACCCAGACATGCGATGACCCAATTTTACGCTAAAGCTTCGAGCCCCGGTGCGGGACGGACGGGAGTTTAATCATTTCACTTTGTACTGTCTAATAGTTGCTGAAGGCCCCCTGCCGTGTCGCCGTGTCATGTTGCCGCACTGCACAAGAGCGCGGTAAACAGGGGGCCCATATTGCAGGTCGCCGGAAAACGGCGGCGAATTTTTGTGAAGATAGCGGCACTCATGACAGCACCGGCCAACCCCATAGTGATTATTCCCGCCCGGCTCGCGGCCACCCGGCTGCCGGACAAACCGCTGGCCGACATCGCGGGAACACCCCTGATCGTGCGTATATGGCGATGCGCGGTGGTGGCCGATGTGGGCCGCGTGGTGGTTGCCTGCGGCGATGCCGGGATCAAGGCAGCGATCGAGGCCGCCGGGGGCGAGGCGGTGATGACCGATCCCGATCTGCCGTCCGGCTCTGACCGCGTCGCGGCGGCGGCGGAGACGCTGGACCCGGAGGGGGCGCATGACGTGGTGGTCAATCTGCAGGGTGACGTGCCCGAGATCGATTCGGCTACGTTGCGCGCGGTCCTGACACCGCTCGCGCACCCTGAATATCAAATGTCGACGGTGGCCACGCTGATGGATCCATCGTTGCGGGATGATCCCAATTCGGTGAAGGTCGTGCTGGCGCTTGCCGACGGGGCAGCCGTGGGCCGCGCGCTTTATTTCAGCCGTGCAACGGTGCCCAGCGGCGACGGGCCGCTCTATCATCACTTCGGACTCTACGCCTTCCGCCGCGCGGCGCTCAGACAGTTTGTCTCGTTACCGCCCGGGTCGCTCGAAACACGTGAACGTCTCGAACAGCTCCGCGCCATGGAGGCCGGCATCCCCATCGGCGTCGCCCTGATTGACCGGCCGTTGCGGGAGGTCAATACTCCGGAGGATCTCGAACGCGAGCGGTCGCTGCTTGCCGACTCGCCTGATTAAAACCTGCAAACGACGGACATAACCAAAGAAAAACCATGGCAACACGCAAACGCCAGGCGAAAACACCCGCCAAGACACCTGCAAAAACACCTGCCAAGACGCCCGCGAATACCATCGCCTTTCAGGGATTGCCCGGGGCCTATTCGCACCTCGCCTGCCGGCATGTATTTCCCGGCATGTACCCGCGTCCTACGCAGACCTTCGAGGACATGTTCGCCGCCGTGACAAGCGGCCGGGCGAAATACGCGATGACGCCCATCGAGAATTCGGTGGCCGGCCGGGTCGCCGATATTCACCGGCTGATGCCCGATTCGGGACTCTATATCGTGCGCGAACATTTCATGCGGGTGAACCATCATCTGCTGGCTCCCAAGGGGGCGTCGCTCAAGACCATAAAAATCGTCCGAAGTCACGTTCATGCCCTGTCGCAATGCCGCAGCATGATCCTGAAGCTGGGACTCAAAGCCATTGTTCATGCCGACACGGCCGGTTCGGCGCAGGAGCTGGCGGGGCATGGCGACATCACCGAGGCGGCCATTGCCTCCAGCCTGGCGGGTGACATCTATGGGCTGAAATCCCTCAAGGCCAACATCGAGGACGCCGATCACAACACCACGCGCTTTCTGGTTCTGGCGCGCCGGCCGGTCAAGCACAAGCGCGGCTCCGGCAACCCGGTGACCAGCTTCGTCTTCCGTGTCCGCAACGTGCCGGCCGCGCTTTATAAGGCGCTCGGCGGGTTCGCGACCAATGGGATCAACATGACCAAGCTGGAAAGCTACATGGTCGGCGGCAGTTTTAACGCGACGCAATTTTACGCCGACGTGGAGGGCCATCCGGAAGACCGCGATTTGAAACTCGCTCTGGAGGAACTCGCGTTTTTCTCACACGAAGTGCGCATTCTGGGCACCTACCCGGCCGACCCCTTCCGACACGGCGCCAAGCCGGATGTAGCGAAGTAGCGCCTACAGCAACGGGCGGGTCTCAGACCGGCCCGCCTCGCATCAAGGTTCGTTCCCCAGTGCCCATTCGGACATGAGGCGCCGCGCGATGGAAACGGAATGCGGTTTTTCGGCATATTGCCGGGCTTCCTCGATCAATTCATCGCGGTGGAACCAGCGGGCGTGGTCAAGCTCGTCATCGTCGATTTTGATGGTCTCGCTTTGCGCCTCGGCAAAAAATCCGAACATCAAATTGGCCGGGAACGGCCAGGGCTGACAGGAATGATAACGCACATTGGTCACCGGTACGCTGACCTCTTCCAGCACCTCGCGGGTCACCGCGCCTTCCAGGGTTTCGCCCTGTTCGACAAACCCGGCCAGGATCGAGTAGCGGTCTTCGGGCCAGCCTTTCTTGCGGGCCAGGATGATTTTATCGCCGGAGCTTACCAGCATGATCACCGCCGGATCGGTACGCGGGAAATGCTGCGCCTTGCAATCGGCGTTGGTGCACTCCCGCATATGACCGCCGTCGCGCGGCTCCGTGGCGCTGCCGCACCGGCCGCAGAATTTATGGGTATGATGCCAGTTGGCGATGGCCTTGATATAGGCCAGTAACCCGCCGTCTTCGCGCGGCATGTGAAGCCCGTGTTCCCTTATATCGGTGAACTCACCCTTGCCACTCAGGCCGGGCAGGTCAGTCGGTTCTTCGATGTGCGATAAATCCACCGCGAAATGCGGCGCGCCGTCGCGATAACCCAGGAAAATGGGATGCGCGCCGTCGGTCAGGAGGTGGCGGACTTCGGCCAGCGCGATTCGCACGGCCATGGGTGTGTCGTTTTGCTGGGCGATTAAATTGCGGGTGCGCCATATGGGCAGAATAACGGCATCGGCCGCTTCCGTGAGGGAATCAATCCAGACGTTGTCGGTTCGGCGCTCAGACATCCGGTCGAGACCGGTCTCGCCAAAAAAGTTGGGTGATTTCATCCAATAAGAGTCGCACAGCCGGGCAATTGGTGCAATCGGATCGATGCGGAACCTTGATTCGCCGGGCTGCAGGGGCGACCATAGCGGAACCTATTAAACCGATACCAACCCTTGGAATTTCAACCATGAGCCTATCCCAACCCGGTATTTTCGCCCCCGCACAGAGCCATGCGCGCTATCTGGAATTCGGCGTGGTCAACGATCTCGATCCTGTCGAGGGTCTCAGGACTCTCGCGGCGCGTTCCGTCGATGAGGAAATGGTGATCGGCATCGGTCCGGGGCTGGTGGCCGGTCTGAAGCAATCCATCGACGGGCTTCGGCCGTTTCCCGCGCTCAGCGGGCCGGGCTGCGACGTTCCCTCGACCCAGGCCGATATCTGGTGCTGGGTGCGCGGCAGCGATCGTGGCCAGATCACCCATAGCGGGCGCTCCGTCGCCCAGGCGTTGGGGGATGCGTTTCGCTGTGACCGGCTGGTGGACGGATTTTTCTACGGCGACGGCCGTGATCTGTCCGGCTACGTGGATGGGACCGAAAATCCCCAAGGCGACGATGCGGTCGAGGCGGCGCTGGTGGATGGCGCGGGTGCCGGGCTCGATGGGGGCAGTTTCGTCGCGGCGCAGCAATGGGTTCACGACTTGTCTCATTTAAAGGCCATGCCGCAACCGGAACAGGACGACATCATCGGCCGACGTCTGAGCGATAACGAGGAGTTCGACGCGGCGCCGCCATCGGCCCATGTCAAAAGAACCGCCCAGGAGAGTTTCGATCCGGAGGCCTTCATCGTCCGCCGCTCGCTGCCCTGGGCCGATGCCTCGGGCGAGGGGCTGATGTTTGTCGCCTTTGGCCGGACTCTCGATGCCTATGAAGTCCAGATGCGCCGCATGGTCGGTGAAGAGGATGGCATCATTGATGGTCTTTTCCGGTTCTCACGCCCCCTTTCGGGCAGCTATTTCTGGTGCCCGCCGGTATCCGGTGGAAAACTCGACCTCAGCGCCATCGGAATGTGATGAAATCTGGCGGATTATCCCTTGCGGCCCTTGGGATGCGGCGCCGTATGCTGGTATAGTGCGGTCGGGAGGTTGGCGGTGGACGGGACGCTCGCCAATCCGGTCAGGTCCGGAAGGAAGCAGCCGTAACGAGATTTTCCCGGGTCGCCTGTCCAGCCTCCCACCCGGCCCTTCGTAAGGGGTCGGTCCTTGCCCTAGAACGAGAAAGCGCACAGGCGGCGGACTCAGCATCGATGGACGATAATTCGGCACCTCAGACCTATCGCGTCCTTGCCCGGAAATATCGGCCACGGAGTTTTGCCGAGCTGATCGGCCAGGACGCCATGGTCAGGACCCTGACCAACGCCATTGCCGCCGACCGACTGCCCCATGCCTTTATTCTTACCGGTGTGCGGGGTGTTGGTAAGACCAGCACGGCGCGAATCATTGCCCGCTCCCTGAACTGCATCGGCGCCGACGGGACCGGCGGCCCCACCGTCGACCCCTGTGGCGTGTGTGAGCATTGCACGGCCATCGCCGAGGACCGCCATGTGGACGTCATCGAGATGGATGCGGCCAGCCGGACCGGGGTCAACGACATACGGGAACTGATCGAGGGCGTCCGCTACCGCCCGGTTAATGCCCGCTACAAGATCTATATCATCGACGAAGTGCACATGCTGTCCACCAGCGCCTTCAATGCGCTGCTCAAGACCCTGGAAGAGCCGCCCGAGCATGTGAAGTTCATCTTCGCCACCACCGAGACGCGTAAGGTTCCGGTGACCGTGTTGTCCCGCTGTCAGCGGTTCGATCTGCGCCGTGTGGAAACCGACATTCTGATTGCCCATTTTGCCCATGTGGCCAAGCAGGAGAATTCTGCCGTTAGTGACGGTGCGCTCGCGCTGATCGCGCGCGCCGCGGATGGCTCGGTGCGCGACGGCCTGTCGCTGCTGGATCAGGCCATCGCCCATGCCGGCGGCGAGGTGACCGAGGCGGCCGTCCGCGACATGCTGGGCCTCGCCGATGGCGGGCGCATCTACGATTTGTATGAGGCGGCCATGAAGGGCACCGTGCCCGAGGCGCTGGACATCTTCACCGAGCTCTATAATGCCGGCGCCGACCCCGCCGTGATACTCCAGGATTTGTTGCAGGTAACCCACTGGCTGACCCGGGTGAAACTCGCCCCGGAGGTGACCGAGGGGCAGGCGGTGCCGGAAATCGACCGCGTGCGCGGCAAGGCGCTGGCCGAACCCCTCGCGCTTCCCGTATTGGGCCGGACCTGGCAGCTGCTGTTAAAAGGTCTGGAGGAAGTCCGCATGTCGCCATCCGCGTCCCAGGCCGCGGAGATGGTGCTCATCCGGCTGGCCTATATGGCCGATCTGCCGAGCCCCGCCGATATCATCCGGAAACTGCAGGCCTCCGATAGCGGCGCCGCGACGCCATCCCCATCGCCCGCAAGCGCGGCTCCTGTAGCCTCTGCAGCCCCTGCAGCCCCTGACTTGGCACCGGCGCAATCCAGTGAGCCGGCACCGCCCCCGTCCGATGGGCCGGGCTTCGGGCCCACCGCTTCCCTGCCCATAGACCAGCCGCCGACGGCGATGGCGGTTGGTGGATCGCCCGAACCGAGCATGGTGGCGCAACACCAGCCCAGCGCCGCACCGGGTCCTGAACTGGCGAGTTTCGAAGACGTCATCGCGCTGTTCGACGAACGGCGCGAGCCCATATTACGGACGGCGCTGTTCAATTACGCCCATCTCGTCCAGTTCGAGGCCGGTCATATCGCTATTCGCGTCGAGCCCGCGGCGCCATCGGATCTGGCGACAAGGGTAAGCCGCCTGCTCAGCGACTGGACCGGTATGCAATGGCTGGTCAGCCTGTCCACCGAACCCGGCGCGCCCACCCTGCGCGAGGTCCAGGATGCCAGGGAAGCCGAACGTGTCGGTACCGCGGTCAGCCACCCTCTGGTACAGGCGGCCTTGTCGGCCTTCCCGGGGGCGACTGTGGAAGCCGTTCACGACCATGTAGAAACGCCGTTGATGGATGACGGCGACCCGGATTCTCTCAGCGA
The DNA here is from genome assembly GCA_018660305.1 of Rhodospirillaceae bacterium. The sequence continues at coordinate 53,455 of JABJKO010000209.1, forward strand.
CGATGACGATGAAAGTGATGAGACCTAAACCATGAAAAATCTCGGTCAGATGATGAAGCAGGCCCAGGAAATGCAGACCAAGATGCAGGAAATGCAGGACAAGCTGGTGGAGATCGAAATCTCCGGCGCGTCCGGCGCCGGCATGGTGACGGTGCGCCTGAACGGCAAGGGCGATATGCTGGGGCTGTCCATCGACCCCTCTTTGTTCAATGCCAATGATTCCGAAGTGGTCGAGGATCTCATCGTTGCCGCGTTCGGCGACGCCAAGGTGAAGCTCGAAGCGCGGGTGGCCGAAGAAATGTCGAAAATCACCGGCGGGCTGCAACTGCCCCCCGGCATGACCCTGCCGTTCTAGCGGAATCGAATAAATCCAGATGGTGTCAGGCGCCGAGATCGAAAGGCTGATACAGCTTTTTGCCAAGCTGCCCGGTCTCGGGCCGCGCTCGGCGCGTCGCGTCGTCCTGTTCCTGATCAAGCGGCGCGAAAGTCTGATGCTGCCCCTGGCGCAGAGTCTGTCCGAGACGGCCAGGGCCATGCGCCTGTGTTCGAGCTGCGGCAATGTGGATGTCACCGACCCGTGCGCCATCTGCAACGATACCCGCCGCGACGCCAGCATGATCTGCGCGGTGGAGGATGTGGCCGATCTGTGGGCGCTGGAACGCGCCGCCGCGTTCTCCGGCCGCTATCACGTTCTGGGCGGGACTCTCTCGGCGCTCGACGGACGGGGACCGGAGGATCTCAATATCGCCGGTCTGGTGGCGCGGGCCTCGGAAGAGCACGTCACCGAAGTGGTGCTGGCGACCTCGGCGACGGTGGATGGCCAGACGACGGCCCATTATGTGGCCGAACGCCTCGCCGATGCCCATGTGACCGTGTCCCGTCTGGCCCATGGCGTGCCGGTGGGCGGCGAGCTCGATTATCTCGACGACGGCACCCTGTCCGCCGCCCTGAAGGCGCGCCGGGAATTTTAAACAATCATCCCCACCAGGGCGGCGGTGAGGCAGGTGCTCAGCACGCCGGCGACGATGGAGCGCAGGCCGAGGGCGACGATGTCGCGCCGCCGGTCGGGCACCATGGCGCCCAGCCCGCCGATCATGATCCCGAGGCTGGCGAAATTGGCGAACCCGCACAGCGCATAGGTCAGGATCAGGCGGCTCTTGTCGGTCAGCGTGCCCGGCGATAGCTGCGCCATGGACAGATAGGCGACGAGTTCGTTGAGCACGATCTTGGTGCCCAGCAGGATCCCGGCGGCGCTGGCCTCTGGCCACGGTATGCCGATCAGCCACGCGATGGGTGCCATGAGAAACCCCAGCAGCCGCTCCAGCGTAATCGGCTCCCCGCCCCAGTCCGGCAGCAGAGTGAGCGCCGCATTGGCCAGGGCGACCAGGGCGACGAGGACGATCAGCATGGCACCGATATTGAGCAGCAACGTCAGCCCATCCAGCGTGCCGCGGGTGATGGCATCCATGGCATTGTCATAGGGGCTGGTGATCTTGACGATTTCCGGCGGGGCCCCCGGCTGGGGCGGGATCATGAGCCGCGCAACGACGATGGCGGCGGGCGCGTTGAGGATGGATGCGGTCAGGATATGTCCCAGCGGATTGGCGATCACGCCCTGAAGGAACGATGCGTACAAAACCATCATGGTGCCGGCAATGGTGGCCATGCCGGCGGCCATGATGACGAACAGATCGCTGCGCGGGACAGCGGCGAGATAGGGCCGTACCAGCAGCGGCGCCTCGACCATGCCGACAAAAACATTGGCGGCGGTGCCGACGCCCGCGGTGCCGCCGATACCGAGGGTCTTGCGCAGACACCAGGCGAAGCCCTGCACCACCAGCGGCAGAATACGCCAGTGATAAAGCAGCGCCGACAGCGCGCTGATCACCAGCACCAGCGGCAATGCCTGAAAGGCGAGGACAAAGCTGGAGGCGCCCTTTCTTGTTTCAAACGGCACATCGCCACCGCCGAGATATCCGAGCACGAACGACGTCCCGGCGCCGGTGGCCTGCTGCAGCGCCCGCACCACATCGTTCAGCGCCAGAAACAGGTCGCGCGCCAGCGGCAGCTTCAACAGGATAAAGGCGAGAGCGATCTGAAGAGCCAGCCCGGCCACCAGGGTCCGTACCGGAATGGCGCGCCGGTCTTCGCTGATGGCCCAGGCGATCAGCAGAAGTACGGCAATGCCCAGGAGGCCCTGTATGGTTCCGGCTCCGTTTTCTGGCGGCGGATGCTATTTGGCGAGGCGGTGGATTTCGGCGCCGCCCACGGCTTCCAGTTCCGGTGCGCCGTCCTCGCCCAGCTCGATTTCGGTGATGTGTTCGCCGCGGCGGACAACCTTCTCCGCCGATGTGCGGATCTCGCGCAGATCCTTTTCCGCCTGCCCGAAATGTTTTTCCAGATTCTCCACCCGCTGGTCGAGGCGTCCCACATCCTGCAGCATCCGCGTTACCTCCTGCTGGATGACACCGGCCTGTTCGCGCATGCGGGCATCCTTGAGCACGGCGCGCACGGTGTTCAGGGTCGCCATCATGGTGGTCGGCGAGACGATCCAGATACGCTGCGCATAGGATCGTTCCAGCACCTCGGGAAAATTCGCGTGAAGCTCTGCGTAAACCGCTTCCGACGGCAGGAACAGCAACGCCGATTCCGCGGTCTCGCCGGGGACGATATAGCGTTCCGCTATATGGCCGATATGGACGGCCACATCGCTGGCGAATTTGCGTCTCGCCTGGGTGCGGGCGGCATCGTCGGGGGCATCCACCAGGGCGCGGTAGCTCTCCAGCGGGAATTTGGCGTCGATGACGATGGAACCCGGCGGGTTGGGCAGATGGACCATGCAATCGGCGCGCTTGCCGTTGCCCAGCGTGACCTGGAAATCATAGGCCGACGGCGGCAGGGCGTTGCGCACCAGATCCTGCAGCTGAATTTCCCCAAACGCGCCGCGGGCCTGCTTGTTGGCCAGGATGTCCTGCAGCCCGACCACCTGACCGGACAGTTCGGTGATGTTCTTCTGGGCGGCGTCGATGACGGCGAGCCGTTCCTGCAGCTTGGCCATGGTCTCGCCGGTATGGGTGGTATTCTTCTGCAAATTCTCGCCGATGCGGCGGGTAAGATCGGCGAGCCGTTCTTCGAGGGTCTTGGTGACGGCCCGTTCCTGCGCCTGCAGCCGTTCGGAAAGCTGGGCCTGCGCCACCGCGCCGCTTTCGGCGATCTGGCTGAGCCTCCCGGCCAGCTCCGCCTGGCTACCGGCGAGGCTTTCCACCGAATTCATCAGACGCGCGGAATCGCCGCCGCTTTGGCCCCGCCGCAGCAGAAAGACAACCAGTCCGCCCGCGAACGCGGCGCCGATCACGACGATTAAACCCAGAACCAAATCCATGGCGGCCACCCCTGGCACAAATTGCTGAAACGCCGAGAATCTAGCATGGCAAAGGCCGAATCACCCGGGTTGAGCGCCTCGTCTTTTGTGACGGGCGTCGCAATCGGCCCATAATTCTTCGGCTTCGTCAGACCAGCCGGCAGATCAGCTTGGCCAGCATGGGGCCGGTTATGATGACCACGAACAGCCGCACGGTCTGGAGGGCGAGCACGAACGAGATATCGGCGTTACTGTCCACCGCGATGATGGCGATGGCGTCGAGCCCGCCGGGAATGGTGGCGAGAAAGGCGGTGAGCGGGTCGGTGTCCACCAGCCACACCAACATGACCGCCGACAATCCACACAGCAAGATCAGCGCGAAGATACCCACCAGCATCACCGGCAGGGCGCGCAGCGCATAGAGCACCGTCTCGCGCTCGAAGCGCAAACCCACCCACCAGCCAATGATTGAGAACGCCGCGACCAGCAGCCACGGCGGCAGGGTGATGGTCAGCACACCCATCCCCTGCAGCACGGCGGCGATGATCAGCGGGACGAACACGGCGCCCGACGGCACCGGCAGCAGCCGCGCGGCAAGACCGCCACCGGCCGCCACCGCCAGCGTGGCGGCGAGGTCGGGCAGCTGGTCGGCGAAGCTCTGCGCGTCCGCTGCCGGCACATGCTCGGTCGCGGTCACGCCGAATATCAGCCGCGACACCAGCGTCGCGGTAATCACCACCAGGGTCACCCGCAGGAACTGCATGAAGGCCACAAGCCTTGGGTCGGCGCCGAATTCCTCGGCCATGGCCACCATGCCGGTGGCGGCGCCGGGCGAACAGCCCCAGGCCGCCGTGGTGCCGGGCAGGAGATGGGTGCGGGCGATCATCCAGCCGGCGAACGTACTGGCCACCACGGTGGTCAGCACCACCAGCAGCATGGCCGCCCAATCGTCGGCGATAATGCCCAGGATGGACGGATCCAAGGCGCGCGCCACCAGGCAGCCGACGATGGCCTGGGCGCAGAGCAGATACGGCCGTGGCACGTAAAGCCGCACGCCCCTCACGGCGAACGCCATGCCGGTCAGCATGGGTCCGATCAGGAACGACGCCGGAAAGCCGGCCGCATGGAGAACCAGGCTGAGCGCCGCCGATGCCGCCACCAGCGCGATCCATAATTTGACAGACTTGACCGATATCACCTTGGGCCTTTGACGGATTGGTTGAGCGGGCAGGGGAGTGGTGACGCCTTTTGCGAAACGAAGCCCCTTTTCATCAGCGCATTCTACACGGCTGTACAATGTTCACAATTCGGCGCTGGACGGCGCCGACCGTGAGTCTGTTCATTTTGGTTCCGCATAGAGCTTGTCGGCCATTGTCGACTTGACTTAAGGATAGTGTCTGTGACCATCCAACAAATGGTTGACGGAGAGGCCTATGCTGGCTGCGACGGAGCAAACGCTTACAGAGACCGTAAATGGCTGGCTCGCCTCATTCGAGACGGCCTTGTCCCAGGGCGATGGCCGATCCCTCGAGGCTTTGTTCGGCGCGGATGCCCATTGGCGCGATATTCTGGCCTTCACCTGGCATATCCAGACCGTCAGCGGTGGGGAGAATATCGTCGACGCGCTGAAGTCTTATGGCGCGGGCACCAGGGCTTCGGGCTTCGAAGCGGATACTGGCCGCACGCCGCCGCGTCTGATCACCCGGGTCGGAACCGAGGCCCTTGAAGCCATCTTTCGATTCGAGACCGCCTGCGGCCCGGCCAACGGGGTCGTGCGCCTGATCCTTTCCGGTGGCGATGATCCCGCGCCAAAGGCGTGGACCCTGATGACGTCGCTCGACCAGATCACCGGGTTCGAGGAAACCATCGGCAATGCGCGGCCCACCGGCATTTCTTATGCGCGCGACTTCCAGGGACCCAACTGGCTGGACCGGAGACAATCGGCCACCGCCTTCGCGGACCGGGACCCGGCGGTCCTCGTGGTCGGTGGCGGCCAGGCTGGGCTTTCCATCGCCGCGCGTCTGGCGCAACTCAATGTGGATACGCTGGTGGTCGACCGCGAACAGCGGGTCGGCGACAATTGGCGCAATCGCTATCACGCCCTGACCCTGCACAACCAGGTGCACGTCAACCATCTCCCCTACATGCCATTTCCGCCCAACTGGCCGACTTATATACCCAAGGACAAGCTCGCCGGCTGGTTCGAATCCTATGCCGAAACCATGGAGATCAATGTCTGGACCGGTACGGAATTCGCCGGTGGCACCTATGACGCGCGGGATGAAATCTGGTCGGTTACGCTGCGTCTGGCCGATGGCGGCACAAGGGAAATGCACCCCCGCCATGTGATTATGGCGACCGGCGTCAGCGACATTCCCAATGTGCCGGATATTCCGGGACTGGCGGATTTCGGCGGCCGGTTGGTGCATTCCAGCGAGTTCGGCCAGGGCGCGGACTGGGCCGACAGGAACGCGCTCATCATCGGCACCGGGACCAGCGGCCATGATATCGCGCAGGATCTGTATTCCCATGGTGCGGCGGTCACCATGGTGCAGCGGAACCCGACCCTGATCGTCGGCATAGAGCCCAGCGCGCAGCTCCCCTACACCCTGTACGGCGAAGGGCCGCCGCTGGAGGATTGCGATCTCCTCACCACCTCCTTCCCGTTCCGGATGCTGAAAAAATTTCACCAGCGGATAACCGAGCAGACCAAGATACACGACAAAGACCTCCTCGACGGCCTGTCACGGGTGGGGTTCAAGCTCGATTTCGGCGAGGACGATACGGGCTGGCAATTCAAGTATCTTCAGCGCGGCGGGGGCTATTATTTCAACGTGGGCTGCTCGGATCTGATCATCGGCCGCAAGATCGGTCTGGTTCAGTTCGACCAGATAGACGGGTTCTGCGCCGACGGTGCCCGGCTGCGGAGCGGCGAAATGCTGCCGGCGGATGTGATCGTTCAGGCCACCGGCTACAAAGGCCAGGACTATCTGGTCCGTCAGCTGTTCGGCGATGATATGGCCGATCGCATCGGTCCCATATGGGGGTTCGATCCGGAAAAACAGGAACTCCGCAACATGTGGACCCGCACGGCTCAGCCCGGCCTATGGTTCATCGCCGGCAGTTTCGCGCAATGCCGTATCTATTCCAAATATCTCGGACTGCAGATCAAGGCCTGCGAAGAAAACATGATCCCCCTGGTCCGGGCGGAAGGCTAGGGCACCGCCCTATTAGTTATCGATCCCATGGGGCGATACGTGGCGGTCGGTGATGGGTGCGAAGACACCGAGGATGTCGGCCCTGTCGCGTGCCAGGCTCTCGCCGGTCTCTCTGTCGATTATGGCGAGGCCTCGGCGCTCGGTAGTGCGGTCGAGACCGGCGATGTCGAGCCAGACGAAATCCGCCATAGCCGGAATTGTTTGCGCCGCGGCGGGATCTTCCAGCAGGATCAGGCATTCTTCGGCGGATACTTCGGGCGCCGCCTCCATGCCGGCGAACAGGTTACGCTTCCAGTTGGTTACACGCTCGTCCCAGCCATCGAACGTCCCGCCCCCCACGGTGCGGTAGTCCGGCCGGTCGAGCACGGCGGCGTCGCGCACCGAATGGACCGCCAGATAAGGGGCCGGCGTATGGTTGATGGCGCGGAACCGTTGCGACGCCCTGAAACCCGGTAGCGCCAGCAAATTCGCCAGCTTCTCGTCGCTGTAATAATCGTTCCACGCGGTCTCCCGCGCCGGGTCCGTAAAGGCGCATTCCACCATATAGATCATCGCGTCACGTCTCCTGGTGCCTGGTTGCCGGCGGGGCTCATACCCCCTCGACGATGCAGACCTCGCGGTTTGCCGCATTTTTCTGGAATTCCCAGGCTTCCTGATATTCCTTCGAGTGGTAGCAGGCGACGGCCTGCTCGACGGAAGCGAACTCAACCAGGACATTTCGGGGATATTCGTCGCCCTCGAGGGTCACGCACTTGCCGCCGCGCGCCAGAATCCGCCCGCCATGCAATTCCAGTGCCGGTCCTGCAAGCTTTGCGTATTCGCCATAGGCGGCCTCGTCGGTGATTTGAACTTTGCTCATCCAGTACGCGGTCATTTCGACCCTCCCTTTGTTCTTGTGGCGGCGCATCAGTCGGTGAAAGTCTATGCGGCGTCAGGGACTGAGTCCATCGGCGCCAAAGGACCGGGTGGCTTGACTGGGCCGCGGCCGCGGCCTACCTAGAGGTCCTGCGGAGACAAAAATAGAGCTTTCGACGCCCATGGCGATTCTGCCCATTATCAAGGCGCCCGACCCCCTTCTCAAGAAACGATGCGCGCCGATGGAACGTGTCGATGACGAGACGCGCCGCCTGATGGATGACATGCTGGAAACCATGTATGCCGCCCCCGGTGTCGGGCTCGCCGCCCCCCAGGTGGGGGTGCAAAGGCGCATCATCGTGGTGGATACCTCCGATCCCGAGGGCGACCGGACGCCCCTGCGCATGGCCAACCCGGAAATCATCGCGGCATCGGAAGAGCTGGCCTTGCGCGAAGAGGGGTGCCTGTCGTTTCCGCAGCAATATGAGGAGGTGGAGCGGCCGTTGACAGTACGGGTCCGTTATCTCGATCACGAGAATGAAATTCGTGAATTCGACGCGGACGGACTCCTCGCGGTTTGCGTTCAGCACGAGATAGATCATCTGGATGGGGTGCTGCTGGTCGATCATCTGTCGACCCTCAAGCGCAGTATCATTCTGCGCCGGATGAAGAAGCTCAAAAAAGAATCCGCCGGCGTCCGCGTCTGATCATGACCGGTCTCCGCCTTGTCTTCATGGGTACGCCGGATATCGCGCTGCCGTCGCTGGCCGCGCTGATCGATGCCGGCCATGACATTGCCTGCGTCTATAGCCAGCCGCCGCGTCCCGCCGGACGCGGCCAGCGGGAGCGGCCTTCTCCGGTTCAGGCCTATGCCGAGGAGAAGGGGATACCGGTCAGGTTTCCCACCAACCTCAAGGACAAGGCGGCGCAACAGGACTTTGCCGCCCTTGGCGCCGATGCCGCCATTGTCATCGCCTATGGGCTGATACTGCCGCAGGTGGTTCTGGATGCCCCGCGCCTGGGATGTCTCAACATTCATACGTCTTTGCTGCCCCGCTGGCGCGGTGCGGCACCCATCCAGCGGGCCATCATGGAAGGGGATACCGAAACCGGTGTCACCATCATGCAGATGGATGCAGGGCTCGATACCGGTGGGATTTTGGCGCGGGAAGCCGTTCCCATCACCGGGGAAACAACGGCGGAGGCCCTGCACGATGCCCTGGCCGGGATAGGCGCCCGTCTGGTGGTCGAGACGCTTGAGGGATTGGCGGCGGGGGATCTGGTCGCCACGCCGCAGCCGGATGAGGGGGCGACCTACGCCAGGAAACTCTCGCGCGATGACGGAAGGCTGGACTGGCAGCGCGATGCGGAGGCGCTGGACCGCCAGTGCCGCGCCCTCAACCCGTGGCCGGGGACCTGGTTCGAACAGGGCGGCGAACGCATCCGTGTGCTGGCCGCCGAACCGGATAGCGATGGCGCCAACCATTCACCCGGAACGGTCATCGATGACCGGGCGACAATCGCCTGCGGGTCCGGGGCGCTTCGGCTTCTGCGGCTGCAACGGCCGGGCAAGGCGGCCATGGAGTCCGATGCCTTCCTGCGGGGCTATGCGCTGACGCCGGGTATGGTTTTGGGCGCCCCTGACGCTCCGGGCTCATGACCCGCTACAAGCTGACCCTCGAATATGACGGTACGGACTTTGTCGGCTGGCAGCGCCAGACCAACGGGGCTTCGATTCAGGAAGAGCTGGAGCGGGCGGTGCACGGTTTTTGCGGCGAGACGGTCACGGCTTACGGTGCCGGCCGCACCGACGCGGGGGTTCATGCGCTGGGTCAGGTCGCTCACATCGATATCCAACGGGAGACCGTGCCCGATACCGTGCGGGACGCCATCAACGCCCATCTCCGGCCGCATCCCATCGCCGTCCGGGACGCCGAAGCGGTCTCCGATGACTTTCACGCACGCTTTTCGGCGGTGGAGCGTTCGTATCTTTACCGGATTCTCAATCGCCGGGCGCCGCCCGCGATCCTGCGCGGCCAGGTCTGGTACGTCCCCGGAGATCTCGACGCGGCGGCCATGAACGAGGCCGCCCAGATTCTGGTGGGAAATCACGATTTCACAAGTTTTCGGGCGACCCTGTGTCAGGCCAAATCGCCGGTCAAGACACTGGATTTGCTGTCGGTGACGCGCGACGGAGAGGAAATTCTTGTGCGGGCCGAGGCAAGATCGTTTTTGCATCACCAGGTGCGTAACATGGTGGGCACGCTCAAGCTGGTGGGCGATGGGAAATGGACCGTCGCCGACGTCGCGGCGGCGCTCGCGGCAAAAGATCGCGCAAAGGGCGGGCCGACGTCGCCGGCCGAGGGACTTTATCTCACCGCGGTGCGCTATCCGCCGACCACGCGCTGAAGACCCAACAATCGGTTCGACCATCCGTCGACCATGATACTGAGGGCCAGGTCCAGAAACACAATGCCGACGGCTCCCGGCAGGGTGGCTTGCAGCGCAACATGCGCGATGAAGCCCTGAAAAATCAAAACCGCGGCCACGACCACCACGGTCATCATCACGCTCAGGGAGGGCGAGAGAAAACCGGCCGCCGCCAGCGAGCTCACGAAAAGCAAGAGGGTGATTTGAAGGACGACCGCCCAATTGTAAGCGGCGATGTACCGGCAAAACCATTTCTGCCGATCGGTCAGCACGGCGATGTAGTACATGGCGAAGGGAAAAACCATCCAGCCGATCACATAGCCGATGGAGTGGACGAAGAACGCATAGACAGGCCCGACGGCAATGGTCGCGCCGGTGTTTCGAATGGTCAGGAGGATGGCGTAGAGCGGCAGTGCGATCACCGCGGCCCAGAACGAACGCCAGAACGCTTCGTTGGTATTGTCAAAAAACGTAATGCCGTTGGCATCAAACCGGGCCAGTCGCCAAGCGCCATAGAGCGACCGGCTGGCCTCCTGCGCCGTGATCATGATCCAGCTTGCGTCATGAGGCGAAATAGCCGTCCAGCACGGCCTCGTAAATATCGGTTAGATTCTCCAGATCGCTGATGGCAACCCGCTCGTCGAGCTTATGCATGGTCTGGCTGATGAGACCGAATTCGGCAACCGGGCAGAAATCCTTGATGAACCGAGCGTCCGACGTGCCGCCGGTGGTGCTCAGATCCGGCTCCATGCCGGTGACGGATTTGATGGCGCCGGCGAGCAGGGCGCTGAACGGGCCGGGTGCGGTGAGAAAGGCGTCGCCGGTGATATGAAACTCCAGGTCATAGTCGCCGCCGATGTCCTCGCATTTGGACCGCAGCCAGGCCATGAGAGTCTCGCTGGTATGAAGATCGTTGTAGCGGATATTGAAGGCGGCCCGCACCGTGCCCGGGATGATATTGGTTGCGCTGTTGCCCACATCGATGGTGGTGATCTGCAGATTCGACGGCTGGAAATGATCGGTGCCGTCGTCCAGCACCTCGTCGTTGATCGCCGCCAGCATTTTGAGCAGGCGCGGCAGGGGGTTGTCGGCCAGGTGGGGATAGGCGGTATGGCCCTGCACCCCATGCACGTCGAGCCAGCCTGACAGGGAGCCGCGGCGTCCGATCTTGGCCATCTCGCCAAGGGTCGACGGGTTGGTCGGCTCGCCCACCAGACACGCATCCATGGTCTCGCCCCGCTCCTGCATCCATTGCAGTACTTTCCGGGTGCCGTTGATGGCCGGGCCTTCTTCGTCGCCGGTGATCAGCAGGCTGATGGAGCCGTTAAAGCCATCGCCCTTGCGCGCAAGAAACCGCGACGCCGCATCCGCGAAACAGGCGACGGCTGTTTTCATGTCGGTGGCGCCGCGGCCATAAAGAACGCCGTCGATCACCTCGGCGCCAAACGGGTCCGTGGTCCAACCGGCTTCGTCGCCGACCGGCACCACATCCGTATGACCGGCGAAGCAGAAATTGGGACCCTCGGTTCCGATGCGGGCATACATGTTCTGGACGTCCGGCGTATTGTCGTCGGAAAATTTCAGCCGGTGACAGGTAAAGCCGATGGATTCCAGGGCCGCCTGAAGCGTATCAAGCGACCCGCCGTCTTCGGGCGTGACGCTGCGGCAGCGGATCAGTGCCTTGGCAAGCTCCAGCGCATCGAGGGTCGTGCTCAATCGCGTAACAGATCGTTGATCGACGTGCGGGATCGCGTACGCTCGTCGACCCGTTTGACGATGACGGCGCAGTAAAGGCTGGGTCCGGGCGATCCGTCGGGCAACGGTTTGCCGGCGACCGATCCGGGCACCACCACCGAATAGGCGGGGACCCGGCCAAAATGAATTTCGCCGGTCGCGCGATCGATGATCTTGGTTGATCCGCCGAGAAAGACGCCCATGGACAGCACGGCGCCGTCTTCGACAATGACGCCCTCGGCCACTTCGGAGCGCGCACCGACAAAGCAATTGTCGCCGATAATCACCGGATCGGCCTGCAGGGGCTCAAGCACCCCGCCGATACCGGCGCCACCGGAAATGTGACAGTTTTTGCCGATCTGAGCGCAGGAGCCGATGGTCGCCCAGGTATCCACCATGGTGCCGCTGTCCACATAGGCACCGATGTTGAGAAAACTCGGCATCATGACGACGCCGGGCGCCACATAGACCCCCCGCCGTACGGTACAGTTTGGCACCGCCCGGAATCCGGCCTCGCGGAATTTTGCATCGTCCCAGCCGGCGAATTTGGACCCCACCTTGTCGTACCAGGGAGAGTCGCCGCGCACCGGATCGGTGGGCCCGCCGGGCATGGGGACGTTGTCGTAGGCCCTGAAAGACAGCAGAACCGCCTTTTTGAGCCATTGGTTGACCTGCCAGTTTCCGTCAGCCAGCTTTTCGGCGACGCGAAAGGTTCCGGAATCGAGGCCGTCGAGCGTCTCATCGATGGCATTGCGCACCGCGCCCTTTGTTTCGGGGGAGACGGCATCCCGGTTTTCCCAGGCTTCGTCGATTGTCTTTTGCAGGTCTGTATTGCTCATGAATTCTCTATGGATGGGCCCGCAAATGCGGGCGATTAGCCGGTTTAAACGTTTTTGAACAATAGTGACAGGCCGTGTGGAGTCAACCGCCGCAGGCGGTGGTTCCATCGAGTCACGGGGCAGTGCCGGCGATCTCCCGGACCCAGGATAATATGTCGCCTACCACGTGGTCGATATGGGCTTCCGGCGCCACATCGCGGGCCCACTCGGCACCGGTCTTCATCCAGACGGTGGTCATGCCGAGGGCGGCGGCCGGCTCCAGATTGCGGGCGATATCATCGATCATGATGGCGCGCTTTGGATCGATCGAATACAGGGAACAAAGCGTCTCATAGGGCTCCATCGCGGGTTTTGGCAGGTATTCGGCCGCCGCGATGTCGTAAATAGCCTCAAAGATGTCCGGCATCTCGAGGCGGTCGAGAACAAGCTGCGCATGGTGCGCCGAGGCGTTGGTATAGATGATTTTTCGGCCCGGAAGCCGCTTTATGGCCTCTCCCAGAGCCGGGTTGGGATCGACCTGGGTCAGGTCCATGGGCGTCATTTCTTCGAAAAATCGGGCGGGATCAAGTCCGTGATGAATCATCAGACCGCGCAACGTGAGCCCGTATTTCTTAAAATAGGTTTTTTGTACCCGACGGGCTTCGATGGCATCCACGTTAAGGAAGTTTGCCACAAACTTACCCATATGCTCGTCGATATGGCGCAACAGCGTTTCCGTTACCGGATATAGCGTGTTGTCCAGGTCAAACACCCAGGTATCGATTCCCCCAAAACCGTTGGCGGGATTTCGCGTTAACGAATTCAAGGAGGGATCTTCCGTCATGACGCCAATGTGGCGCGCCCGGGTTGGTGTTGCAACCCATGGTCTGCCCGGATGGCCGGAACCGGCCAGAAATCATTCTTTAAGTCCTGTCACTTAGGATTTACCTCTAACGATTTGAGTAAACTTTCCTGCCGGTCTGCAAAAAGACCGGCACATCCCGTCGGAACACTAATGAATAATCTGGAGCAATCAGCGGTCGGGGTTTCAGGTTACGTTGAAACCCTCAAGCGCGAGCGGGACCGTTTTGTGGCTCTTGCCTTCTGCGCCGCCGATTTGTTGCTTGAAGTGGGATCGGACAACCGCATTACCTTCGCCGCGGGCGCATCCTATTCCCTGCTGGGCAGCGGCCCCGAGGAATTGGTCGGCAAACCGCTGCTCGATCTGGTTGTACCGGAAGGTGTGCCGCTCGTCGCTGAATTGCTAAAGGGGATGGCGCCGGGCTCTCGGCTCGACCCAATTCCCATAAAGCTGATTGGCGTTAAAGGACCGACGGTTCCCCTATCGTTGATGGGGTATCATCTGCCCGATCTGCCAGGTAACCATTTCTTCGCGATCCGGCTTGGCAGCCCGGCAAATTCCGTTGAAACCCTTAACGACGAATCACGGGATCCGGAAAGCGGTCTTCTTGAAAAAGAAGCCTTCGCGGAATTCGCCACTCAGCAAATTCGCGAAGCTGGCGAACGCGGCGAAACCCTCAAACTCACCATGGTTCACACCGGTGATCTAGACGATCTGCGTGCCCGGATGGACGCGGAGCATGCCGAAAACGCCATTCGGAGCATGGGCGCCTGTCTTCAGGCGAATGCCGCCGGCGGGCAGGCGGCCGGTCAGCTCGATGACGGGGCGTACGGCTTCCTGCATAAGCCTGGTCTCAATGTGGACAAGATCACCGACCGCGTTGAGGAAATTTTCAAGGCGGCCGACCCCACCGGGGAGGGCATTTCGGTCAATACCGGTACGGTCGACGCGGGCGCCAATGACATGACCGAAGCCGACTCTGTCAGGGTCCTTCTTTATACGGTCAATCAATTCTGCGAATCCGGTGGCGAAAATTTCACAATGGCGAGCCTCGCCGACAATCTGAAATCGATGACCCGGGAGACGACGGAAAAACTCGCCAAATTCAAGGTGATTGCCGAGCAATCCCGCTTCGATGTCGCGTTTCAGCCCATTGTCGCGCTCGATACGCGGGAGATCCATCACTTCGAGGCCCTGGCGCGGTTCGGCAAAAGGCTCGACCGGTCTCCCTATGATCTCATCACCTTCGCCGAGAATACCGGCGTTATCTCCGATTTCGATCTCGCCATGGCAAGGCGGGTCCTTGAATGGCTGGTGACCGAAAACGCCAAGGGCGCGAACCACGTGGTCGCGGTCAACGTATCGGGGCAATCCATTGCCAATACCGGTTTTGTCGCCGCGTTACACGATTTGCTGCAGAAGTTCGACGCCATCCGGTCGCAGCTCATGTTCGAGATTACCGAATCCGCCCGGATCGACGATCTGGATGCGGCAAACCGTTTCATTCAGGGATTGCGCGCGGCCGGGCACGAAGTCTGTCTGGACGATTTCGGGGCCGGGGCAGCCGCCCTGCGGTATCTCCACGCGCTGGAAGTCGATGTGGTCAAAATTGATGGCCAGTACGTGCGGAATGCGATGGAAAAGCAGCGCAATCAAGCCTTTCTGAAAGCCGTCGCGGGTCTCTGTCATGATCTGGGCATTGCGACAATTGCGGAAATGATCGAAGACGAGCCCTGCGCGACCATGTTGTCGGGCTGTGGCGTGCGTTTTGGCCAGGGCTACATGTTTGGCAGGCCGTCCTTCGATGTTGCTGAATTCCAGTCTCTTAAAACCCCCCCACAGACGCCACCGGTGAAAAAGTTAGCGACTTTACCCAAAGTCCAGGAAACCGGCGAAGTGATCATGCCGGACGAGATGAAGACCCGTAAGCCAACGGGGAGCCGCCGACCGAAAACGCCGCAAAATCGCTGGTAGACCGGTAATGCGTATGATTTTTTCGAATATGCGCCCCAAAAACGGGGAGCTTCAGTCTGCTGTTCGGACACTTTTTTCGAACCATGTCGGTTTTGGAAGCTACAGCGGTCCAGCCGCGCTGTTGCGGGGTGATGGCACGGTTATCGTCGCCAACGGGGCGTCCGCGGAAATCGCCGATTGTCTCGGGCTGGGATCGGATAACGGTCTGCATCCAACGCTGGCGGGGGCCATACGGTCCGGGGAATTTTCGACGGTTGCGATTACGCTCGACGCGAGCGCCGGTGACGATTTAGCGGGCGTAACCTTCGAGTTTGCTGTTCTTCCTGTCATTGAACGGGAATCGGCCCTGGTGATAGGTCGGGATACGGCGCTTGAAAGCGCCTTTCGGGGCGCCCTGACAGAGTCCCGCCAGCGCTACAAGGAACTGGTCGATATCTGCGGCGATTTCTGCTGGGAAACCGACGCCAACGATCGTTTCACCTTTGTGTCGCCGGGCGGCGCGCTGGATTATACGGCCGAGGCGCTGGTCGGTCGGTCGCCGACGGATTTTTTTGATCCCCTGCTGGCCGATGCGGGTGAATCGCCCTTTGTCGCCAGCAAATCGGTCGATTGCGTCGATGTCTGGTTCCGCTGCGCCGATGGGCACTATGCCTGTCTTGAAACCTCCTCCCGTCCCATCGCCGAGAACCTCGCGCAGGGCGGTGGCGCGCGTGGGGTGTGCCGGGACGTTACGGAAGATCGCAACCGGCAGGAAGAACTAAGCCGCATCCAGATCCGGGAACGGCTGATCGCGCATATCATGCGCACCATCCGTGACGAGGTCGTGCCCGATGACATGCTCAGGGCGGCGGCGCTCGCGACAGCCCAGGCGGTTGGCGCGCAGGGCTGCCGGCTTTATCGGGAAGGCGGCACGGACGATTTGGTTTCCGCCGCGGAATTCGGTGAAGGGAGACCGCCTGATGAGGTCGTGGCCGGGGCCATGGCGCGGGTAAAAAGCGATGGCCGTCCCTTTGCCGCGGAACAGGGCGGACAGTCGATTCTCTGTGTGGCGACATCCTATCAGCATGTGGTCAATGGCGCCCTTGTCCTCTGGCGCACGGCCGAGTCAGACGCGTGGACCAGCGATGAGCGTGCGCTGGCCGCGGATGTCGCGGTGCAGCTCGGTGTCGCTATCCAACAAATTCGCAATCAGCTTGAGCTGGAAACCCTGTCGCGGACCGATACTCTGAC